>CAYXJS010000193.1:0-5567 GCA_964465045.1 uncultured Bacteroidales bacterium | reverse complement strand
CCCAGTAGAATTACATTCTCAAAATCCAGTATACGCGTTTCGAGCATGCCCATTACCTGAATGCCTTTTAGCGGCTCACCGCGAAAATTAATTTTTTCCTGCGAGGATAACTGCCTGAACAAATGCCACAATACATCAATGCTGTTGACGCTTTTATACTTTTGGTTTAAGGCATGAATGCGGTTCAGTACTTTGTTGAATTTTATGGCATACTCGGCCATTAAAATATGGTCTGTGTTTTCGGGGTTTTCAGCAGTTGTGATTTCTTCTGTTAAATGCATCAGGCTTTGGATGGCTTTTTCGGGCTTTTGTTCCCAGCTTTTCCATAAAAAAGAAAGCTCTGCGGTGTTGCCGATATTTAATTTTTCAAATAATTTTTCAAGTTTTTCAAAAGTATAAAAGGGGATGTTTTTGTTTTTGATAAGGTATGCCGGTGAGGTTTTGATTTTGCGAAAACCCGGATAGCGATGCTCCAGTAGCCGTATAACTGCCGGATGAGTAAGTATCCGGATGATTTCTTTGTAATGGATGGTGCGTTTTCCGTCAGATTGGGTTGTGTTTGCAGTTTGCATCCTGAACAGGGCATGAAACAACGAATAGAGCATTGTATTCTTCAGCGGCAGGCCCATCGTGATATTAAATGTAGTAATATTTTTCGGTACTGAATGGAGGAAAGGTTCCAGCAGGGCTTCATAGGCCAGCACCACTGCCACGTCCTGCTCTTCTCCATACTGAGCCAGTATATCCCCGGCTGCTTTTGCTTGTGGCACATCTCCCGGGGCGCCCAAAATGCGGATTACTTTTGATTGCGACCGAAAATCATCTGAAATAAACATTTGTGCATGGGGCCACTTTTTAAGAATGCGCCGTACGCCATCGCCTGCTTCATGCTTTGGGTCATCCAGATAATATTGATCAGCGTCAGGGATAATTTCAGCCTGATTGTTTTTGATAAGGTAATCGATAATGGTTTCTTCTGAGGGTGTTAGCTCATTAAATCCGGCAAAACAGAAAAACGATCCTTTTTTTTCCAGAGGCAAGGGGTTTTCGGCCAGGTGCCGGAACGCCATACCCTGCCAAGCCATACCTATTTCAACTAATCGGGTTTTCAATTTTGTATAGTACTCTTCAAGCGATCTAAAAAAGCGGACGTAGCGAGCAGTAAAATCGTTTTGATTTGTTTCTTCTATATCCCATACTTTCATTTCTGAAATTTGCACCAGAAAGCGGAAGGCTTCGCCGGGTTTTATCAGGTGCAGGTCTAACTCATTAAAATCGCGAATAATAGTAGAGCTATATTTGAGAAATTGCGTCAGCGATTCAGGAGTCTTGGGGTAGATTTGTTTGTGGACTTCGTAGAGCTCAAAATTAAGTGTGACGGCATCTGCCGGTTGCCGTTCGCTGTAATGCATTACAAAATCCTCCATAGCAAATACAGAAGGCATGATAGCGGCTCCAGCGGCTTGTTTTGCGTAACTTTTCCTAAAGAATATACCTGCACGCCGATTGGGAAATATTACCGTTACCTTTTCGGGATGGTCATATTTTTTCAGAATGTGTTGAGCAAGCTTATCAAGAAATGTTTCCAAAACAGCAGAATTTAAGTTTGCAAGCAAAAGTACATAATCCGGCTTGCTTTCGCAGGTTATTGTTTCAGAAAAATTTTAGGATAGAGATGCTCGGCAGCCATGAGGTTTTCAGGTCTGCCCAAATCCATCCAGAAGTCTTGGGAATGATCAAAACCTTTTATTGCAGCGCTTGTACAAAGGTTCATGTACCACTCCATGATCGGGAAGCGGTTGTTATCCGGAAGTGTTTTGAGCAGTTCAGGATCAATAATATGTATCCCGCTAAAGCGGAATTTGTATAAATCTTCTGCTGAAACACCGGGCGCAAGCCGGTGATTTCCTTCGGTATCTCCTTTGCCTCTTAGATTCATGTCATCATCAAAATACAAAAACCGATTCCGGTAATCTGATCTTACGGCAAGCGTTACAGCCGGTTTTTTTTGCTGATGATAACGCAGCATTTTAGATAATTGCAGGTTAGTGATTACGTCTGAATTAATAACCAAAAACGGTTGATTGCTTTCAAGAAACCATGCTGCTTTTTTCAGGCCGCCTCCGGTGTCAAGCAATTCCTCAGACTCATCTGAAATGGTAATGCTAAGGTTGGTATTAAGGCTCTCAACAAAATCCTGAATCTGATGGGCGTGGTGGTGAACGTTGATGATAATTTCATCAAAGCCATAAGGCGCAATATAATCGATTGTATGTTGCAGCAAAGGCTTGTCATACAATGGCACCAGCGCTTTAGGCTTGTGGTCGGTGAGCGGACGCAACCGGGTTCCGAGGCCGGCGGCAAAAATCATGGCTTTCATTGGTGAATCCAGTCAGGGTTTTCTTTGATATATTCTCTGATCACTACTTTTTTTAGCTCGCGATAAAGTGTGAGTTCAGTTACTATTTCAGAATACGTCCAGCCAGGGTGTTTCTGCTCCTCAAGATGGATTTTTTTCTCATCCACATCGATATGATAAAGCAGGGCGTGTAGTTTTTCTACATGGGTTTCCAGCAGGTTGAGGATGTGTTTATGCAACTGACCGAAAAGCTCTTCATAAACGAGTCCATAATTCCCTGAAAAGCTAACGTTTAATCCGAATGTAGAAAAGTCTTTCCTGATTTGTTCTACCGTTTTTTCCAGGATGTCTTTCCGGTCTTTGTAAGGTTCTGTATTGATTTTTTGCAGGTCCATGTTATAATTTTTCCGGTTTACATAAATGATTCTTCTTTTTAGCGATACCACTGCAATTTTTACATTGAAATTTTGGTTTCTTAACTTTTTTATGCTCGTCCTGTTTACACCATTTTTTGCCCATATCCAGAATTTTTGTTTTGCTCTTGCTGATAATGCCGCACCCGGATTTGAATATCGTAACGTGTTTTTAGTTTTTCAGCCAACCTTTCAGCACAATATACTGATCGATGCTGTCCTCCCGTACAACCAAAATTGATCATCAGATGTTCAAACCCCCTTTCTATATAATTGTCTATCGTTTGGCTAACTATCCGGAAAATATTTTCAATGAAGCGTGATACTTCATTTCGTTCTTTTAGAAATTGAATTACCGGGGTATCCTGACCGGTGAGATGGATAAACTCGGCGTGTCTTCCCGGGTTGGGCAACCCGCGACAATCAAAAACAAATCCGCCTCCGTTTCCGGTGGCATCAGAAGGAACTCCTGCTTTCAGGAATGAAAAGCTGCTGATAGAAACAGTAAGTTTTGCGGATTTTTTAGGCTGATCTGTATGTTGATAGACCAAATCACGTAAGATATCGGTTAAGGGATTAAGAGCTTCTGGTAGCTTTTTGGCCGATAGTGTATCGCGCAGTGTATTCAGGGCATAAGGGATACTTTTTAAAAAATGCGCTTTTTGCTCGATAAATCCTCTGAAACCGTATGCTCCAAGAACTTGCAGGGTTCTGACAAGTTTAAAGTACTCCAGTTGATCGCGGAAAGCTGCGGGTTCCACGGGCCGCACCAGCATTAGTTCATCAAGATAGTGCTTTAACAGTGCTTCTCTGACAAGCGGGTGAATATGGGCGCGGGCCTGGTAAAGCAACGAAACCACGTCGTAATGTGGTGGGCCTTGCCGGCCACCCTGGAAATCGATAAACCGCGGCTCATCATCAACAATCATGATGTTGCGTGCCTGAAAATCGCGATACATAAAGAAGTTATCATCGACTTGCAGCAATAGGTCAACCAGTTTATCAAATCCTTTCTCTAGTTGATTTTCGTCATATTGAATACCCGATACGTGCAAGAAATAGTATTTGAAATAATTCAGGTCCCAGCGGATAGCTTTTTCATCAAAGGCTTTTCTGGGAAAAGCAACTGAATAGTCCAGTTTGTGATGTCCATCGGTTTGAAAGCGCACCAAGCCGGTTAAGGCCTTTTTGTAAAGCGAGATCAGATGAACGTTATCGGGCTGAACGCCTTCTTCCGGTATCAACGAAAACAAAGAAACATCGCCTAAGTCCTCCATGAGGTATGCCTGCATTTCTTTATCTACTGCATAGAGTTTGGGTACAGGGAGTGTCTTTTCAGAGAAATGCTTCAGATAGGTTAGAAAAGCCCGGTTTTCGGTTGTGTTTTCACTGAAAGCAGCCATCACTTTTTTCTGTTTGTAAAAAACCCTCAGGTATAAACGCTGGGAACCACTCTGCGGCAGTTTTTCAAAATGCAAATCATCACTTCCGAAATACTCCGATGCTAATTCAAATACTTGAGATGGAATGCTGTTTTTATCCACGATATATCATTTTTACACCGCGCTAAAATAATAATAAGGTGGATTGTTTTCATCAAAATCAGCGGTTTTATAGCCGGTCTGTATTTTTTATTCTATGATTATTTTTCCTGATTTTAAGGTTTGATTCTGTTTTTTAACCTGATATATGTACAATCCGCTTTTCAGGTTGTGCGTAATATTCGTTTTTGTTTCATTTAGATTATACTGCCGGATTGTTTTTCCCTGACTATTGTATATCATCAGTTTTGTGTTTTCGAATAGTTCGCCGTCAAATTCTGCAATGAAAAAATCTTTGCCCGGATTCGGAAATATGGTAAAGTTATCACCTGATCTTTCTGTGATAGCGCTGTTTCCGGTTGGTATGGTAATGGGCTCTCCCCAACTATCGTCTCCCTTTTCATAGTAAACCAGATTTCTGTTGGTGGTGCTAAACATGCCAAAAGAGCAATTGTAATAAGGTCCGCCTAAACCGGGACGATAATTGCCATATCTTGTTGACGGATGATAGAAACAACCATCGGAAGTATACGTATTGAAGCAGCCATCATTATTCCAGTCTAAGGCTATTGGCAACTTTATCTTTTTAGCATATCCGTTTGATCCTGTAGTCATTTTATTTTGATACAGGTCTGGAGAACTGCCATCATCTATGACATAAGTCTCATAAGGAAAGGCATCGAATTCTGTAGAAGGTTGATACGTTTTTTCGACAGTATCATAAGTTATGTATTCCGTTACAGCATTGCTATCAGGATAATGAATGGTTTTTTTATACCAACGGTGTTTAGATAAAAGATATACCAACGAGTCTTCATATTCGGTTCTTTCCAGGCATTTCATGATGGTGTTTATGTCTTCGCTCGTGCTTTGTTCAGGGCTGCCGGAAAAGTACTCTTCTTTTATGTGGAATTCATCTCCGGGCTGATAATCAAAAGCTTTTAATTTGGTGAGGTTTTGGGCGCCTTTTTTGGGGCTACTCATCCCGGCAATTTGAAACTCTGTTTCGGGCGAAGGATAATAATAACCGGAAGCACTTACATTAGGGAAAACAGCAAAGGGCAAGGTCTTTATAAGGCCATAGTTTTTGGAGATTTCAATGGATTTCCCGTTTACCGGTGATTCTTCCTCGTTGCCGTCAGCTCCATAAGCCTGAAAACGAATTACTTTGACGCTGTCTGTCAGTCCCAGGAAGTTGGTTTGATAAGCTGAATCCACAGTTGCTTTTATGGTTAAGATATTTTGCAGATTTCC
>CAYXJS010000192.1:0-5581 GCA_964465045.1 uncultured Bacteroidales bacterium | reverse complement strand
TTTAGTTAATGACGGGGCCACGCTAAATTTCCTTTTAGCGTGGTTTTTTTATGTCGTATTTAAAAATATATAACTCACTATATTTCAAGGTATTCATTAAATTTCCTCTTCGTCAAACCAAACTCCTCACACACGTCTTGATATTTCCAGAAATGATTATATTACTGCAAAAGCGCAGAAGAATTGCTGGTATATCCTGGTGTTAGGACTGAGAAGACAATATAGGAATCAATACCCAAACGTACGTCCGTCCATTTGGCTGATGTTTACTTTGAAGATTTTTACGTTTGTAAGTGCCGGTAAGTTATAGCTGAATTCTTCCTTGCCCGTGTAATGCGCCATTATCTTATTCAGTATCCACTTTTTTTCATCAAGCTGGTCGACAAACTCAACTTCGCCATAGACCAATACACTGCGATATCTCATGCTGTAGCTGCATGCTACATCTTCATTTTGATGATACAGCTCATAATCGGTACTAAAAGAAATACAAACGCGGGGATTCTTTGTCAGAATATCTATTTTCCGGCCTTCCGGTGCAGAATGCAAATACAAAACGCCATCGGCGTAAGCAAAATTAAACGGCAGCACATATGGATTCCGGTTTTCATCGGCCATAGCCACATTACAAACCTGGCACCGCTTAATGATATCTTCTTTTTCTTCGGGATACTGCAGGGTTTTTACGCGCATATCTATCTGTTTTTATATTAACAGAACAAATGTACAAAAAACCATTATCGGGTTTCATCAACGCCAAACAAAGCATTCACGAAGGTAAGCACCAAGCTGAAGGCCAGCGCCCACCAGAATCCGTCAACGGCAAAACCCGGAACCAGGTTTCCGGCCAAAAGAATGATTAACGCATTGATTACCAGCAAAAAAAGTCCGAATGTAATAACCGTTACCGGGATGGTCAGGATAACAAGAATCGGTTTCAGAAATACATTCAAAAACCCCAGCACAATGGCTACAAGCAGCGCGGAAAAAAAATTGTTTAGGTGTACGCCTCCTAAAATAAATGAAGTAACAATTATGGCAAACGTGTTGATGATTAGTTTTATCAGCATATCAATAAACATTAAAATTCATAGATAGTGTGAACTCAAAGGTAACAGATTCAGCGGAGAAATCATAAATACCTCTAAAACCCAGGTTAGCCGGTGTAATCAGTCGCAATAAATGCGTATCAGCAGAAAACTCCACTCCTGTTGTCAGATAGCTTGTTTGATGTCCGGGATGCGTCATCACTGCTCCATCCAAAAAAACACCTCCTTTTAATCGCTTAAAATAGGCTAAGGGCCCTATGTTCCATTCCGGATAACCCAATGGCAATGTGTATGTGGTTTTAAAGGAATACAAATGATGATGATGCCTTACACCGATTCCCCTGGGAAAAGAGACGAATCCCGACAAAGGCTGCGCATATTGGCTTTGGTACTGATATCCATTGTAAAACCAAAAATGGTGATTCTTTGAAAACCCGGGAATGTATAGGATAGCCTCTGCTGCTGCCACCGAACCGGCGCCCGAAAGATTAAAGGGTGTATGCAGATAGTTTAGCTCTAAAACCTGCCCGAAACGTGGATACAGGTCGCGGTGACTTTTGCGGCGAAGATTATGGAAATAAGCGTTGTATTCCATGGTGTGCACCTTTTCATAGTTGAATGACAGGGTATCCGGGTTGTAAATATCGTTAACGCGATATCCGGTATGCGCTGATAAGCTGGCAAAGCGCTGCATTTTTCCGGAATTAAACCGGTAAGGCAATTCAATACCACCCGAAACGCGATACCTGTCCCATTCTACAAAAACAGATTGGTCATTGTACCGCGCATTACCCTCGCGACGACCATAAGAAGCATCCAGTTGCAAAACAGGATACCAACCCCGGTATTCCAGGTTAGTAAACCACGTTCCGCCTTCTTCATCATAGTCATAAAAGTAACCTGCTGATGTAAACATTGTCGTCAGAATATCCTGAGAATGTACGGAAACCCCGGGGCCTCGCATCATGTTTTGCTTATCATAAGCAAAAGGTGTCACGCTGTGAAACCTGAAAAGATGATTTCCTTTTTTTAGTGGCTTTTCGTTGACCGACATTTCCGGAAGAGATGTAAAATCCAGTTCCTTTTGTTTTGTAGCAGCAGCTAGCCTGAACGGATCGCGATGCGGGAAGTTTACAGGCTTCCATGCCAATTCTGATACCTCAGCTTCATAAGGTTTATAGCCTTCTGCGCTGTATTGCGAGAACCGCACGGCCTGACCAGGCCCCAATACCGGATATCCTATCCCGTAAGGCGAATCTGCCAACCGGAAAAGCCGGCGCGTTTTCCGCTTCATAGCGTAAAACTCGTTTTTCCCCCGGAAAGGCGCCACAAAAAACACATATTCTGATGTAAGCCGGGGCTGACTTATGTCTAAAACGGTAGTCTCAAAAACCTCTGCAACCTTGTTTTTTCCCGGAAAATACTGCTTAATGGACTTGCCATAATCATCCACCGTAATAAATACTATACTGTTGCCGCCATTCGACCAGCGTGGGGTTATCACATGCACATCGGCCGGAAAATCACGTTTGTAAACCGTATTTTGTGTTTCGATATCCGTAACAACCAATGACTGCTTGCCTGATTCATAATACCTCACTGTTACCAATTGACTACGCTCATTTAAATCAGGCGATAAATGCTTTTCTTTTTCCGAAGTAAGGACCCTTTCTTCATCTTTAGCAATATCATACGATTTAATAACACTGTAGTTTTGTCGCGTAAAGCGCGGATCAGTATAATATTCCGCCCAAAGTATTTTGTTTTGTGAAAAAGAAACCTGTTCGTCAAACACAGACCCCGGATAATGCAGGATTTCCTCATCGTTTTCTGTGAATCTGACAAACCGGGGTATATCGTCCAACGTTTTCTTCAAAGCATAATATGCCTTGTCGTTTCCCTGATTTACATGGGTATAAGAAGCATATCCGTCATCATGCCCCCGCAGCGACTTGCCGGTAGGTTCATGTGCCACTGTTTCTTTGTGCAATGAGTCCAACGCTTTCTTATAAAATCCTGCCACATGGTGTCCTGTTGCTTTTTTCAACGCTTTGGAAAAAGGACGGAAGCCATACGGAACGTGGGCAGTTCGATGCAAAACATATCTCCATAAAGAGTCCGGGTAATAACGTTTTCCGTGATTATATAACTGATAACCTAACTTATAATGGTCAGGAACAAAATCTTTATAGGAACCCTGTATGGCTTTATCATAGGAAACATTGCTGTCTTTATCCGCCAGCGCTTTCCACTGCATCAGAAAATCCCCGTCCCTGCCTCTTCCGGCATACGTATACGCCGTTTCCGTATAAACCGCCTCACCTTCTATAAACCAAAATGGCAGCCGGGCCATAGCACCGGAAACAGCCACATCTCCCAGCAGCCAGGATAAATGCCGCGCAAATCCGTTACTGAAAGCCTCAATTTGAAGCGAATGGCGAAATTCATGCACTGCAAGCAAAGGCAGAGCTTTTAGCGCAGTTGAACTTTGTGAGGGTAGTGTACTGATTTCCATTCGCAAGGGTGCTGGAACAGAAAACCCATTCGGCACCAAATCGCGATTATGCAAAACAACCGGAGTTTTCTCAGGAAACAGATTCTCTTTTTCAGAAAAAAAGCGATAGTTCTTTTCCAAAAGCCGCGAAAAATAATGCGCTTGCAAAGAAGCATCCTTAGTGTAGTAAAAGCTGAAATGAGGCGAATCAAATGACTCCCACTGCAGTGTAGCCGGTTCCTGCCCGTAATAAAAGAACTGCCCGCGACCTTCTGTAAAAAAGACAAGCACAAATGCGAAAGCAAAAACCACTCTGTAAATCATATCTAAATATTTTTCAATCTTTTTCTACCATTTAAAACCCGAAGCAAATGTAGCAACTCCATATTATCCTACGAAAACACCAACACACTTAAACACTTAAGTACCTAAACACATAAGCACCTATACACTTAAACACCTAAACACATCGCAACCAGAACATACAAACCTAATAAACTGAATCCCTCTTTCACATGAAACTCTTAAACAAGCCAATAGTTTTCGTTCAGGAATAGTTTTGCTCAAAATATTTCCAAAGATTTTCGTCTGGTACCGGAGCATACAAAACAACATTCTCTCCCTTTACGGGATGTTCAAACAAAATCTGCCGCGCATGCAGGTGAATCGAGGCGTCGGGGTTGGAGGTATGGAAACCATACTTTAAATCTCCTTTCAACGGACTTCCCATAGCTGAAAACTGTGCTCTGATTTGATGGTGCCTGCCCGTGTGCAATTCAACTTCATAAAGATAATACCGATCGCTTTCTCCTTTTAAGCGATATCGCAAAATTGCCTTTTTGGAATCCGGAACAAGATACGGATGCGCTTTGGATTTGTTTTTCCGCTCATTTTTAGTCATGTAATGCACCAGTTCTCCCTCACTCCGCGATAGAGGCTCACCGGTTACCGCCCAGTAAATTTTCCTGATTTTCCGAAACTTAATCATATCGTTAAGCCGCGCCAGTGCTTTGCTGGTTTTCGCAAAAATGATGACGCCGGTCGTTGGCCTGTCCAGGCGATGTATCACCCCCACAAATACATTTCCAGGTTTTTGATACTTTTCTTTTAAAACCTGTTTGTATTTTTCATTCAGGGGCATATCGCCGGTTTTGTCACCCTGCACAATTTCAGAGGCTGCTTTGTTAACAACCAGCAAATGATTGTCTTCATAAATGATCCTGTCATTTAAAGCAGCAATTTCAGCAGCATCCATATGTTAGTATTGTTCTCTTTCGTTGGGGAAATCCCGCGATTTCACATCATCAATATACGTTTGCACTGAGCCTGTAATTTCTTCTTTGAGGTTATGATACCGCCTCAGAAAACGCGGTGAGAAGTCCTGTGTGATTCCCAGCATATCGTGAAGCACCAAAACCTGCCCGTCAACCTCATTCCCTGCGCCAATGCCGATGATAGGCACTTTGATTTCCGAGGTAACATTTGCAGCCAGTTTGGCAGGGATTTTCTCCAGCACAATAGCAAAACATCCAGCTTCCTCAAGCAAATGGGCATTATCGATCAATTTATTGGCTTCCTCGTCCTGTGTAGCACGCACTACATAAGTCCCAAATTTATGAATAGACTGCGGAGTAAGACCCAAATGCCCCATCACCGGTATACCAGCCGAGAGAATCCGGTTCACAGACTCAATAATTTCCTCGCCGCCTTCCATCTTAATGGCATTGGCGCCACTTTCCTTCATAATTCTGATGGCTGACTGCAAAGCCTCTTTGCTGTTTCCCTGATAAGTGCCGAAAGGCAAGTCTACAACCACCAGGGCTCTTTCTACAGCTCGCTTAACGCTGGTAGCATGATAAATCATCTGATCAAGCGTAATTGGGAGCGTGGTTGTATTTCCGGCCATAACATTGGAGGCAGAATCGCCGACCAAAATAATATCGATGCCCGCATCATCCAGAATCCGGGCCATAGAATAGTCATAACCCGTAAGCATGGCAATTTTTTCGTCCTTGAGCTTCATCTCCTGAAGCACATG
>CAYXJS010000191.1:0-5599 GCA_964465045.1 uncultured Bacteroidales bacterium | reverse complement strand
GCTGTTTCAAAGAACGTAAATTCCCAATTTGAAAGCAATTCACAACTATGGCAAAGGTCTTAATCCGGGTCTTGGCCTAATAGAATGTTTGTCTGAAAAAAGGAAAGGACAACGACCATTTCCATGATGCTAGCGTCATCATCTATTTCCTGATCTATGAAAATTTTTATGGCCTCTAACCAGGTAACGTCCTTATTACTTATACCATATTTAATCAACATGTAAAAAAAGTTTTCCAATTCCAGGGGATGAAGGGTTTTTCGCTCGCCGAAAAAACTTTCGGGATGAATATCCTCGAATTTTAAACTGTTATCTTGATTGAAATCAACGTGCTTTGTTATTTTAAATATTTTAAACGAAGGATAATCAGGGTGCTCCGCTGAATATTCTTCAATCATTTGATAATATTTATCTAAATCAATAACCTTCAGAAGATTAAGTTTAATAAATTTAAAGAGAGGGAGCTTTTTAAATCTGTCAGGCAAGTTATTTATCCTTTTCAGGCACTTTGCAGGCTTATTAAAGTAGGTTGACATTATCTTGTGGAACCTTTTGGTCACCTCTTGCCTTTCTTTTTCCGCGACAGGCTCACCAATAAAATCATCAAAGACTTCATTTACAGTTTCGTAGGGTTTAATTTCTGTAAAGAACTCTTCGAGGTAGTAAGTTAACTTAGAAAAGTCGACCGACTCATCTATAAGGTCTTTCATCAAATAGGTAAAATCCTTTTGGGATTCCTCCGAATTTTCAGGCTCGTAGTTGTCCATGATATCCGTCAGGATTTTGTTTTTTTCTTCTCGTGTTGAGGAGGAGAATTTTCTTAACTGTTCGCTGTAGTCCACTGTTTCAGGCTCGTCTGGAATTGTTTCATCTTCCGGATCAAAATCCGAATCTGATTCAAAATCCGGTATATCCCAGTCTTTATGTTCATCATCAATGTAATAATAATAATTGCCAGGTCCGGCGGTTTTTTCAAGCTGGCGCATTACTTTTTGCACAAAGCCATCGCTGTCTTCAGGGCTTCGCACATAAGCCGGTTTATTGTCTATACCGCATTCAATATCTATTAGCTCAGTATTTGAATCGTCAGGTTCCAGAATATACCTCGCCACACTAAAATGCTTATGAGGTCTGAAGCCATACTGATTGGCGAACTCAAGTCCGGAATAAACGATGTTATGGGCCAGCGTGTAAGAAATGCTGATAAAAGGTTCCTGCTTGCTTATTTCGTTGAGATGCTGGCGTAAATCCGAATCCGGTAGGTTGAACATGTAAAAAGCATCTTTGACGCCAAGGCAATCCAGGTCAACAAGATAAATCCCCACGGTATGGTTTCCTGTGGTATGGCTGCGCACCACAAAAATGTTAGCCATGTTCGTTTCTTCCCAGTCCTCGTTTATCCAGCATTCCGTGATTTCAAGATTGCGTGCCTTGGTTTTGATATATTTCTCTGGGCTCAGCATCTGGCGGACAGTGCCTTTTCTTTTCTTAGCCATAAATCGGGTATTTTATATTTTAAAAACAGAATTGCATTGAAATGTCCTGCAAATGGATTCAGAAGAAACAAAAGTAAAGCAAAAAAGGCTAAGTATAATTGAATTGCTCCTTTTGTTTACCAATAAGCCAGACTTTGTTGAGGTAAATTTTAAATGATTAATTTTATGCCCTGAAGATAGAAAGGGTGAGTTCAGTTTAATACGTTTGTAAGTTTTTAGGTTTGTAAGTTAATAGAGTGATAATCAATTACATAGAAATATAAAGTTGCATTTTATAAAATCCAGATAAACAATACATTATAATATTTATAGGTCATTAAATGAAAAATATTCCAAATTAGGCTGTCTCTTAATTCCTTTTTACTGACTATGCGTAAAGCAATCTCAGTTTTTAACTTTTGTATTTTTAAGAAACACATTTATGAAGAGCATATTTGAATTAGCGATTATATTTTTCACCGTTTTAGTATTGATTTCTTGCGAGGAGGAAAATGGTAAACCGGATCCCGGTCCTTCTGATGAAGACAGCACGGATGTGGTGGTGACTTTCGAAAATGTACCGGCTACGGGCGAAATTGTGATGTACGAGGTGAATCCGAAGGTATTTAGCAACCTGGGCAACCTGCAAGGGGTAGAAAACCGTTTGGATGAAATTAAGGAATTGGGAATCAATGTGGTTTGGCTGATGCCGGTTTATCCCACAGGCGAAGAGAACAGCGTGGGCTCCCCATATGCTGTGAAGGATTACCGGAGTGTGCATCCTGATTACGGAACCATTGATGATTTAAAGTCACTGGTGGATAAGGCTCACGATCGCGATATGGCGGTGATTCTCGACTGGGTGGCCAACCATACGGCCTGGGATAATCCGTGGATTGAGAATCGCGACTGGTATGAGCAGGATGCCAATGGCAACATCACTTATCCCAACAACTGGCAGGATGTGGCGGAGCTGAACTTCGATAATGCTGATATGCGTAAAAGGATGATTAGTGCGATGAAATTCTGGGTAGAGGAGGCAAACATTGATGGTTATCGTTGCGACTATGCCGATGGGGTGCCTTTTGATTTCTGGCAGCAGGCCATGGATACGCTCTATTCCATCCCCGGAAGGGAACTGATTATGTTTGCAGAGGGCACACGAGAGGATCATTATGCTGCCGGTTTCGACCTGACGTTTGGCTGGCATTATTATGGCCAACTCGAGCAGATTTATAATAGTAATGTGTCGGCAGAGTCCCTGATTGAGGCGCATAACGCGGAATACAGCGGCCTGGCGGAGGGTGATCACGTAGTGCGGTTTATCGATAATCACGACTTTAATGCCTGGGAGCAAACGCCGCTGGAGGCGTTTAAAGGAGAGGAAGGTGCCACAACGGCCTTTGCCATTACTGCCCTTATGGGTGGTGTTCCGTTGATTTATAATGGTCAGGAAGTGGCATGTGATCAGCAATTGCCGTTTTTTGAGGGCCATAATGTGACCATCGACTGGAATGCCAATCCGGAAATTTTTGAGGAATACCAAAAGCTAATCAGTATTCGTAACGGGAGTGATGTTTTCAGTTACGGAAACCTGCAATATCTGGAAGGTGGTGAAGATGTAGTGGTGTTTTCGCGCAGGCTGGATGGGGAGCAGTATTTTGTGGTGGCCAATGTCAGGAACAGGGCGGTATCGATTAACACCCCTTCCGGAATGGCGGTGGATAACCTTACCAACGTGTTTACCGGCGAGGCCTATGAACTGGGGTATTCTATCGATCTGGAGGCGTATGAATATTTGGTGCTAAAATAAAAAACTGCGCTCCCGGAAATATCCGGAAAGCGCAGTTACGTGTCAGCGTGTTAAAAACAATATTTATCTATACACTATGGGTTATAAGGCAGATGTGAGCCGTGCATTACGATACGCACGTTGCCGTCATCGTCTTTTGTATAACCGAAAGTGTATTCCACCTTTACTTCATCGCTACCATCGGCTGGGGTGAAGTAATAATTTCACATGGCAATGGCCATATTTCCGTGTGTTTTAATGCCAGTACTTTCCCATCTTACTTTAGTCCAGGGCTTAATGGCAAAACCTTTGTCCTCGGGGAAATTGGCGTTATCGCCCACAAAGTAGGACAGCGCTCCCTCCTTGGTTAACCTGAACTGTTTTTCAGATGCAAGGGTTGGCTTAAAAAGCACCTCACCCAAGTTGTATCCGTATAGCTCGTCGATGTGCTTTTCGGCAGCCGCTTTATAGTCGCCGTTGTTGGAGTATACTTTTCCGATTTTTACAATGCCTTCACCCCAGGTCTTTTGTGCCTCCAGCACCTCCTGTTTCGTAATTGTCATATCGTTAGTTTTGTTATTATTCGCAAAAGCAACATTTACATGTGCAAATAAAAATGCAATAAGGGTAATTGAAAAAAGATGTGTCTTCATTTTTATAGTTTTTAAATCATTCCTACTCTTTGAAGGATTTTCGGAACCTCCTGTACTCATTTCACACTGACTGATTTTTCACATATTATTAAAACAATAATGTCAAAATAAACCAATACGTATATTGTATCCAGATATATTAGATAAAATATTAAGAACAAATGCTACTTAAGATATTGAAATATCATAAGATATATAGAATACAAATAATGACATATGAATGTTTATAGTCTAGGATGAAATTTTTTGTTAAATTTTGGAAACGTATGTTTGGCAGGCTCCGGCGCAGGCACTGATTTTACTGATGTCAATGACTGACAGTGATTAAGGCCTGAAAATGTTGAAGAAGTTTTAATTCAGGAAATAATAAGACCTGACAGATTTCAAAAAACCTGTCAGGTCTCGGTAAATTGATTCTTTTGAAATAGATTCCAGGCCTGCAGGTATTAAAAAACCTTTCAGGTCTATGCCAGCAGTATTATCCTCCGAACATATTACGGAGCTCTTCCATGGTTACTTTTTCGTACTCGTCAGATACGTCGAATGCATCCGATGAAACTTTTTCCTCAGATATTTCCGTGGCGGTCATTTTCATTTCAAACTGTTCATTTTCAATGCGAAACTCCAGCGGCAGTCCGTCGAGGTTTTTATAAACTGGCGAATCAAAATTCATGGCCTTGCCTCCGATTTCAGGAGTATACCAGATGCTGTAAGGATCACCTTCTTCCGGCTTTACGATGACTTCCCGGGCCTCATATCCGGCGATGGTTTTGGTGTTTTCCGTGTGTTCCAGCTCCGGAGCGGCTTCCTTATCGCGCTCTTCCATAATTTCTTCCTTCGTTTGTTCGATGGCGTATTTTTGCCCCATCACTTCCAGCAATGTTACCGCATTCATTGCTTCAGCGTCTTTGATGGTGTTGCGGGTCATCATTGCTGATATCATTTCGGTTTTTGATTTTTCCCCTTTAATATACAAGGTGCTTTTGTCAGGCAACTGGCCTTGTGCCTCTGCAGGGATATTGCTGCCAGGGTATTCTATTTTGTATTTCACTTTTCCGGTAAAGGATTTTTTCTTTGTTCCTCCCTGGAAAACAGAGCAGGAGGAGAATACCAGGGCTATCGCCATTATTACCAATACTGATTTTTTCATGGTTATGTTATTTTATAGTTCTGAACATTTTGTTCCATCTTACTTTAGATAAAAAGGATTTATCCGGGTCGAGCGACAGCCATACAAATACAGCCTTACCTACAACGTGGTCTTCCGGAACAAAACCCCAGAAGCGGCTGTCGGCTGAGTTATGGCGGTTATCACCCATCAGCCAGTAATAATCCATTTTAAACGTATATTCGTTGGTTTCTTCGCCGTTGATGAAGATTTTTCCGTTTTCTATCCTCAGATCGTTTCTTTCATAAGCGCGTATGGCTCGCTCATAAAGCCGAATGTTCTTCTCATTCAGTTCGATTGTAGCGCCTTTTTCAGGGATGTAAAGCGGTCCGAAATTATCCACATTCCATTTAAATGCCGTGTCATGCGGAAAAATATAGGGCTCTCTGACATCTTCAGGACGGATAGCCGGACTTACATCTTTAACGATTCTGAAATTTTCAATCTCCTTAACATGCTCATCTGTCATGGTGAGCATGTATTCGTTTCGGCTCATTTGCCTTACGCCTTC
>CAYXJS010000190.1:0-5653 GCA_964465045.1 uncultured Bacteroidales bacterium | reverse complement strand
GAGAACAAAATGAAATTATGCCAAGACCAGTAAGAAACAGAAAAATGGGTAAGCCTCCCGGGGTTAAGGGTTTCAGACCTCATGGAACAAGTCAGGCCGGTTCGGCAGTGGAATTGTTTTATGAAGAATATGAAGCGCTGAAACTGGCCGATTACAATGGTTTTTCGCAAGTTGATGCTGCCAAAAAGATGGGCGTTTCGCGTCCCACCTTTACACGAATCTACGACCGCGCACTAAAGAAAATAGCACGTGCTTTTGTAGAGCATCATGAAATTGTAATCAAGGGTGGTCAGGTCACTTTTGATGATGACTGGTTCAGATGTGATGATTGCCATTATGTGTTTAAGATGCCCGGAAAGGATAATGAGGTGGAGTTGTGTCCGATTTGTGGTTCGTCAGCAATTGCAGATGAAACCGCATTGCAGGAGGAAACCGAAACAGAGGAGCCTCAGGATTGGTGTATTTGTGTAGAATGCAATTATAAAGTAAAGCATCAGGCCGGCGTTCCTTGTCGCAATATGGAATGCCCTGAATGCAGAGGAAGAATGAAAAGACAAAAAGTATAGATATGAAAGTTGTAATAACATCAAAAAGTGATTCGCCACAATCGCAAATGGATTTGCGTTTTGCTCGCGCTCCGTGGTTTGCGGTATACAATACCGAAACACAAGCATTGGAGTTTAAGGCGAATGATGGCGCTGCAGAACCAAGTGGCGCCGGACCTAAGGTAGCGGAAACTGTTGCCAAACTGGGGGCTGCAAAAGTATTTAGCGGTGATTTTGGCCCGAAAGCCAAAGACGCTTTGCAGTCGCTCGGAATTGAAATGGTAGTTCTGAAAGATGAACCTGTGATAGAAAATTTAATTCAACAAATCAAATAGGAGGTAGTTATGCCAGGATTTGACAGAAGAGGACCCGAAGGTGAAGGCCCGATGACCGGAAGAAAGCTGGGTCGCTGCACCGGAAATGAACCCGGTGACAGCAGACGGCAAGGTCGCGGACTGAGAAACGGAAGGGAAGACCGTCCCCGCGGAAGGGGCTTGGGAAGAAGATTCCGAAACGGTCAGTAAAAAAAGTGTAACCGGAAGCGCTCCGCTCCATTCCAGAAGTTTTTTCATCAGTTCTTTTGGCCTTTACGGAGCGCCCGGTTTATTATTTTCTTTATTGCAGCATTAAGATAATAATACCAGTTTAATAAAATAAAATTCAATTAAAATACGTATGAAAAAAGTAGCTATACCGTTAAACGGAGATCAGCTTTCAGCCCATTTCGGGCATTGTGAGCATTTTGGTGTTTTTGATATTGAAGATGATCAAATTATCGGGAAAAATTTTGAACCATCCCCGCCTCATGAGCCGGGCTTATTGCCGCGATGGCTTGCAGAAAAGGGTGTGAATGAAATTATAGCTGGTGGTATGGGGCAACGCGCCATACAGCTTTTTGAGCAACAAAAAATCGGAGTGATTGTAGGGGTAAACCCACAACAAGATTACCAGGCCATTCTGGAGCAATATCTCAGTAAAGGCATAGAGGCCGGAGAAAACTGCTGCGATCATTAAATAGCATCACATTATGAGTTATTCAATTGCGATAGCCAGTGGTAAGGGGGGTACAGGAAAAACAACTGTAGCGGTGAATTTGCTGCAATCGTTTTTAGATTCTGGAGTGGATGCTGTTTTGGCAGATTGTGATGTGGAAGAGCCTAATGATTCGTTGTTTTTGAGTTCTGAAATCAATGAGACTGAAGAAGTAGCACAACATCTTGCAGAAATTCACCCCGAAAAATGTACCTATTGCGGTCGTTGCGCAGAAGCATGTGCATTCAATGCCATAATGAAAGTGCCTTCAATTGGGTATATTAAGATTATGCCCGATTTGTGTCATGCTTGCGGAGTGTGTAGTTATGTATGCCCTGAACCCGGTGCTATTACAGAATATGCCAAAGTAAGAGGCTATGTCAGAAAATATCAACAAGAGGACAAGCAAATCCTAATCGAAGGTGTACTGAATCTCGGAGATGCTATGGCGGTGCCTGTTATCAAAGCGGCTAAAAAAGCACTAAACGCTACTGCTGCTGATGTTCAGATAATTGATGCCCCGCCAGGGACCAGTTGCCCCGCCATGGAAACAATTCAGGATGCTGATTATGTGGTGCTTGTTGCTGAACCTACACCTTATGGTTTAAACGACCTGAAAATTATGATACAAACGGTGCGGGAAATGAACCTGAGGGCAGGCGTAATCATTAATCGGTACGGAATTGGCGACGGAGCGCTGGAAAGCTACCTGAACGAAGAAAAAGTAGATATCCTGGCAAAAATCCCATTTCAAAAACACATTGCAAGCGTATACTCTAACGGGGATTTATTGGTGCAAGCTATCCCTGAGATGAAGATGCTCTTCAATAAATTGCAGAATAACCTGATATTAAAACAAAAGCCTTATGCAGCAAATCACCATTATTAGCGGTAAGGGAGGAACCGGCAAAACGTCTTTCACGTCAGCTTTTGCTTCGCTGGCAAAGAATGCCGTTTTTGCAGACTGCGATGTGGATGCCGCTGATTTGTATCTTACCTTACAACCGGATAATAGCAAAGAGGAGGTTTTTCCGGGAAGCTTTACCGCTGAGATAGATCCTGAAAGATGCACGCAATGTGGTATTTGTCGCGATTATTGCCGCTTTGATGCTATCTCGGATAATGGCGGTGGATTTAGGGTTTCTCCATTTTCATGTGAAGGCTGCGGACTTTGCAAACTTGTTTGCCCGGTTGATGCTGTTTCTTTAACACAAAGTCAAACCAGCAGATGGTATTCAGGTCAAACGCGTTTCGGGCCGATGGTGCATGCTAAACTTGGAGTAGCAGAAGATTTATCCGGAAAATTGGTTACGCTGGTACGTGATAAAGCCAGGACCCTGGCACAAGAACAGCATAAAGACCTGGTTATTGCCGATGGCCCGCCGGGCGTTGGATGCCCGGTTATAGCATCGGTAACAGGAACAGATAAAGTGGTGGTCATTACCGAGCCAACTCGTTCAGGTTTGCATGACCTGAAGAGAGTAGTGGAATTAGCACAAAGTTTTGAAACCCGGATTTCAGTAATCATCAATAAATATGATATCAATCCGGAGGTGGCTGATGAAATTGAGCGTTTTTGCACGCAAAATGATCTCCTGTTGGCAGGCAAAATACCTTTCAACACAATGATGGTAGATGCTATGGTCAATCAAAAAACCATCACTGAATATGCACCGGAGTCTGAATTGGCTTTGGACCTGCGAACCATCTGGCAAAGAATAGAAAAAATGTAAAAGTTAATGGAACTGTGGCATGTAGCATTGCAAATCAAGGATATCCGCGAAGTAGAGAATTTTTATGAAAAACTTCTTGGCTTTGAAGTGCAGTATGAATTTGAAATTGATTCAGAAACGGCACATCAAATTTTTGGTATTGATAAACCTTTGCCGGTTGTTAAAATGCAGAAAGACGAGGTATTCCTGGAATTGTTTGTAGACAGCCAGCCTGTAAAGATGCGTTATCAGCATTTGTGTATCGCAGTTGAGGCTCCGGAAAAACTTGCAAAGCAATGCAGCAAAAGAGGATATCAGGTGATTTCAAAAGAGAGGGAACGCGGAATGCTTTATTTTATTAACGACGCCACAGGCAATATGTTTGAGCTAAAACAACAGTAATATGAAGTGCGCATGCTTGAAATGTGATTTTCCTTAACGTCGTGATATAATCCTTATCTCGTAAATGAATTGTATTGTATCACGAAAAACAAATATTATGCTTAATTTAAGGAATGAATTCATATTTGCTCCTGTTAAAACCGGCTATAGCGATAACACGGGTGTTGTTAAACAAAAACATCTTGATTTTTACAGAGAGCGCAGTCAGGGCGTTGGGGCCGTTACCCCCGAACCTTTTTACCTGGATAAAGGGTTGCGCGAATTGCCCACGCAAATGGGTATCGACAGCGATGACAAGGTGCCTGGACTAAAACAACTTACAGAAGTTATTCATCAACAGGGAGCCAAGGCAATAGCTCATCTGAGCCATCCCGGACGCATGGCTAACCCTGGTATCCCGGGAAACTATTATATTTCCGCCACTGACCGTCCTTGTGAAAATGGAGGCGCCGAACCCCGCAGGATGGAGAAAGCGGATTTGGAAAATGTTACAGAACAGTTTGTATCTGCTGCTCAACGTGCTGTCAGGGCAGGTTTTGATATTATAGAACTGCAGTTTGGCCATGGTTATTTGTTTGCTCAGTTTCTTTCACCCTTTGTGAACGACCGCGAAGATGAATACGGTGGTTCTTTTGAAAACCGGATGCGGTTTCCTGTTGAAGTGCTTGACAGGGTAAAACAAGTTGGCTTGCCGGTGATAGTTCGCATCAGTGGAGATGAAATGGTTCCGGGAGGAATTACCCTTGATGAGATGAGAAGGTTTTCGCTATTGCTCGATAATCATGGGGCTGAGGCAATTCATGTTTCTGCAGGCACTGTCTGCACTACACCGCCGTGGTTTTTTCAGCACATGTTCACAGCCAAAGGAAAAACATGGGACATGGCACAGAAAATCAAAGAGGATGTAACAATCCCCGTAATTGGCGTAGGAAGAATAAACTCGCGTCATGATGTAGATTATATAAAAAGCAATTATAGTTTTGATTATTTGGCTTTAGGCCGGGCTTTGGTAGCCGATCCTCATTTTGTGGAGAAATATTACGACGAAGCTAAAGGAATAATCAGACCATGCCTGGCCTGCTCTGAAGGCTGTCTGGGTGGCGTAAAGTCTGGCAAGGGACTTCAGTGTGTGGTCAATCCAACAGTGGGGAAAGACAAAGAAGATGAAATACCGCTGAAAGAACCCGCCAAATATGCTATTGCAGGAGGTGGTTTGGCTGGCATGCAGGCTGCATTAACAATAAAACAAAGAGGCCATGATGTTACTTTGTATGAAGAGAACCAGCTCGGAGGGCAATTTAACCTGGCTCATCTCCCGCCTAAAAAAGATAATCTGAAAGAATTGCTGGATTATTTTAAAGAGGAGATTCAAAGCAATGAAATAAAGGTCGTGCAAAAGCGCTTTGAACCAAAGGAGGTAGAAAAACACCCTTATGATGGAGTTATACTGGCTACAGGTTCCAAACCTTTGATACCTGAAATTAAAGGTCTGGATAAGTACTATTGGGCTGATTTTCTTTTGGATGAAAATCTTCCCGAAAAGGAAAAAATCCTCATCATAGGTGGCGGACTCATAGGGGTTGAAATGGCCAGTAAGTTGCTTGATAAAGATAATGAGGTGATTTTGGTGGAAATGCTCAATGATTTGGCTCAGGGTATGGAAATGATTGAAAAGAAAATGACCATGAACAAATTAATGAACAGCCCCAGCCTGCGTATTTACAAAACCTGGACCGTAACCAGGGTAGATGGTGATAAGGTCATATTGCAAGGCGATGGTGAGAAAACCATAGATGGTGTGGATAAAATTGTGGTTGCTGCTGGTATGCGGCCCTACAATCCACTTCAGGAAAAGCTTAAGGGAAAAGTAAAAACCTGGACTGTGGGAGATGCCCGCAAAGTAGGTAAAGCACGTGAAGCAATCTCATCGGCATACACATTAGGGAAATCCCTGTAATTTTG
>CAYXJS010000189.1:0-5660 GCA_964465045.1 uncultured Bacteroidales bacterium | reverse complement strand
TTCTACAGGGCTTTAACCAGAATAATTATATTTCAAGATGCGGAATTGCTGTTATAAGATAATAAACTTTTGTGATTTTAACGTAGATTCTTAATGTAGTCAATGACGTTTTGAGATTTACCTAATTCCCAATAATAGATTCCCTACTGCATCACTCCGCTATCGCTTCGTGATTTGTACGGAATGACAGGACTATAAGAGCTTAGCAAAGAAAAAGTGCGCGACGACGCATTTTCAGTTTTTTTGGTGTCGTCGCGCGCTTTTTCCATGTTTATCAGTAAGAAATCTAATTATTGGTATTTTTCATCTACTGTGATATTTAGCAATGTGAATGTAGAAATTCTACATTCACTAAGTAATTAAAATGACACCTCTATTTTTCTTTTTTCGGTTTGAACTCCAACGCCGCTGAATTAATGCAATAACGCAGTCCGGTAGGCTCAGGACCATCATTAAAAACATGACCAAGATGTCCGCCGCAATTGGCGCATAGCACTTCATCGCGAATCATGCCATGACTTTTGTCAATCTGAATATTTATGTTGTCTTTGATTTTTGGGTCCCAAAATGAAGGCCACCCGCAGCCGGCATCAAATTTTGTATCCGACTCAAAGAGTGGGGTTTTGCAGCCGGCACACAGATAAGTGCCCGATTCGTAATGATTGTCGTATTCTCCGGTATAGGGTCGCTCTGTGCCTTTTTCGCGCAGAACATAAAACTGCATGGGTTCCAGTTTCTCTTTCCAGACACTGTCTGATGTATTTTTTATATTATCCATATTATCCTGATTTTGTGCGTTTAAATCCAGTAATGCGATCGAAATTATTATAATGCTTATGAAGATTGTTTTCATAATTGATTTATTTGAAGCATAACACTATAAATTTGAAAAATGTTCTTGCTTATATGGATAGAGGACGTAAAAAAGGCGGAAAAACTCCGCCTTTTTAAAAATTCAGATAAGGTGCTTATCGCTATTCTACAAAATATGTTTTTTCATCAGCTTTTAAGTGAGCCGTTTCTTGTTCAATGATGATGGTTTTCTGCTCTTCTGCTTTAGCTTTTTCCTGGTTGTCGCTTTTATCAGCCAGTCCGGGAGCAATTACCAAGGCCACAATCGACATCAGCTTAATCAAAATATTCAGAGATGGTCCTGAAGTGTCTTTAAACGGGTCTCCCACAGTATCTCCTACAACAGTAGCTTTATGGGTATCATCGCCCTTTTGGTAATGCTGTCCTTCATAATCATACCCTTCTTCAACCATTTTCTTTGCATTATCCCATGCACCGCCGGAATTGGCCTGAAAAATGGCAAGAAGTACACCGGAAGACATAACACCGGCGAGCAACCCCCCAAGCATCTGAGCGCCTCCAAAATAACCAACTAAAGCGGGGGCAATCACAGCCAGTGTGCCGGGAAAAACCATTTCTCTCAGAGACGCTTTGGTGGAGATGGCTACGCATTTTTCATATTCTGCTGCTCCATCTGCATTGTCAAGGATTTTACGGTCTTCATCCGAGCAGTTGGATACATCACCATCATATTTTTTCATGATTTTGAGCGCTTCCGTTAACTTTGGAATGGTGTTGAATTGCCGCCTTACTTCCTGAATCATAGACATGGCTGCACGTCCTACTGCATCCATAGCCATAGAGGAGAATAAGTAGGGAAGCATTGCTCCAACCAGTAAACCGGCCATAATTTTAGGCTGCGAGATGTCTATGCTGTTGATATGAGCTTGTGTCATAAAAGCAGAAAACAGCGCAAGCGCTGTAAGCGTAGCCGAGGCGATAGCAAATCCTTTGCCTATTGCTGCGGTGGTGTTTCCGGCGGCATCAAGCTTATCGGTACGTTTACGCACCTCCGGGTCCAGCTCGCTCATTTCGGCGATACCACCGGCATTATCGGCAATGGGCCCGTAAGCATCTACGGCAAGTTGAATTCCGGTATTGGCTAGCATAGCTACGGCCGCGATGGCAATGCCGTACAAGCCGGCAAGCGAGTATGCAATGATGATAGCTGCTGCCAATCCCAACACGGGAAATACGGCAGAACGCATGCCCAGGCCTAAACCGGCAATAATGTTTGTGGCCGGCCCTGTTATAGATTGGTTTACAATACCGATTACCGGCCTTTTGCCGGTTGCGGTAAAATACTCTGTGATTTTACCTATACCGAAAGCTATAGCCAATCCAACCAGGGAGGCGAGGAAAACATTAAGCGAGGTAATTACTTTGTCATTTCCAAGCATCGTAGTGAAAGTCCATTGTTCGGGCAACATATTGGTTATTAAAAAATAGGAAATAATCACCATAACAGCCATGGCAATACCTTCTCCAATATTAAAGGCTTGTTGGGGGTTTCCACCTTCTTTTACCTTTACGAAAAAAGCGCCCAGCATAGAAGTTAGTATTCCTAAACCGGCTAAAGCCAAAGGCAAAATAACAGCAGCCAGGGCAAACCCTTCAAAGTCGGGTAACGTTACAAAAGCGGCTCCCAAAACCATAGCGGCGATTATAGAACCCACAAACGATTCAAACAAATCGGCACCCATGCCGGCCACGTCTCCCACGTTATCACCTACATTATCAGCGATTGTCGCTGGGTTTAGCGGATGGTCCTCCGGGATACCGGCTTCTACTTTTCCTACTAAGTCAGCGCCCACGTCGGCTGCTTTTGTATAGATGCCGCCTCCAACACGCGCAAAAAGTGCTATAGAGCTGGCGCCCAAAGAAAAAGAAGAGATTATATTGACAATCATAGCTATATCCCAATTCACACCCACAACATAATTAAAAAGCAAAAACAGGGCCGTTAAGCCGAAAACTCCCAGGGAAACGACACCGATTCCCATGACAGAGCCGCCACTGAAGGCAATAGCCAGTGCTTTGTTAAGCGAAGTTTTTGCGGCATGTGTGGTTCTGACGTTGGAGCGGGTAGCGATGCGCATTCCCAAAAAACCGGCTAAACCCGATAAAAGGGCGCCGGTAACAAAAGAGACTACAACATACCCATTGCTGCTTTCTTCTGTGGTGCTCTTGAAAAATAACAAAGCTGCTACAGCTACAATAAAGATGGCAAGGAACTTATATTCAGCTTTCAGGAAAGCCATTGCACCGGTTCGGATATGCGATGCAATGCGCTTCATTTTGTCGCTGCCTTGCTCTTGCCTGTTTACCCATGAAGATTTCCAAACCATAAATAAAAATCCTGCTATGGCAAACAGGGGTAGAATAAAGATTATTTGCTCCATTTTGTTGATAGATTTTTTTGATTAATTTAGAATGATTTTAAAACAACAAAATTAAATATATGATTGAAATATCATATGTTTTTTTTGGAAGAGTTATAAACGATTTATTCACTGGCTTATCAAACATTAAAGAAGGCATAACGTTTAGATGTTAAAAAATACCGTTAATTTTTCCTTATCGGGAATAAAAGATTTTATATTTTTAATTTTGCGTTTAAAATGAAGAACAGGGAACATGGAGAAGATTAAGCTAAAGGTTATCGGGATGTCATACAGTCAGGCCCAAACGGGGGCTTATGCTTTGATACTGGGAGAAGAAAGCGGAGACCGCCGTATACCGATTGTTATTGGAGGTTTTGAGGCCCAGGCCATTGCAATTGAACTCGAAGAAATGAAACCTGCCCGCCCGCTTACGCATGATCTTTTCAAGAATTTTGCTGAAACTTTTCAGATTACATTGAATGAAGTGATTATCAATAAATTTGCAGAAGGTATCTTTTATTCTCAATTGATTTGTACGGATGCTGACGGCGTCACTCATGAGATTGACTCCCGTACATCAGATGCAGTGGCGCTTGCCATTCGTTTTGGATGCCCGCTTTACACCTACGAAAACATCATAGAAGAAACGGGCGTTACCATGGATAAAGACGAGGAGACTTCCGCATCAGGAGATTTTAAGAAGGAAGCAAAAGACGAACAGGAAGAATCTTTAGCCGATAATACCCTTAGCGAGCTTGAAGCAATGATTAAAGACGCTATTACAAAAGAAGACTATGAACGGGCCGCAGTGATTCAGAAAGAAATCAACAAAAGAAAAAAGAAATAATTTGTTTTGATAATTTAGTTTAATTGCTTTTCTTGCCTTGTTTTTTAAACGAACGAAAAGACAAAAATAATTATGAGATTTTTTCCACTATTAATGGTGTTTTTTGCCGCGGGTTTGTTTTTTGCATTTTCCCTTATGGCAAATCCACAGGATGTTGCACCTGATACATCACAAACAGAACAAATAGACCCATCTCAAGACCAAATTCCCGAAGATGCAGAAAAGAAGCTCGTTCCTGAAGGGGAGAGTGGCTTTAGTATCGTATCCTTGCTGCGTGGGTTGCTGGGGATGGTGGTTATCATTTTCATTTCCTGGATTTTCAGCACTAATCGTAAAGCCATTTCCTGGCGTGTAGTAGGTATGGGGCTTGCTTTGCAGATTGTATTGGCGTTTAGCGTTTTGCATATCCCTTTGATACAAGATGCATTTGATTTTGTAGGGAAACTGTTTGTTAGCGTGCTGGATTTCACCAAAGAGGGCACGGAGTTTTTGTTTGCTTCTAATGCTACCGGGGAAATTGAGCAGCCATTACAAAACTTCGCGATTACGATATTGCCGACAATCATATTCTTTTCGGCGTTGACCAGCCTTTTGTTTTATTTAGGGGTGATTCAAAAAATTGTTTACGGACTGGCGTACGTGATGAAACGGTTTTTAAAGCTCTCCGGAGCCGAAAGCCTGAGCGTTGCCGGAAACATTTTTGTAGGACAAACCGAGTCGCCATTGATGATTAAGGCTTATTTAGCCAAGATGAATAAGTCTGAATTATTGCTGGTTATGTCTGGTGGAATGGCAACACTGGCAGGAGGTGTACTGGCTGTTTATATTCGCGTTCTGGGCGCTGGCGATCCGGTTCAGGAACTGATTTACGCAAAACATTTGTTGACAGCTTCTATCATGGCTGCACCGGGTGTGGTAGTTATCTCCAAAATCCTTGTACCGCAGACTGAAGAGGTGGTTCAGGATGCTAAAATTGCACCTGACCAGGCCGGAAAAAATATTCTTGACTCCATATCCAATGGAACTACAGAAGGGTTAAAGCTGGCTGTAAACGTGGCTGCTATGCTTTTGGTGTTTATTGCTATGATTGCGATGGTGAATTTCTTTTTTATGAAGGTAGGTAGTTGGGTCGGTATTAATGATTGGATTGCCGATATTTCATCCGGACAGTATGAAAAGCTTTCACTTCAGTTTATTTTGGGATATGGCCTCGCACCGCTCATGTGGTTGTTAGGAGTTCACAGCGCTGATATTGCCTTAGTAGGCCAGATATTGGGCGAGAAAATCATCATGACTGAATTCATTGGCTATGTGAGCCTGGGCGATTTGAAAGAAGCCGGGGCTTTCACAGACCCCAAATCCATTATCATGGGAACATATATGCTTTGTGGATTTGCCAATTTTGCCTCCATTGGTATCCAGATTGGAGGGATTGGCTCATTGGCGCCCAATCAGCGATTGCAGCTTTCCAGGTTCGGAATACGCGCACTGCTGGCCGGAACATTAGCTTCACTTTTATCAGCAACTATTGTAGGCGTTATTTTAGGGTGATCCGTAAGACTTAAGTTTTTAAAGTT
>CAYXJS010000188.1:0-5720 GCA_964465045.1 uncultured Bacteroidales bacterium | reverse complement strand
CTTCAAAATAATCGGTATCAATTTTTCTTTTTACTTTCAAAAGGAAAAGCCTTGAGAACATGATTTGGTCATAAGTTGGTATCATCTGCGGGCTTTTGTTTAAATTAGGTGTAAAGCTATTAATTAATGGTGAAACGGGCAATTTTCAAAGATTAAATCATAGCGGATAAAAATTCTGCTACTCAAAAACGCTCTTTTGTGCACATAATAAAAGCTTCATCAGAATACTGATGGAGCTTTTCTGATTTTTAGCGTCCCTGTGTGCTTAGCCTCTTTAATCAATACAGCGAATATTAAAATCAATTTCCCTGATTTTCAATTTCTTCTATCTCATTATCTTTAATGATAAACATTTCATCATCATCTAAATACCAGGGGAACACTATCTCTTCGATGTTTTCATCCACACTGAAGAGGGTGCTCTCAGGAAGATATACTTTTACGTATACGAATTGTGCTCTGAACTTTTCTCCTTCAGGCAGGTAAAACCAGGGATTCAAAATGATTTTATTTCCGATTTGCTGCAGTTCATAGGATATGCTTTTGGCTTTGTTTTTAGCATCCAGAAGGTTTTTTCCATGAGATTTCGATTGCATAATGATATAAGCAGTAGAGTCTTCTGAAGAATAAAACCCAATGCCCGGTCTGCCGCGGAAATCATCTCTCATGTTGTATTGATGCTTTCCAGTTTTATAAAATATGTAATCGTTAAAGTCATGATAATTATATTTCTGGCCTTCCATGTCAACTGTGAACTGAAGAGGTACATCTTCCTCAGGCAGGTTGAGGTATATTTTGTCCTCTGTGGTTTCCTCATAGCGAAAATCATCAACCGTGAAAGCTATCGATATGAAGGTTACTGCAATAGCTGCAATCCAGACGACTAGCGCTGTTGCATCGAAATAATGAGTCTTAATCCGCGGTCCGAAAATCAGTCGCAAGCCTAAAATGATCAATCCGGCAAGGGGCAAACCGATGCCTATTATAAGGCCCAGAATAATAAACGTAGTATCAAGTCCTCCGGAAAAAAGCATATCGAGGAAGGTGTTTAAAGAAAAAAGCACCGGATAACCGCCGGTAAAGATCATGGGGATTTCCGGAAGAAAGGCAAATCCCAGGAAACCAGCCAGGAGGATTAGCCCTGTAAAAATGAATACAATCCCCAATATAACACCCAGCACCTTAGCGCCAAAAACAAGTATTTGATAGAGGCCCTCCAATACAGTGTCTGTTGTGTCCTTATATTCTTGTTTGTTTTTTTTGTATGAGTTTTTAGCTTTAGAAGTATATTTTTCAAAGCTTTCGCTGATATCTTTAAACTCTTCTTTAACAGATTGTTCTATGTTATCGATATTGACTTTTTTTCCTTTCATTTCCAGCTTTTCACTCGTGGTTCGTGCTTTAGGTATGGCTATCCAGAAAATAATATAAGCCAATGGTCCTACCACGAAAAAAGACAGGACAAAAAGAAGTCTGAACCATAGTGGATCGGTGTTAAAGTAAGCTCCCATACCTCCTCCAACACCCCCGATTATTTTGCTGTCCGGGTCGCGGTACAGTCGTTTTGGCCGGTTAAAACTGAAACGTGGCGGCTTATCCTCCTGCTCTTCATCACCCATCATCTCTGCAGGCTCACCCAGTTTTTTTATGATTTCATCGACATCTTCTATAGTTACAACCTGCTTATTCTCATTTAGCTTATCGCGAATGAGTTCAGCTATCCGTGCTTCAATATCGTTTACTACTTCTTCACCTCCTTCCTGTTGAGAAAAGTGGTGCTTTAACCTCTCCAGATAAGCTTTGAGCTTTTCATAAGCGTCTTCGTCAATATGGAAGACAATGCCATTGATATTAATATTCAGACTTTTTTTCATGGGTTATTGATTTTCTTGTTTTGATTCGAGTAATTGATTGACCTGGCCTTGTAACTTATACCAGTCTTCTTTGAGCGTTTCCCGCATTTTCTCACCTTGATTTGTTAAACGGTAATACTTTCTGGGAGGTCCTGATTTTGATTCCTGCCAACGGTATTCCAATAATCCGGCATTTTTCAGGCGCGTTAGTAAAGGGTATAAGGTACCCTCAACAACAATCAGATCTGATGATTTCAAGTGCTGTATGATGTCAGAGGCATAAACATCTTCCTTTCCGATTATAGAAAGAATGCATAACTCCAGCACTCCTTTCCGCATTTGGGCTTTCGTTTTTTCTGCTTTCATAGTTGCAAATGTAAACATACTTATAGAACTATGCAATACATAGTAATAAAAAATATATAATATAATGTAATAAAAGGAACTATAGCTTTTTTTCTACAGAATTTCAGGTTATTAGAGGGAGTTTAGAAGATTTTTTTGGGGATTTTTAGTGCAGAGTATTTTAGATTAGTGATGAGTTAACGTAGTTATTTATACATACAGAATATTAGGCATTTATGACTTAAATACAGCGTTTTATTATGACAACGAAGTTGCTATATTTACCAAATCCCAGATAATAGATTCCCGCCCGTACCGAATGGTACGTTCGGGCGGGCCGCTCTGCATCACTCCGCTATCGCTTCGTGATTTGAGCGGAATGACGGGGTTTTTAGAGGCAGCAAATAAAAAGCGCGCGACGACATATTTTAAATTTTTTTGGTGTCGTCGCGCGCTTTTTCCTTGACTATAAGTAAAATACCGTCATTTCGCCGCCCATGTTTCGTGCTATAAAAGCTTAGGCTTTTCTAAAGCCCTATAAGCGAAACAATGGGCAAGACCCGCCCGACTGAATGACAACAGTCGTTCGGGCGGGAATCTAATTCCCAGTATTTTTCATATTCTGGAATATTCAGCACTATACAAGTCGAATTTCTACATCTAAAAATTAATCAAGTTCATACCTTCACAAACCCAAACATCAAGAAAATGAAAATCTGGCTATATTCACCTCCAAATAAAATCGTCAGAACTATTAGAATATTCAAAACTTATGTCGGTAGAGACAGAAGAAGATGTATTACCTATCACTTTTAAGTATGATTTTATACCGAAAGTTTGATAACAGACTGCAAACACACTTCAAATTTTATATTTTTACGGAAATTTAAAATCAACAAATCATTATGAGCAAGAATTTATTACTCATCAGTAACTCAACAAATGCAGGAGAATCATATTTGGGCTGGCCCAAAAAGTTCATCAAGGAGTTTTTGTCGAATTATTCGGCCAAAAAGGTATTGTTTATTCCTTATGCCGGAGTGGGCCTATCAGACAAAGGGCTGGAAGATGCTTTTGATGCTTATGAAAAGAAAGTAAACAACGTATATCAGGAATTGGGATATGAGATTTACTCTATCCATAGGGAAAAAGACCCGGTAAAAGCGGTTCAGGAAGCAGAGGCGATTGCTGTGGGCGGTGGAAACACTTTCCATCTGGTTTATATGATGTACAAAGAAGGAATTATGGAAGCTCTCCGGGAAAAAGCTCTTTCCGGTACTCCATATATGGGCTGGAGTGCTGGCTCCAATGTGGCTTGTCCTTCCATCAAAACGACCAACGACATGCCGATTATAGAGCCGGAGAGTTTTAAGGTGTTAAATCTGATTCCGTTTCAGATCAATCCTCATTACCTTGATGCCAACCCGGAAGGACATGGCGGAGAAACTCGTCAGCAGCGTATTGAAGAGTTTTTGCTGGCAAACCGCGAAATGTATGTGGTTGGTCTACGGGAAGGATGCTTACTGGAAGTTCACGGCGAAAAACTGAAGCTCAGAGGAAATCGCTCTATGCGTTTATTCAAGCACGGTCAGGAACACAAAGAATTAGTAAGTTCAGATGACTTGAGCTTTTTGATGTAAAATCAGAGCGTAGCGAGATGAGGCTGTCTAAGACAAGGGGTTGTTCCTCATAAACAAGGGGTTGCAACCCCTTGTTTGCAGTTCCTTGTTGGCAACCCCTTGTTTGTAGCTTTATTTTGAAAATTTCTTAATAATTCGAACACCTATTCAGATTCGTCTGGCTTTAACGTGAGCACAAATATTTTTTACTGCTTCAGAATTTTTCTGTATTCTTTATTGTCATCATGCCTGATTTCAAGAATGTATAAGCCTTTGCTCAGGTTTTTGACCGGCAAGGTAAACTCCCTGTCATGGATTTCACCTTGCCTTATAATTCTTCCCTGTAAATTTGATAAAACATACTCAGCCTGACTGGTAAAAGCAGAAAAGACAATATAAACCTGATTTTTTACGGGATTTGGGAAAATGTTTATGTTCGTTTCCTGATTATTTGGTATATCTGTACAATAGTCGCGAAACAATGAAATTTGCCTGGCAGGACCTGAGCCACATGAATTGACTCCTCTGACGGAAATGTATGCCGGCCCGTGTGTTGAACTGTTCCATTCTACATGGGCAGAATTGCCATTACCTATAATATCGCCGGCATCTGAAGGTGTTAGGTTCCATTCATAATCCGTAGCAAAATAAGCACCTGTTGTAGTGTAATACGTTACAGGAACTGTATTACAAAATGTATCCTGACCATCATAGATGATAGTATCCGGTTGCTGGGGAAGCGGCTCGATACTTAGAGTAATTATATCTGAAACCGCCGGATTGTTGACAGCACATTCGCTACTGGAAATTAGTTTGCAATAGATTTCATCCTCATCCTGAAAATCATCGTCTTCATAAACAGCATTATTAGACTGCAACTCCTCATTCAGGTACCAGCTATAAGTTGGATTATTTCCACCGTTCACGCCTGATGCCGTGAAAGTAATCATATCTCCTTCGCAGGATTCTGTTGTGCTGGCTTCGATGGTTATGGACGTGTAAACCGTGTTAACGAGTTCAATATTTTTTTCTGCCAGGTCTCCTGTTCCGCACCCGTTTTCTCCGGCTACGGTTAAGGTGGCTTCGCCTTCAAAGTTTTCATTCCAGAATACGGTGGCTTCACTGCCATATTCTGTAACGCTGCCGGCATCTGGGTTGATTTCCCAAATGTAATTCTGTGCATTTTCAATCTCATTGATGCTGTATATGCTGGAATCTGAGCCATTGCATACCTGGTCATTGCCAATAACCGCAGAAGGCGTGGCCGGAAGCGTTTCTATGTAAAATGCATCCCCAGAGTAATTGGCGGTTTGGTAATTCATGCCAGAGAAAGAAGATTCTTCGAACCATTCTATTTCCGTCTGTGCGCTGGTGTGAGGATGAAACTGGATAAGGTACAGTGTATCTGTGTTTTCAAGCGTGTTTGCTTCGCTGTTTTCCCAGTAAATGGCCAATGTGTCGCCGTTTATCTCCGATACAGAATTTTCTAAAAAGGGTTGTTGTGCTATGACTGTATCAACGGAATAACTGGCTGTGTCGGTTTGGAGCATCAAATCCAGCCCGCTGATATTTCTGAAATTTTGAGCTGTGACAGCAATTTGCCCGGTTTCGTTCGTGCAATACCCTTCTTCGGCCATCAGTGAAAACTGAACGGGCAGCGGCGATGAGTAGCTCAGGTTCACATAGCATGAAGTATCCGGATAAAAGTGCATAAAATTGTATCCTGATTCATCATCATAAGGAAATGAAACATCCAAATACTGATATACATTGTTGGTTGATTCATCCCAGAATTTATAATAGATTGAGTCGGAGCCATCCTCTGCAAATCCATCTTTAATGGTTGTGTTTGGATTGTCTTTGTATGCAGTAAAGGTTAAAGGGGCGTCTAAAGCAGCGGAGT
>CAYXJS010000187.1:0-5747 GCA_964465045.1 uncultured Bacteroidales bacterium | reverse complement strand
TTTTTTTTCCTTACATTCGTAATGAAAAAGCAAAACCTATGAAGCGAGTCTTTTTTTTTGTCCTTGTGCTTGCAATGCCTGCTTTTGCTTTCGCGCAGCAGGAGTCTTGCCGGCTGGTTTTTTATAATGTGGAAAACCTGTTTGATACTATCAATGAACCCGGCAAAAGGGATGCTGAATTTCTGCCTGATGGAGACCGCCGCTGGGACGGATATAAATATTATCAAAAACTTCAAAAAATATACAAAGCGCTGGCTGCCGTAAAAGAATGGGAAGACTTAACCTTCATAGGATTATGCGAGGTAGAGAACAAAACCGTGGTGAGTCACTTGCTTTATAAAACCCCGCTTTACCAGGATGGCTATCAAATCATACACCAGGATTCGCCGGATGAGCGAGGTATAGACGTGGCTTTGCTTTATCGTCCGGAAAACTTTGACTTAACGGATTATGAATATCTGCCTGTCTCTTTTCCTTTTGACCCAGCAGATAAAACCCGTGATATTCTATATGCCAAAGGAGTACTGTTTAAATCAGACACCCTCCACCTCTATATCAATCACTGGCCATCGCGCTATGGCGGATATATGAAAACCAAACCTAAACGTGAATATGCGGCCCAAGTCCTTGCTGCGCATATGGATTCAGTAGCAAAACAAAATCCTGAAACAAAAATTATTGTTACCGGCGACTTTAACGATGAACCAACCGACACCGGCATTACTACCTTGCTCAGCAATATAACGCAGACTACTTTGAAAGGCTTGCTCAACAACAAGGAACAGGGAACAACAAAATTCCGTTCGCAGTGGTATTTGTTTGATCAAATCTGGGTATCTGAAAACCTTACGGACACCTCGGCATCACTTACAACAAAAAACGCCTCGATTGGTGACTTTCCTTTCTTACTGAAAGAAGATGAACGCTATGGCGGCAAAAAATTAGACCGCACATTCCTGGGGCCAAGATATGTAGGTGGCGCCAGCGACCACCTGCCTGTTTTTGTTGATATTATTAAACAAAAACCTCAAAATAATGAATGACACATCCCGTTTAATGCGGAGCTTTATGAATGCTACGGCAATGTTTGTCCTCACGTTTATGGTCATTCATATCAACAATCAATTTCTTAGAGCATTCATTGCGATGGATTTTGAGCTTCAGCCTACATTGTATTTTTCAGAGGTAAAATATTTTCCGGGACTAATGATCTCCAGTCTCACCCAGGATGCCCGTATTGCAATAGTTATGGCTGTTCCTGCAATTTCGTTGTTACTGGCCCTGGCAGGCCAGCTAATATATCTCTTAACAGACTTTCGTCAGGCATGGCTTGGTTATTTTTTCCTATGGTGGATGATACATGGTTATAACCAGTTTTTCGGCAAGTTTGTTCTGAGCCCTTTCATGGAAAGCAGTCATCACCTCATCACCGGTTTGCTGGCATTGTCATTTTCTGTAAAGCTATTGCTGGCGGCTTCCGCTTTTTTCCTGATGTACAAAATTGGAGATAATATCAGCAATGCGGTTTTAGATAAAACAGGAGCTTTTTCATTCGCTAAACGAAAAAAACGTATTCAGCAATTGTTTGCAAGTTTATTAGCCCCATGGTTACTCAGCAGCGCTTTTTTTTGGATGATGGCTCATGAAGAAAGTACGCTATTCAGGTTTCAGTTTCTGACTCTCTCTGTTATGCTCCTTCCGGCTGTTGTCCGCACTTTAAAAGCCAGTCCGCCTGAAACTGGCAGGCAAAAACTAAGCAACTTGATACCCTCGACTATGATAGTAATAACCATTATAATAACGCTGGGATACTTTTGGCTTACCAAAGAAGGATATAAACTTTGACAGAAATTCCGGCACTATCATCCAAAAATTAGCTGCTTTACCGGTTAAGTATGCAGGTGGTTAAAATAGTTCTTTATCAATATCTGGATATTTTTCGGAAAACTGTATCATTCTTCGTAAATTCTTCTCTTCATAATTTCGGCCATATTGTTTTTGTAATTCTCATGACACTGTAACGACAATTTGTTTTCCGTACTCTGCTCTTTTATTTTGTAAGGTATGTCTAAGTATTCTATTTCCAATTTGCCAAAATAGAAGAGTCAGTGAGCTGTTTGCATAAGAGACTACTTGGTTTTTGGTCTTTTCAATAAGAGCAACCAAATCATTAAATAAATCCTGAGATTCTAATTTTCCTAAAGACATATAATCATCCATTCTAATTTATCCTTACGAAATTACATTTTTATTTTTTCATCGGTTTATTATTTTAATGGGGTATCTCATCTTCTCCCGTTAAAAGATAAAACTCTGCATGTCAATAAGTTAATAATCTTAATCGTTTCTATAACTACCTAGACATGAGGTTTTTACTATTTTACAAATTAAACTAAGGGTGTTGATCGGATACCCCATATTATTTTATATAGCCTCAGTTCAACCATGGTGAGCAACAACTTAAAAATTAAAAACTTATGAACTTATTAAACTGAACTCATAACTTACGAACGAAGAAAAATACACACTTTATAAACTGAGTTCATTTATCATTCTTTAACAAAACCCTTACCTTTGCCACTTAAAAGCGATAAAACAATGCCAATAAACTACACACGACTGATTATTACAGCAGGAATTTTGCTGGGAACTATTTCCTTATCGGGATGCCTGAAAACCAAAACATGTAACCTTGAAGTTACTCCTGAAGAAAGAAACTGGCTGCCTTATGAGACCACAGATTCAGTAAAGCTTGAAACGGATTCCGGGAATGTTCACCGGCTTACCTTTTCTGAGGTGTATGAGTTTGCAGATGACGAAGTATCAGAAGAAGCAAACTGCCAATCAGGAGCTGTTATCTATATAAACCTGACGGACACTGCTGGCAACACAAATGCCGCAGGACAATATCTAATAAGTAAGAGTGAAAGCGGTAATGGTGATCTTGCACGTTCCGCAATTACCTGGTTTGATCTGAATTTTTATCAAAACAGCCTGAATTCAGAAGAATTGTACCTGAGCGCAACCAGTAATCCTCTGGAAGTTCTGGACACTATCAATATCGGAGACAGCATACATGAAAACGTTTACCACATAAGTGCAGCAGACACTTCACGGCTTTCATACAGTCAATTTAAAGACGTATATTTTTCTGAGCAATTAGAAATATTACGCTATGACATCCGCGAAACCAACACAGTATTTGAGATGGTTACCGACGATGAACAAGAATAAAGGCGCCTTCTTGATGGGTGGAATAGCATTCCACATTTTCCTTTTTGAATGCCTTTTCCCACTTTTCAGACAGCCAGGCTGGTGTACTGCCTGAGATAAGTACCTTTTTACGAATACTGAATTTGGTTAGCAAGTCAGAAATATCCAGCCAGGGTTTTCCGGTAAGAATCAAATAATCTACTTCAATTTTTCTTTCGGGTTTTATATCCGGCTCTTTATCAAGAATAAAATAGATATCTCCCCGAAACATAAAAAAAGGTTTTTGCCAATAGATATGCCGGTTTATTAGCTTATCAGTTGTGTCAACAGCAACCGGAACAGGTTGAACATAATTGCTTCGCCAGGAATTTCTTACCTGGAAATCCAGCGTTTTTTCATCATTGAGCACGGCGCTGTCAGCGATAAAATAGCCCGATTCTCCTGACACAAAATCCATCGCAAGCCCATTTCTCATATGATATAAGATAAACCGGTCATTATGCTGCTGATGAAACCGTATCCCGCCAAGGACAACAAATACCAGTATCAAAGCACCCAATACAGCCGGCACAATATATTTCTTATGTTTCATCAACAAAACAAGTATAATAAATAAGCTGGGGTAAATCAGCATCACGTGCCAGTCGTGCAGCCAAATCTCATCTATGTATGCAGCCGGAAGCTCACTCACCTTTTCAATGGAAAGATTCATGCCTTTGGCTAAATAATGTAGTCCTCCGGCCATAAGGTTTGCCAGAAACGGCTGCCAGGAAAAGGCAAAAAACACCAAGGCCAAATAAAGCATCAAGGTAGCCGCAGGTATAGCAAACAGGTTAGTAACAAAAAATACCATCGAGACTTTGTTAAAATAATACAGCAGCAAAGGAAAAAGCACAATTTGCGCTGCCAGCGATACAGCAACGAGTCCCCAAAAATAATCGGCCAGTTTCCACTTCGGATTCCAAAGCGCATAAATACGGGGCTGCAGCCAAACAATGCCAAAAACAGCCAGGTAAGACATCTGAAACCCTACCCATGAAAGCATATTGGGATTGCTTAGAAGCATAATGAATGCACTGGCGGCAAGCGTATTATAAATCCGTGCCTTGCGCTTCAGCAGCTTTCCTGCGGCCACCATCGAAAACATGACTGAGGCTCGCATTACAGCCGGCTCAAGACCGGTAATAAAAGCATAGCCCCAAATAAAAGCGATCACAAATACGACCTTAAACACATGAAATGCTTTGCTTTTCAAAGGAATTAAATTCATCAGAAACATCATCACCACATAAATAATCCCCACATGCAACCCGGAAACACACAGAATATGCATAGCTCCGGAATTGCTGTACCACGCCCTGATATCATCTCCCAAATATTTATCATAACCCAGCACCAAAGCAGACACCAGTGAAAACTCCCTGTCCTCCAATCCATAATCCTGTAACAACGAAGTCAGATAGTTACGCGTTTGAACTGACCAACCCATCAAAGAATTATGATTATGCGGAATGTGCCTGAAGCTGTTTGTATCCAAATAAACCGTATGATAGATATTCCGCTGCTCCAGATAATGCCGGTAATCAAACGATTCCGGATTTTTGGGTTTGTCAACCCGCTTGATAAAACCGGTAAAAAGGATTTTATCACCGTACTGTACTTCGCTTAAATCTGCACCTTTCTCAAAATAAGCCATGATTTTCCCTTTCACAGGATGACTAACTCCCGCTGAATCCTTTACCTGCTCTGCCTCGATGATACTCATCTGGCTGTTGGTTTTCTTTTCAGGCAATTGCCTGAATGACCCTGTAATCACTTCATGTCCGGAAGAGAATTCACTGAAGTGGTTATACTGCTGATACAAATTGTAGCTTCCATACCATAGGATTCCACTTGCAAAAAGCGCTAATACAATGAATCCACCGAAAAAAAGCCGGTTGTGATAGGATATTTTCTGATGCAATACAATAGCTGCACCGGTTAAGGTAAATATAAAAACCAGCAAAGCCAGGTGCCATGAAAACTCAAGTGAATACTTCATGGAAAACAATATTCCCAAACCAAACGGAAATACTATCCGTACAAAAGGATATTTATGCCATTCGTTCATCGCATTACATATAAGGCGGTTATTTATCGTTTATATTATGGGCCTTAACCTTTTAGCAAACTGCTAATCGTCTGATAACGAAAATAGATAATAAAAATGCAATTTGCAAACCTGACTAACCAAATTATTTAGGTGTAAACTTGATTACTTAATGAATGTAGAAAATTGACTTTCACAGAGTACTAATGAGATTTTTTGTCCATTGTTTCGCTTATAAGAGTTTAAAAGCCTCTAAGCTTTTACAGCGCGAAACATGGACTGCAAAATGACAATATTTTACTGATAGACATGGAAAAAGCGCGCGACGACATATTTTAAATTTTTTGGTGTCGTCGCGCGCTTTATCTTTGCTGACTCCTAAAGCCCCGTCATTCCGCTCAAATCACGAAGCGATAGCGAAGTGATGCAGAGCGGCCCGCCCGAA
>CAYXJS010000186.1:0-5756 GCA_964465045.1 uncultured Bacteroidales bacterium | reverse complement strand
GTCAGAAGACCTGCCATATTATCGCTATTCTGAGCTTTCGGGATAAAAGCTAAGAATAAATTATTGTTCCGATAATTTATTCCAAGATTTCTCCTGCGAGCTTAGGTTTTTCATAAATGTATAATTTAAAACCTAAACTCATGAGACGTAAAAGTTTACTATTTGCTTTCTTACTTACTGCCGTATCAACGGTTTTTTCTCAACAACAAAATCTTATAAACACTTACATCGCCAATGGTGGGCAATTTGGGAATCCTGACGAGAACGTATCTCTAGGATACTTTAATCAGGAATTTTCAACTTATCAGGTGTTTGATAGTATCGACACGCAATCAGTGCAGGATATTATTCAAGATGAGGATTATCTTTTTGTGAATGCACAAGATTCGCTCATTGCTTATGACCGGTATACACACGAACGTACTGCTGCAATTGCCCGTGAGGGGTTAAGCCGGCTTGCCGTTTATGAGGATTATTTGCTGGTTTCCTTACAATACCCAGTGACTTCTGAAACCCTTTTGGTGTACGACAAACATACGCTTGATCTGGAAACGACAATACCGCTTTCGGGCGAAGCAGCGGATATCATCGTCAGTTATGATTCGGCCTATGTTGCTGTACCTGGTTCATGGGGAGCAGAAAATGGTACAATGGCAGTAGTGGATTTGACTGAGATGTCGCTTGCGCGCGAAATGGATCTCGGCCATGAAGCCCGGGGAATCAAAGAATTGTTTCTGCGGAGTAATAAAGTTTATAGCGTAAACACGCATTTTAGTGATACAGAAGCCAACACGTTTTCCGTCACTACCTATGATATTTTTAATGGAACGCATGAAACCTCAGTTGTTGAGGGTGATTACTACGGTTATTACGGCAATTCAGTGATGAGCGACAGTATTATTTACATACCGGTATCATCCTCTGTGTCATCTTACAATGTTTTTAGTCAGGAAATTGATTTTGATTTTCTGGAAACCGTGCCTGCCGCTTTGGCTTTTGATAAGCATGCCGGACAAATTCATCTTACTCACAGTGATTATGCCACATACGGATATTATGAGATTTATAATCTCGATGGGGATATGGTGGAAGATAACATTGAAGTGGGGGTTTCGCCCGAAGCCATGACGTTGGAATTTGAGGTTGTCAATGAATTTACCTCTGAGGATGTATTGTTCTGGACGGGAGAAGGGGATAAGGAAGTTGTTTTGGTGATTGATTGGAATGATGGAATTGAACCCCAATCCATGGCATGGGGATTTCGTTTTGATGGTGAGGCTACGGCTGAAACAATGCTCCAAACAGTTGCAGAAGCGGATGCTTATTTGGATGTTTCCTTAGCAGGTGGTTTTCTGAATGATATTATGTACAATTCTACCGAAACAAACCATGAAGGCATTGGCGGACAGCCCGACTGGTGGAGTACCTGGAGCCGGACAGACACCACGCTTTGGGAAATGAATATGGGTATTTCCCAGGCGCTTGATGACGGAGACCGTTTTGGGTGCTCCTATGGATTTGAGCCCGAAGCAACTCCCCCGGATACTCCTGAGGCAGCCCCATATATGCCTACCAGCATTGAAGGGGAAACAGCGCAGCAAAACCAGATATATATTTCAGGAGAAAGTCTGGTGATTAAAGCCCAAAAACCCGTTCAGCAATTACAGGTTTATGATGCTTCCGGGAAGCTTGTAAGCCAAAAACAAAACCTGAATACTACCAATGCTGTAATCCACAACATTCTGCCGGAAAGCAGGATTATAATCGTTGTGGTCAAAACCACAGAAGATACATTTTCCAAAAAGCTGATTAAATAATGCGCGCTGTTATCGGTCTGATTATTTTGTTTTTATCCAATGCAGTTGTAGGTCAGTATGCCCCGCCTGCAGGTCAGCCTGGATCTGCAGCGGTGTCTGCTGACAGTAGCCTGATTTTCCAGTGGGCTGATTCAGTTCTGGTGGAGCGGGGGCTGATGCATATTTCGGATTCTGCCGGTGAACCGGCGTCTCACGGAAACCCACAATCGGCTTTGGGGCATTCGGATTTACAAGTGGTTAGCCTGGGAGACGGAGGAACGGCCACATATGTTTTTGATCCTCCTTTATCAGATACTGAGGGAAATGACATTGCGGTTTTCGAAAATAGTTTTTCCGATGAATTCCTGGAGCTGGCCTTTGTGGAGATTAGCTCTGACGGAGAGCAGTTTTTCCGGTTTCCATCGGTTTCGCTGACGCCTGTTGATGAACAGGTGGGCGCATTCGGAACACTGGATGCTACTTTAATACACAACCTGGCCGGAAAATACCGGGGAGGTTACGGCGTTCCTTTTGATTTTGCTGAGCTGGAGAGTGAGCCCGGACTTGATATGACATCTGTTACCCACATTAGAATCGTGGATGTGGTGGGCAGCATCAATGAAGAGTATGCACGTTATGACAGCCAGGGAAACATCATCAACGATCCGTTCCCAACGGCATTTGAAACCGGAGGCTTTGACCTGGATGCGCTGGCAGTGTTGGGACCAAGCGTAGGAATAGCTCCCGGTCCAGAAGCCAGTAATGTTTTGAAGGTGTATCCCAATCCTTTCAGTCATCAGGTGCACATTGAATCTGCAACAGACATGGAGTACGAACTATTTGACCTTAACGGGAATTTTCTCGAACATGGGAAATGGGAGTCGGGGGTTAATGTTCCTGATTGGAGCTATCTTCAGCGCGGGATATATTTTATAAAATTTACTACAGGGATTCAGGTATATCAGCAAAAAGTGATAAAAAAATGATTCGTAGCGGCCTTTTAATCATAACAGGGATTTTGAGTGTGTCGTTGCTTTTTGGACAAGGCAGCGATACGATCAAGCTGACTCCTGTGACGATTCAGGCTAAACCCATCTATTCGCTCAGCGGATTTAAGCAGACCGATGCAGATACAACGGCTTTACGTTCACTTGATTATGCTTCTTTGGCTGATTTATTATCAAGACACACACCCATATTCATCAAATCCTACGGGCAGGGAAATCTGGCTACTGCATCCTTTCGCGGAACATCGGCCTCACACACCAAGGTTTTGTGGAATGGAATGGAGATCAATCACCCGATGCTTAGTCAAACTGATTTTTCTCAAATATCGCTCGCTGCAGCTGATAATGTTTCCCTGGCTTATGGGGGAGCCGGAATAAACCAGGGCAATGGAAGTTTAGGAGGTAGCATCCTGATTGAAAGTTCACCGGAAAACATCAAAAAATTTAGCTTCAATGCCCGGCAATCTGTAGCCAGTTTTCAGAATTACCGCTCAGAAGTGGTAGTGAAAGCAAAGCACAAGAACCTGAAAAGCCGTACGGTTTTTTCTACCCAAACGGCTGATAATAATTTCCCGTTTAAAAATATCTATAAAGACCGGAATCAACCTCCCGTTGAGCGAAGAAAGCATGCCGGTTATGAAAATGCAGCATTTTTGCAGGAGCTGTTTTATCAAGGTGCTAAAGGTTCACAGCTAACCGGACGTGTATGGCTGCAGAATCATTTTCGTGAAATAGCGCCTCCGCTGGGTGCAGAGCATGCTCAAAGCAGTGAGGAACAAAGCAGCGAGGCTTTGCGCGCTATGGTTGATTGGGAAAGAAAGCTTGATAGGATCGAAATATCCGCCAAAAGCGGGTATGTTTATGATAATTTGCATTATCAGAATTCTTTGGCATTAGTCAATTCAAAAAATTATGCATACCGCTTTATCCAGCAGGGAAAAGTGAAGACAGATATTAGCAAGGAACTTTCCTGGAGGGGTTCGCTGAGTTATGAGCATATCAAAGTAGCATCAAACAATTATGATATCCATCCAACACGCCGGGATTTTACGGTGTACTCCAATCTTCACTGGCATCCGGATGATATTTTGGCTGTGCAGCTTATGCTGCGACAGAAAAATGTGGATGGAACATGGATTCCGCTGATTCCTTCAGCAGGGTTTGAACTTAAACCTTTTTCTGATCACCAATTACGCGTTACCGGAAACCTTTCACGCAATTACCGGCTTCCGTCGCTCAATGACTTATACTGGGAGCCGGGCGGAGACCCTCAGTTGAATCCTGAAAAAGGATTTTCGATGGAATCCGGGCTTCATTTCACAACGCAAAAAAGCAGGAAATGGCAAGCCAACGTTTCGCTAACAGCCTATCGCAGCGATATCAGTAACTGGATATCATGGCAACCCGACAGCATCATGAGTTACTGGACACCCCAAAACATCTCACAGGTGTTATCGAAAGGTCTGGAGTTGAATTATGCTTTTCTCAAAACATTTAACGTTTTTAAAGCCGGTTTTGAGCAAACCTATGCCTTTACTTCAGCACAATATACGGATAAAAAGTATGAAAATGATGCTGCGCTCAAAAAGCAACTGGCCTATGTGCCACAGCATCAGGTGCAGAGCTCTTTGAAAATGCATTTCACTAATCTTTCTGTGCTCTTTTATCACAGATATACCGGAAAACGATATACAACGTCAGACAACACTTCATACATGCCCGGGTTTTCTGTTGTTGACCTGGCGGTCAGCAAAAAAATAAAGGTGAATAAAAAATGGCAAGGCAGCATCATGGCACGCGTTAACAACCTGACCGATAAAGACTATCAATTGGTAGCGTGGTATCCGATGCCGGGCAGAAATTTTCAGATTACAATGCAACTTAAATTTGACAAACCATGAAGCATGCGATAATATTTTTTGTGATGATTCTGATCTTTTCTTCATGTGAAGAGGATGAATTCGGTGAAGTGGTTCAGCAGGATGATTTTTTATTTAGCCAAAATGGCGTGTTTATCATCAATGAAGGAAACTTTTCGCATAGCAACGGCTCTGTTTCTTTTTACTCTTTTGATTCAGCCAAAGTGTATAATCATGCTTTTTTAAACCGCAATGAGAGACCACCCGGCGATGTGCCCAATCATATGGCCATAAAAGATACGCTGGCGTTGCTTACGGTGAATAACTCTGCTAAAGTGGAAATTGTCAGCGCACAAACACTTGCAGGCAAGGCATCCGTTTCTTTAGGAAGTTCACCACGCGAAGCGGTTTTTATTGATGATCAAACAGCAGTGATAAGCGATCTCTACAGCGATTCATTGACCTTAGTAGATATAGAAAGTCGCAGCGTTGCACGAAAAATTGGAATCGGAAGATCATCAGAATCAATGGTGATGGCCTCGGGAAAGCTGTTTGTAGCGAATTGGTCGATGTTAAATCATCCCGGTAAGGAAAACAACCAAATTATGGTAGTTGATGTTGAAGCAGGTCAGGTTGTTGATTCTATTACAGTTACGAAAGAACCAAACAGCATGATTCGCGATAAACCGGGTAAACTGTGGGTGCTGAGCAGCGGTGGTTTCGAAAATGAAGAGTATCCTGCGCTTACGCGGATAAACCCGGAAAATAATGAAGTGGAAAAAGTTTTTTCCTTTCCTGATAAAGAAACAAACCCTGTAAACCTGACTGCCAATATTACAGGAGATACAGTCTACTGGCTGAATCGCGGAGTATATTCAATGGATATAACCGGAGAAACATTGCCTGAGCATCCGGATGTTGAAGAAGGAGACGGAAATTTTTATTCCCTGGCGATATCAGATCATCGAATTTTGGTTTCCGATGCAATAGATTTTCAGCAACGCGGCGAAATAAGCGTATACACAAAGAGTTTTGAGTTCGATACTGTTCACAGGGCAGGGATTATTCCGGGCTTTATGGTGCCGGTTAAACCT
>CAYXJS010000185.1:0-5814 GCA_964465045.1 uncultured Bacteroidales bacterium | reverse complement strand
GAGCCATAGATGGAACCAAAGAAGGAGCCATAGATAACACCGAAAGTGACCAAGTAAGTGACCAAGTTGGTAACCAAGTTGAAAGCAAAGAAAATGAGAGTGATACATCAAAAGACAGCAGACTTAGTTACCAGGAAAGTAACTATGTTGGGGATATAGTTAGAGCTATAGTTGGAGATGTAGTTAGCGATATTGTTAATTCTGATTATAGTGCAGATAATCAGAGTGGTATCTCTGAAGACATTAGTAGTAAAGACAAGAGTGAGGTTGTGAATGAAATAGTTAATAATATACTTAGTTACCGTAGAGGTAACCAAGTTTATATTATTAATATTGAGTTAGATGATGATGTTTTTAATCAACTTAGTTACCAGGTAAGTAACCAAGTTGGTGTTTATGTTCGAGAAATTTTATCTTTTTGTAGAGATATTAAAAAACGTAAAGATATTCTGGAAAATCTTTTAGGGATTTCCAATCAAACGAAAAACTATAACAATCACATTAAATCATTGATAGATTCAGGACTTTTACTTCCTTTGAAAAAAAGGCAGACAAGCAGTAAACAATCCTATCAAACATCAATCAAAGGCAAAATCTTATTATTGATAATGAGCATAAAAGATGATTAAAGAAAAGATTCAACAATTATTGCGTCAGTATCCTGAAACACGTATTGTTTTTTTCTGGGACCCGGATAAAAACTACTACGATGAATTTAAGGAACTGAAGACGGATGAAAACATAGAAGCTATTGAAGCTTCAGAGCAATATTTTACGTTGAAATATCAACTTGAATATGAATTAAGTGAAAAGAAAGTATTCCTCTACCATCCGTTTGAAAAACCTAAAGGCGAAGATTGGGAAACGTGGCCTTTACTGGGATTGTATTACGCCAATAAAGAACTTGGGGTGGATGAAGTGGCAGTATTGATGGAAGAATACAAGATTCCATCGGCCTATAAATCGCTGGTGAAAGACTACATTCAAGTTTTGCAACACAAAACCAATAAGCAAAAACTGGCTAAAATTCTTGATGCAGCCAGTTTCAATGAGCAGAACCTGAAGCTGGGTTTAGTATCATTGGCATTGGATTTTTCATCCGTCAATGACCGCGAGCAGGCAATGATTAAATTATTGTCTTTAACGCTTTCTCCCAACAAGTTAAACTTGGCTATCAATCGTATCAGAAACCTGAAAGTTGAAGATGAAGTACTTCGATGGTTTGCTTCCCGCTTAGATTACGAAATGCCGGAATTATCGTTGGATAACCTCAAAAAAGCGGCACAAACACTCAAGTACAACATCATTTTAAAACCGTTGGCAAATACCGTTTCCGAAGACACCTATGCAAATTTGAAAATCACCAGCAGTGCTTCATTGAATAAAATGCATGCCCTGGTAAATGAGTGGGAGGCGAGTCGATACTTGTCTTCATCCTTCAAGGAAGTGATGGAAACAGTTGCTTCTGATATTAAAGAAGACAAGATTATTCAATGGTATGGCGTGGAATGTGAATATGGTTTCTATTTCGATAAAATGTTAGATGCCGTTCTTGACGATGCATTTGAGCGTGTTCAGGATAATCCACAGCTTATACGCGATGAATCAGCAACCTGGAAGGAATCCCCACGATTATCTGATTTATATCAGAAAAAATTCAACTTAGTGTTCCATGCCAGCTCCATGTATTCCACATTAAGCCTGTATTCATCTTTTTGCTTTGATAGCCCGGAAGAGTATGTCCAAAACTACACATCCGACTTATATAAAGTGGATTACCATTATCGTAAGGCGAGCTATTTTTTTAATAAAATGTCGCAGAGCAGTGAAACAACAGATTCTACTGAAAGGGTTTTCGAAGAAGTAAGTAATGATTATGACCGATTTTTAATCAGCCTGAATGTGGAATGGCAAAAACTGCTTCAGGATAAAAAAGTTAGTTTTTCAGACATTCAAGTTCCGAAACAGTATGATTTCTACAAATCATATATTCAGGATTTTGACGCAAAAATAGCAGTTATTATCTCCGACGCATTCCGATATGAGGCTGGTTTCGATTTATATGAAAACCTTCTGACCGACAGGAAAAACCAAGCCGAGATAGATGTAAACCTTGCTTCAATCCCTTCAGACACCAAACATGGGATGACGAATCTGTTACCAGGAAAGCAATTCGAAATTAAGGAGGGTGATGATGAAATAAATTATTTAGTCGATGGAGTATCAACTTCATCGCTTGAAAACCGGCGTGAGATATTAAAAAAGGCACATCCTGAAACTGATGTTGTAAGGCTGAGTGAAATGATTCAATGGAAGGAAAAAGAAGGCCGTGATTTTCTAAAAAAGAATAGACGAATTTATATTTATCATGACTGGATTGATGCTATTGGCGATACTGCTAAAACGGAGGCAGGAACTTTCAATGCTGTAGCTGAGGCTATAGATGAAATCCGTAAAATGATGAGGAAGCTAAACAGTTGGAATCTTTATCATATTCACGTTACAGCAGACCATGGGTTCATATACAATCAGAAAAAGTTAACGGATTCATCAAGGCAGGATTTTCCGGTTGCTGATAAGCAATTAAAAAAACATGCAAGATTCACTGTCGGGCATGTTTTTAATAAAGCAGAAGGGTATGTTTTTCCCATGAAAGATGTTTCGCAATTTGATACAAACCTTAAGGTGGTCGTACCAAAAGCTATTAATCGGTATAAAAAGCAAGGATATGCAGGGGTGCAATTTTCACATGGTGGAGCTAGTCTACAGGAATTGTTGATTCCGGTTATTAAATTTTACCGTAAAAAACAGGAGGTTTCAGAAAAGGTGGACTTCAAGCGCCTGGACTCTCAAAAGCGCATTACAACAGGAAATATTAAAATTAATCTGATTCAGGACCAACCAGTTACAAATGAGCGTAAGCCGCGCGAAATCATTATAGGTTTATATGATGAAAAAGGCAAAAAACTATCTAATGAAGAATTGGTTCTTTTTGATTCTGCATCAGACAACCCAAAAGAAAGAACGCGGAATGTGATATTAACGCTTAATAGTGAATCTGGTGGAAAGAATTTGGCTTACTTGCGTGCTTACGATTCAGAAGATAAAGAACGACTAAATCCGCAGGTAATTAATGAGAAGCTGATAATATCAAGAGTGTTTGACGGATCGGATTTTGGTTAAAATATTATGATTATGGCAGTTATGGATAATATAACAAATGTTTTTGAAGGCAAGGTGGTCCGCAAGGATTTAACAAAAGAAATTAAAGGAAATGCCGTTGTCCCATCTTATGTATTAGAGTACTTGCTAGGGCAGTACTGTGCATCTTTTGATGAGGATGTCATCAAGGAAGGGGTGGAGAAAGTAAAAAAAATTATCCGTGAACATTTCGTAAGCCGGGATGAGGCAGAAGTTATAAAATCAACTGTGCGTGAAAAAGGTCAGCACAAAATTATAGACAAAGTAGCTGCCAGGTTAAATGAAAAGCAAGATATTTATGAGGCCAGCTTTGCGAATTTGGGTATAAAAAAAGTCCCGGTTGGCAATCCTATCATTAAGAATAACCGAAAGCTGCTTACTTCTGGGGTATGGTGCATTATAAATCTCGGTTATGAAGCATCCGATGGGAACGATTCTCCCTGGTTTATTGATTCGCTCAAACCCATCCAAATTTCACAAATTGACCTTGACGAGTATAAAGAAGCCCGTAAACAATTTAACACAAACGATTGGTTGGATTTGCTGATGCAAAGCATTGGGCTTAATCCTGAACAATTTAATTTTCGAAGTAAACTAATTCAGCTAAGCCGCCTGATTCCTTTTTGTGAGAACAATTACAACCTAATTGAACTTGGACCAAAGGGAACCGGGAAAAGTCATATTTATTCCGAGCTTTCTCCACATGGCATCCTTATTTCCGGCAGTGAAGTGACACAAGCAAAACTTTTTGTGAATAATTCCACAGGGCAAATTGGTCTTGTAGGGTTTTGGGATACAGTAGCGTTTGATGAATTTGGTGGCTCCGGGAAAAGTGGTGAAAAAGGACTTGTGGATATCATGAAAAACTACATGGCCAATAAATCATTTTCCAGGGGTACTCATGTTTACAATGCACAGGCATCAATGGTTTTTGTGGGCAATACAGAGCATTCTCTTCCCTTTATGATGCGCAAATCAAACTTATTTGACTCTTTGCCAAAGCAGTTTTATGATTCAGCCTTTTTAGATCGCGTGCATGGATATTTGCCGGGTTGGGAAGTAAAAAAATTGCGTCATGAAATGTTTACAAATGGCTACGGGTTTATTGTTGACTACTTAGCTGAAGTATTAAGAGGACTACGTAAATATGATTACACGAACCTCGCTAAGAACTATTTTGAATTATCGGACAGTTTAACCACGCGTGACCGCGATGCAATTGTTAAAACATTCAGTGGGCTGGTAAAGATAATTTATCCTAATCAGGATTTTAGCGAAGAAGAAGCCCGGGAATTATTTGATTTCTCGATAGAAGTGCGCAGAAGGGTAAAGCAGCAACTCATTAAAATGGATGATACATTTGAAGAGGTAGATTTCAGCTATATAAATCTTAAGAGTGGAAAGGAACAAAAAATCATTACACTTGAAGAAATTACATACAATCAAAATCTTCAAAGCCAATCAGAGTCTACTGAAAATAAAGAGCCTGATGAGGTTCAGGAAAAAAGAGAGGCAAATCCCTTACCTGATTATAAGCAAGTCACCATCTACGAAAACCAGACAGGAATTTCATATAAAAACCTGTTCCTTCCTTATTTAAAAGGGGCTACCGAAATCAATATAGTGGAGCCTTACATTCGTTATCCCTATCAAATTAGAAATTTGATGGAGTTCTGCTCACTATTAGCTGAAATAAAAGAAGCAGGTGAAGAAATAAAAATCAACCTTGTGACTTATTTCAATGAAGAGTACAAAGAATCCGCTGAAAACGCCTTTGCTGACATTAAGGATTCATTAGAACCTCTTGGAATATTTTTAGACTACAAATTCGATGACTCTCCACACGATAGACACATACACCTGAACAATGGCTGGAAAATCAATTTGGGTAGGGGACTTGATATCTATCAAAGAGTTGACAGCAAATATGACATATCAGATATCTACCAGGAAAAACGGCAGTGCAAGTCTTGCGATATCACTTTTATTAAGGAAGCATAAATGTTTTGCTTTATTAATGTATATTGTCTTAACATATTATTCTTGTTTACGCATCTTCACCGCCAATTCATACTCCTTATCATAAGGCAATTGAAGCTCGCTCTCCATTTCCAGGAAAATCGTAAACAAAAACTCGTCTATCCTATGTATAATTTTCATTGAGCCATGTGTTATTCTGTACAATCCTATTTAATGCAAGCAAATTTACAATTAAATAGAGATTTTTATACTATCTCGAATAATCTCAATTATTCGGGTATAAGAGGTACAATTAGCTCCGGTTTAAGTGGCACAATTTGCTCCGTTTTATCCGACCTTGTGAAATAGCTCATAATGAAAAAGATATATGATTGAATGAATTTGAGATAAATACTGAATACCCATACTCTGTTTTTAAGAAAGAGATTTAATTAGTTTCAACAAAGGCGAAGCATTATATGGACCTACTGATTGAGTTGGAGTATTTATGAGATTATCCTATTATTAATTAAGATTCTGATCTTTTTCAAATTTTACATCAATTTCGAACTCATCAAGAACATTATTTCTCACTTCAATTAAACAAGCTTTTGGCTTTTCGCCCATGCTTTTTGGTTTTGATAGGACGGATTT
>CAYXJS010000184.1:0-5833 GCA_964465045.1 uncultured Bacteroidales bacterium | reverse complement strand
TTTATATTCTATCCTTTACCTCCACCATGCTTGCTGTTTATGATGCTCATGGTTCTCTAAAAACGGCAAAAGACCTAAATAAACGCATTTTTCTTCAGCCGGAAGGCTTATGCTTTGACCAAAAAGGAACGTTATATATTTCGAATGAAGGAAACGGAAGAACAGCTAACATTCTGAAATTTCCTTTAATAAAAAACTAATGTACAACTAAAACTAAACAAACTATGTTAAAAACTACGTTTACACTTTTATTAAGTTTGCTGGGCTTTTTATTGCTGGCGCAAGATAGTCCTGACAGCGATACGAAAATGAAGAATGAGAAATCAGGAAATCAACCTGTGATTGTGTCGCCGGAGTTTTCCGGTACATCCCATTCCATTGATGAAAAGGGTATAAGAAATACGCGTGAATGGACCATTGAAGCCACTTATGAAATACCCCAAAACGCATCAGGATTAGCCTGGGATGGCACGAATCTGTATTGCGGTATTTATGGAGTTGATGGCGAGCGCATTTTTCAAATCGATCCTGCAACCGGGGAATACGAATTGTTGTTTAATGCCCCTATCGAAGATGCTTATGGATTGACTTACGACGGGGAATATCTGTGGTCAATCAGCCAGGAAGGAAGTTCTTCTGACCCGGCCCAGGCTATCGCTTTTGATTTTGACGGGAATGAAGCAGGCCAGTTTGAGCTGCAGGCGCATTACATGTCTGGTATAGCTTATGATGATGGCGATTTTTGGTCGGCAGCCTATTACGATCCCGATGGCCACCTTTATAAAACCGATGATGAGGGCAATGTGCTGGATGATTTTGCTGCCCCTGATAACCAACCGTGGGACTTAACCGTAGAGGGCGAAAATCTCTGGATGGCTGATACATGGGGCAATGCAATCTATCAAATCGATAAAGCTACCGGAGAATTGATTGCCAGTTTTCCCAGCGAGGGCGAAGGGCCTTCAGGAGTCACCTGGGACGGGCAATATCTTTGGTACACAGATGAAGGTGAAGGAGAAAACTCCATGCTATATAAAGTGAACCTGAGTGGTTCAGGCTCGCCGGTCATTGATATTTCTGTTGCCTCGCACAATTACGGGCTGGTAAATGTAGATGACGAGGAAACCTGGGAGATGACTGTTGAAAATACCGGAGCAGTGGATCTGGAAATCGAGGGGCTGGAGATTAATCATCCTGAACTTTCTTCTTCCGCTTCATTTCCAGTTACAGTGTTGCCTGGAGATGAAACAACTATTCCGGTAACTTATGCTCCTGAAAACTTTGGCGAATTAGACCATACCATTTATGTGTTGTCTAATGATCCCATGAACAGCGAAGCTGAGGTGACCTTATCAGGAAATGGTGTTTTTGAAGGTCCTGCAGCCAGTTTTTCATCCACAGCACATAATTATGGTGTCATCCGTGAAAAAGCATCCGAGCGATGGACACTAGAAATAGAAAATCAGGGCGATGAAATTCTGGAAATTAGTTCGGCGGAACTCAGCGAAGAGGAGTTCTATTTTAACGACGTAGAATTTCCTATTGAAATTCCGGTACTTGGAACTGGCGTACTTCCCTTTTGGTTTCTCCCCCAGGAAGTAAATGCTTATGAAGATGATGTTATTCTTACTACAAACGATCCGCTGAACAGTACTACAAGCATACAGCTTGAAGGTTCTGGAGAACCCGCTCCTGAGGAAATGGGAGCGGAGTTGTGGTATCACTCGATTACCGAAGGATATGACAACACTCCGGTGGCTTTTGAATATCTTCCGGATTTGAATAACGACGGAAAATATGAAGTGGTAGTGGGTAGCGAAGACAATTATATTCGCTGTCTGAACGGAAATTCCGACGATCCGGCAGACGTGCTCTGGGAAACAGAAGTCTATGCTGGCAGCCTTTACCATCAAAACAGCATCACAAGAACCGGAGACCTGGATGGGGATGGATTTGATGATATCATTATAGGCACAACCGGAGGAGACCGTTCTGTAAGGCTGCTCTCAGGAAAAACAGGTGATTTGGTATGGAAATTTGATACCGACATGTATGGCGACGGCGGCTGGGTTTATCAGGTATTTTCTAAATTTGACTATAATGATGACGGTGTGCAGGATGTGCTGGCAGCCGTGGGTGATGATGCTGATGATACTGGCCCGAAGCGCGTATTTTGCCTCGATGGAACCAATGGTGACTTAATCTGGGATACATATACCGGTGGCACTGCATACAGTGTCATTGGTGTCAGCGATTTTACTGGCGACGGGGTTCCGGACGTGGTGGCCGGAGCTACCAATGAAGCAGAATCAGAAGGAAGTGTGCAGGGTCTGAGCGGCGCTGACGGCGAAGAGGTTTGGTCATTCACTACCCCTGGTACTTCGGTGTGGGCGCTCACACAATTGTCTGATATTACTGACGATGGTGTCGATGATGTTATCGCAGGTGGCTTTTCCGGAAACTACTATCTGATAGATGCTACTACAGGAGATATCATTGAAGAAGGTGGCTTTGGTGGTAATATGATTTTGCGTTTTGAAAATGCCGGTGATTTGAATAACGATGGTCACAGTGATGTAGCCGCAGCTCACAGTGGAACGGTAATGTCAGCTATCGATGGTTTTTCAGGAGATTTTATCTGGTCTTCTCCATTAGAGGATAAATGCTGGAATGTAAGAATGATGAATGATGTGGATAACGATAATACACCCGATATGGCTGTGGGTACGCTGTACCAAAGTAATTATGTCTATATCCTCAGTGGCGCTGATGGCGCTGAAATCATGAAAAAAGCCTACACGGAACCTATCGACGGTCTGGGCGTAATCCCGGATGTTACCGGAGACATGAGTTATGAAGTGATTGCAGGTGGAAGAGAAGGTAACATAAGGTGCTTTTCAGGTGGAATATTGCTGACTACCGAAGCACCAGCCTATGCTGCGGTTTCAGAAATAAGCCATAGCACAGCGCCTAATCCGTTTGACCAATCCATGGTAATCAAATATGAATTACCTGACCCGGCATCGGTTCGCATACAAATCCGGACGATTGATGGAAGAGTAGTGAAAACACTGAGAAATAAATTCGTATCACCGGAAAATACGATTGAATGGGATGGAAGAGATGCCACAGGCTATGAGTTGCCGGCAGGTGTATATCTTTATACGATTACATCAGGCAATGAGAGCGTTTCGGGAAAAATTGTGAAAAATTAGATTTGCATAACATATTCAGCCTGGTTTGCAATACTTGCCAGGCTGAATTTTTATCTTCGGAGACAATCAGCAACCTATGGATTTATCCTTCATGAAATTTCAGCTTAAGTTCAAAAAAGTAGTTGCCATCACTGCCACCTGGCAAATGCTGGCCATACTCAACACATTATACATGTTTGGGTATATGAATTCGTTGCTGGATATCAAAATCCCTTACAGTCTAGCTCAAAGCTTGTTGTATTCTTTTATCGCCGCTTCGCTCGGAGGCCTTGTTTTTGGAAGCCTTGAAGTGTTTTACTTAAGAACAGCATTTCGTAAAAAGCCTTTTGGGGTGGTGTTAATTTTGAAAAGCGCGATATATATTGTGCTTTTGTTATTGACCTACTTTATTTCCATCTCCCTCTATTTTAAAAATGAATATGAAACTTCGCTGTTTAACCTGAAAATCTATCATGAAGCTTTTCATTTTGCTGCACAAGGTTATATACTTTTAGAAATTGCTTTTTGGTTTTGTGTCATTGCAGGCACATTTATTTATCTCGAAATTAGCGATAGATATGGTCCGGGTGGCTTAACCGGATTCCTGAAAGGACGATATCATAATCCCAAAAGAGAAACACGTATTTTTATGTTTTTAGATATCAGAGATTCTACTTCAATTGCTGAACAATTGGGCCACAAACGCTATTTCAGTTTGTTGAATGATTTTTTTAGTGATATCACTGATTCCGTTATTTTTACTCGTGGAGAGATTTATCAGTATGTAGGTGATGAGGTAGTTGTATCCTGGACACTGAATAATGGACTTAAACATGCCAATTGCCTTCAGTGCTTTTTTGATATCAAAAACACGATGGACAAAAAAAAGCATCAATACCTAAACCGCTATGGAATTACTCCTTCCTTTAAAGCCGGTTTTAATCACGGAGAAATTATGGCGGGAGAAATGGGTGTAGTAAAACGCGACCTGATTTTTAGCGGGGATGTGCTGAACACAGGTGCACGCATTCAGGAAAAATGCAATGAGTATAAAGTAGATAATTTGATATCCAGAGAATTGTTAAAATTTATTGACATTCCTCAAGATTACTCCATAGAAAAAATAGATGCTATAAAATTACGCGGTAAAAAAACAAAAACAGAGCTTTATACCGTAAAGAAATCTGACGGTTAGATTTTATTGGATGGAACTTTTATATGTTTTCTAAAATCAGGGCGTGGAATTGATTTTTCTGCTTTTTACTGATTTTATGACTTTTTAGCCCCCTGCAAAAATAGTTGCCCTAAACAAAAAGTTACTGCGCAAAGGGCAATTGTAACTTGTTCAACCCTTCTCAGGGTTGTTGGGTGGTGGGCTGCTATTATTTCCACGGGTTTCACCCGCGGTTTATGCCGTTTATCCACTTCGTGGATTTTTTCAATCTTTCCTGATTGTAATGTTTATATCGTCGAAGGCGATGAACATCATTAACCCTGTATGAAATGCAGGGTTAATGATGTGATGTCAATCTCACAATCCTGAAAGGATTGAACTTGATTTTCGTACCCGGCAAAATAATTGCGCTAAACAAAAAGGAGCAGAAAAATATATGTATTTAAACGGTTATTAGTGCAGCATAAGTTGTTCAGTAAAATGCTTGAATACCTTGAGAAAAAACCAGAGAAACTAAAGGCTGCGAAAAAGAGTTACATGTAAGGTGCAGATGTTCAATTTTTTAATAAGCAATTGGTTAATATTACTTTACAATAAATTTAAAATGTTGGTTTGCTAAACAAAAGCTGTCCTGAAGTGGAATGCTTTTTGAAAAAGCTTAAATTTGGCCTTTAAATGAAAAAGGAAACCAGAACAGAATCAGATTTTATAGGAGTTGTAACTCTGCCGGCGTCTGCTTTGTATGGAATTCACGCCTGGCGGGCAAAGCAAAATTTCCCGTTTGCCTCGGCTTTTCATCCGGAGTGGTATAAAGCGTTAGGTATGGTTAAAGCAGCTTGTTATATAACAGCAAGGCGTTTTCAGGAGGCTGTTGAGGCAAAGTTTGGTAATACGAAATCAATCCCGGAAGCTGTCGCAAATAAAATCCCCAACAATATTTTGAGTGCCATAGAGGAAGCCGCTATGGATATCCAGCGCGGAGAATATTTTGACCATTTTATCATTCCAGCTGTAAGCGGAGGGGCCGGGACGAGCATCAACCTGAATATCAACGAAATTATTGCCAATGCAGCGCTGACAAAGCTGGGCGAAAATCCGGGAAATTACAAGCGTATTGATCCTATCGAGCATGCAAACCTTTATCAGTCTACAAATGATGTAATTCCCACATCATTAAAAGTAGCAGCCATGCACCTGCTTAATGAGCTGGAAGACAAAATCAACGAATTGCGTAATAGCACGGAAAAGCTGGAGCGCATGTACGGAAACACGGTTCGGATGGCTTACACGCAGATGCAGGAAGCAGTTCCTTCCAGTTACGGGATGTTGTTCAGCTCCTGGTCGGATGCGCTTTCGCGCGATTGGTGGCGGATAACGCGTTGCCATGAGCGCATTAAAGTAGTGAATTTGGGAGGCAGCGCCGTGGGTACGGGATTAACCGTTCCGCGCTTTTTTATCATGGAAG
>CAYXJS010000183.1:0-5834 GCA_964465045.1 uncultured Bacteroidales bacterium | reverse complement strand
AACAGCCGGGAGCTTTATGATTATCTGCAAATTACTTTAGCTGACACACCCTATGAAATGTTTTGGATTGTGCTGCTTAACCGGGCCAATCACATTATGAAAACGATTAAAATCAGCGATGGCGGTATGACCGGAACTGTAGCCGATCCGAAACGCATTTTCAAGGAAGTACTGGATAACAATGCCTCGTCGCTTGTGTTATGCCATAATCACCCATCGGGAAATGTTAAGCCCAGTGATGCGGATGTGAAGCTCACCCGCAAGCTTACTCATGCAGCAGAATATTTTGACATTTCCATTTTGGATCACATTATTTTAGGGGATAATACGTATTACAGCTTTCGCGATGAGGGACTCTTGTGAGGCTATTCGTAGCGCAAAGACTCTACAGGATCCAGCTTAGCTGCCTTAGATGCCGGGATGATTCCCGAAACCAGAGCTACTATAAAACATAGCGAAATGCCGGCAATGATCCAAAGCCAGGGCATAATAAACCCAATTCCCAGCAAAGAAGAAAGTGCGTTCCCGATAAGTACGCCAAAAACAATCCCAAGAATACCCCCGAGCTGAGCGATAACAATGGCTTCAGCCAAAAACTGATTTCTGATGGTGTTGCTTTTAGCGCCGATGGCTTTTCGGATACCAATTTCCCTGGTTCGTTCGGTAACCGATACAAGCATGATATTCATCAAACCTATAGCCGCTCCCAACAGCGTAATAACGCCGATTATGACAGCCGCCAGGCGCAACGTACTTATATTTTCGAAAAGTGATTCCGCAAGACTGCTGCTTTTGCTGATACGAAAATCGTTCTGATCGCCGGGATTTAGCTCCCTGACAACCCGGAACAAGCCTTCCGATTCGCTCTCTGCAATATCCAATTGCTCAGGACCTTCAGTCATAATATTTACTTTATAGCGATATTGACTTCCTCCCTGATTACGTAAAGTGGTGATAGGAATCACACACATTTTGCCGGAACTAAAACCAAAAGCGTTTCCGCCTGGCTCCAGAACGCCTATAACCTGGTATTTTGCTCCGCCAATGCTAATAAAAGACCCGATTGGCTGTTGATTAGGCTGAAAAAGACTTTTTGCCAAATCATCACCGATTACGGTAACATGCATGCCTTTAGCAATGTCATTTTCAGAAATGTTTCTTCCACGGGCAATGGTTTCGCCTGATGTGGCCAGGTAATTTTCATCCCCACCGTAAACTGAAATATTCGGATTGGTTTTTTCCTGCTGATATTTAACTGTAGCTGTGCCTGTAGCCTGGGTAAAAACAGATACCGTAGCCGGAAATGCAAACCGTTCTTTAAACTTCATCGCTTCCTCATAGCTAATGGTACGGTAAGCTTTAGCCTGCTCCCCTTCTATGCGCACGCTGCGTCCTTCTATTGTGAGGGTATTTGAACCCATCCTGGAAAAGTTCTCATTCAAAAAGAACCGGATGGCTTCTATTGATGTTAAAATCCCAACCAAAGCCATAATACCGAATGCGATTATCAGGATTGTCAGCACTGCCCTGAGGCGGTGGGTTCGCACTGAATCCAATGCTATAAGAATATTTTCTTTGATGAGATTGTTTTTCATGATTTATCTTTTCATACCGTAAGCTAAATCTCCGGCATCGCCCAGGCCCGGAATAATATATGCTTTTTCATTAAGATGCGGGTCTATTGAGCCCGTCCACAAAGTTACGTTATTTGCTTTAATATTATCTGCCAAAACATCCACACCTTTCTGGCTGGCAATGATGGTTACAATATGCACATGATCAGGCTTCCCGGCCTCAAGGAGCTCATTGTAAGTCAGCAGCATTGATGATGAGGTAGCCAGCATTGGATCCGAGATTATCAGCGTTGCCCCGTCTAAATCAGGACTGGAAGCATATTCCAGGTAAATATCAAAATTGCCGTCATCATCATACTTACGATATGCCGAAATAAAAGCGTTATCAGCTTCATCGAAATAATTCAGCAAACCCTGATGAAGCGGCAAACCGGCACGCAAAATAGTGGAAAGCACCGGCGAATGCACCGGAAGCATCACCTGTTTCTTACCCAGAGGTGTTTCGATCTCCTGCTTTTTATACGACATTGTTTTGCTGATTTCATAAGCAAAAATCTCGCCGGTACGTTCAAGGTTTCTTCTGAAGCGATGCCGGTCGGTTTGAATTTTTCTATCTCGCAACTCCGCTATGTATTGATTTAGCAGAGAGTTTTCTTTTTCGAGGTTTACTACTTTCATGAGAATGATTTTTGTAAAAGATTCATAGCATTTTTTGCATATCTCGCCCAAAATGGCAACCTGTTTTTTTGATAATGGTAATACACGCACTGCTTGGCGCCAAAGCTTTTATAAAACCGGGCCAGGTTCTGCTCATTGCTACCTTCAAAATCTAACGTGCTGTGGCTGCTGGCATGATTTAGGATAAAGCGGTCTATGATAAACGGCATAGCGCCTTTTTCTCTGGCATCCTGCGATGTTCCTGAAAACAAGAATATCCACTTGTTCTTGCTTCTCACAAAAACAGCTCCTGCCAGTAAAGAGTTTCTGTGGTCAAAAGCGCCCCATACCTTAGCTCTTCCACGGTAAATTAATACATAAATTAACTGCTTAAGCATGCGATAAGCCTCTTCATTAAAGTTGGCTTTTCGGCTCACAGCAGAGCCTCTGAAAATCCGTATTACTTCCTCCGGTTTGATGTTTTCCATCAGCTCCAGTTTTGCTTTTTCGGCTTTGCGGATGTTGCGCTTTAAGTTATTAGAATATTGCAATCGCAGCTCTTCATGAGAGGAGATCAAATCCAGCTCAAAATTTTGCATCGCTTTCCACGAAGGTTGGCTGGTATCTACAGGCTTATTAAATGTGTTCAGATTGATTTCTGTAAGCTTGTATTTCTTTGGAACCTGTTGTATAAATTCGCTTACTTTTTGGTTATTAAGCCGACCGGTAGAAAAAACCCCGAGTTGCTGCGTAAAAAAAGGTTGATACAAATAATGAATGCCGGCTTTGCGCTTTCCCGTTAAGGGCATTATGCGCAAATAATCATCTTCCACAAGAGCATCCCATTCATGGCATACCACATCCAGATACCATGAATAACCATACACAAGGCTGTTGAACGACTTTCGAATACATTGGTCCCACTTTTCAGTATCAATCTGATCATGCCGGAGATAATGTATCATGTTTCATCCTCCTCTTTACCTATACCCAAAGCCATTTCTACCATTTCCTCATACACCCCGCGCCAATTGCCATTAATGCTCTCAGGGTTAAGCGAATGATTATGCCATAAACTAATAAAAGTTCCATCTACGGCTTTCACCTCTTCCATCAATTGCTTTATTACAGGAGAAGCTTCGTGGGGCTTCATCTGCTTATAATCTATGAGTGTGCCATCCATAATAGCAAAAGGGTGCACTTTAAGTCTGGTTTCGGTTTCCATATCCAAATCATAAAAATAAAACGGATCGCATGTTCCTGCCCGGAAGCCGGGTTCAGCCGCAAACCCCATGGTATAATCATCTGTGATTTCTACTGCCAGCAAATTACGATATGTAGAAGGCAAATCCATCCGCAGATAATGTTGCCGGCTTACTTTTACTTCTTTTTTTAATACCGTGCTCAGTTTGCTCACCTCCTTTTGCAGCATCTCCATATTATTTTGCGAAGTATAAGAGGGATGTATTCCTACTTCAGCATAATCAGAAAGGTGTTTGATCAAATGCTGGAATCGCTTATTGTTTACAGAAATATTTTTGTCGTAGCTCGAATAATCCGCAAACAAAATAAAATAAATAGCCTGCAGGTTATAACGCTTGTGCAGGTTAATCTGATAACTAAACGTATCAAAAGGATCGGGCTGTCGTCCGGATATCACGCGGCTACGTAGAACCAAATCTTTAAACCGTCTGTGAAGCAAATCGTTTAAAAATCCACCAGTGGTTCTCACGAACCCTTTACTGCGATATGAGAAAGCCATATCAATGTCATAGGTAGGAATAAACCGGAATGTCCGCCGATTAAATACCAGAATAGGATACCGTTTTTTTAGAATGCGCTTAATCTGATAAGCCCAGATATTGACTACAGGCTTTTTCAGGAACTTGTTTTTCCAGGCAAGACTTTCATGGGCGTGAAAGCGGCCATGCTCATCTTTTTTATACGGAAGATATTCCTCATATCGCGAAAGCAAATAAAACGAAGCCGAAAACACATCAAACGGCAAATAGGATTTCTCATCATTAATCGGAAAGAGCGCTTTTGTCCCTTCAAAATCAATCAAATTGACTTCGAAATTTCCTATACCGGTTTCATAAAGCAAATCATAGCTGCAAAAAAAAATCTCCTGGCTAAAGGATTTGGCAGAATAATTCAATTTTGGCCCTTGATATTTTAGAAATTCATCTTTGTAGGTGGTATGAGTGAAGTCAATACCGAGAATTTCGTGAAAAATAGTCTTCAGCGTATATTGCAGTCGGTTGCTGTTCTTGTCAGTATATATCAGCAGCATATTGTTTTATTCATGTTATGCAATAATAACGAAATATCCGCTAAAAGTTTCACTCACTCCCCGTTAAACTTAGCTAAGTTTAGCCAAAGCTTCACTAATGCGACGGGTAGCTTCTTTCAATACCTTTTCTGAGGTGGCATATGAAATCCGGATACAGTTCGGATCTCCGAAGGCTGAACCCGGCACAACGGCCACCAGCGCTTCTTCCAGCAAATAGTCTGCTAAGTCAAGGCTATTGCTGATGGTTTTGTTCTGATAGATCTTTCCGAAAAACGCAGACACCTCCGGGAAAATATAAAAGGCGCCCTGGGGCGTATAGGTTTTTATCCCGTCAATTTTCTGCAATTCGTCAATTAAAATATTGCGTCGTTTTTCAAAGGCTTCCCGCATATGGGCCGTTTCTTCCACTTTCGTGGGATGGATTTCCAGGGCAGCCTGAGCAGCCATCTGGGCCACCGAATTGGCTCCGGAAGTAATCTGCCCCTGATACTTTTCTGATGCAGCGGCAATTTCAGGGTCGGCGGCAAGATAACCCAATCGCCAACCGGTCATAGAAAATCCCTTGCTTACGCCGTTTATCACAATCACGCGGTCTTTTATTCCGGGAAACCGGGCGATGCTTTCGTGCTTGCCGCTGAAATTAATTAGTTCGTAAATTTCATCCGAGATAATGTAAATATCGGGATATTTTTCCAAAACTTTTGCCACAGCCTCTAGTTCAGCGCCCGTATAAACCGAACCTGTAGGATTGCACGGCGAGCTGAATATCAGCACTTTTGTTCTCTCTGTAATACTTTCTTCCAACTCTTGTGGCGTTACCTTAAACTGATTTTCGATCTGGGTAGAAATGTAAATTGGATTTCCTTCTGCCAGTCGAATAATTTCCCGATAGGACACCCAGTACGGCACCGGCACCAAAACCTCATCGCCGGGGTTTACCAGGCTCATCATAACGTTGGCTATAGCTTGTTTCGCTCCGGTTGAGACAACAATCTGCGACGGATCGTAATGCAATTGGTTATCGCGAAGCAGTTTCTCAGAAATAACTTTACGCAGCGATTGAAACCCGGCTACAGGAGGATAGTAGGTGATGTTATCATCCAGCGCTTTTTTTGCAGCTTCTTTTATAAAATCAGGTGTGAAAAAATCAGGTTGACCGATGCTGAGGTTAATAATATCATAACCCTTTGCTTGCAACTGGCGGCTGCGCTTAGTCATAGCAAGTGTTTCAGATTCGCCCAGTGACTGTATTCGTTTTGAGAGTTTATTCATGAAGTTGATTGTTTTTGAGAATGACAAATTTAAGAATA
>CAYXJS010000182.1:0-5846 GCA_964465045.1 uncultured Bacteroidales bacterium | reverse complement strand
AATTATTTGTAAAACCTTACTTTAAGAAATTTCAATTTTGCCTAATACAATCCTTAAAAGGATTCCTATAAATGACAAGCCAAAGAAAGGAAACCCTTAGTTAATCTGCATTTTTTTTATTTAAATATTCAGGATTCTTATTTGAGGATGGTCTAATAAATTTGATATGCAAATTTCTATTGCTTCAGGATTTTTTGGGTTTCGATAATTTTATCTTCTATTCCGATGTTAAGAATATACATGCCTGAGGATAAATTCCGGGTTTCAATATCTATTATCTCTCCACTCGCTGCGCTCGATAACTTTTGTGTCTTTATACTGGTGCCTTTGAGGGTATAAAATCGCAGCAGAATGTTGTTTACGTCCCGGTTAAACCGCAGGTGTATTTTATCTTTCGCTATCACAGGAAAAACTTCTACCTCATTTTGTGTATTTTGTATATCGGCTTCAACTTTTTTTCCATCAATGGAAATATTCACAATTTCCTCTTCTAAATTATCCGGTGACAGCGTTATTAACCCGGTGAGAAAATAAGGTACACCCATTTTTTCTGTGCCGATTCTGTAATTCCCGTAAGGTAGATTATTAAAATTATAGGCTCCATTTTGATCGGGTAAATCCCATTGCAAGATTCTTCCGGAGCCATCCGTGAGATGTATTACTGGTATGATATTTCCCGCCGGCTCAATTAAGTTTACAACGCCCCCAATAGAAGCCTGGCCAGGAGGCAATTGAAAATGTGGCTTTTGAGGATTGATATCCACATCATATACATCACCATCCACATTTATCTTATGAGCGTGTTCCCAGCGGTTTTTATTCACATAATAAGTAGGTAAATATGCAGATTTATTTTCCGGAATATACAATAAATGTATTTCTTCCTCAGGAACAGCAGGTAAAAAGAATTCATTACTGGTGTTGGTTTCTGTTTCGGTTATGAGCCTGAACGCTTCATTGTTTTCTGTTATTACCTTTAATTTTCCCTTTGCGATACTATTGTGTACTATGCTTCCGCTAATGCTAAAGGAAGGCCTGATAGTTACAGTTAAAGTATCGGTGAATTGCCCGCAATGGCTATATGCGGAAAGAATGAGTTCTGCCTTTCCTGTATCAATGTCTTCACTACCGGGATGATACCGGCTGTTTAAGCTGTCAGCCTCCTCAAAGAATCCATCACCGTTTGTATTCCATCTGAGGCTATCTACATAATCAGCCTCTGCTTGATTCGTTCTCAAAACCGAATCAATAAAAATAATTGTATCATTTCCGGCAAAAACTTCCGGCAAGAATACAAATTCAACCTTTATACTGTCTTCTCTTATCTCCCCATTAACATACTGATGCAACTTAAAAACAAAATTATTTTCCAGGTCTTGCTGGTCATGCAAGTATTTAGCTTTCAGTTTATCTTCATCCGAAAGCACACCCTGCCCATTGGTAATCCAACGCACGCTATCGTAATCAAAGGCTGTGGCATGAATAAACTCAAGCACTTCGCCCTGGCAGATTGTAGTATCGTTTCCGGCAAATGGATACATGCTGGCAAAAGAAAACCAGCTTTCATTCATGTTGTGCTGATCGTTATATCCACTTGCCTGATCATTAACCGTTGTTACAGCTATTTCAGCATGAATATCCGCCCCGGGTAAAGCAAAGCTATTTGTGTCAGTTACTTCATAAACCTCTTCGAACTGAAACGTATTTAACCGATTGTAGTAAACCCTGTAGCCGGCAATTTCTGTTTCAACCGAATCCCATGAAACTAAAACTGTATCGTATGCCAGCCGTTTAGATACATTTTTTGGTTCAGGAGGCATATTATTTACAGGCTCTTCAAGTACCGGCTGGTACAAAACCCGGCCCATCTCTTCGTCATCAAGCTGATCGTATATCTTTTTTTCGATAATTGCTGTGTCTGAAGTACCCCACCAGTTATCAGACGCCGGTTGATCAAACTCATCAAGCAACTGGAAATTCAGGCTATCGACTGAAGCAAAACTGTTGAAGGAAATACTATCTTGCGGAGAGGCATACATTCTGATGTCGTATTCTGTATTTTTTTCAAAGATATTGTTGGTGATGGTATTACCAGCGGCATCCTCCACTGAGTTTGATGATAGCGTCAACCCTCTTGTGTTAAGCAAAATACGGTTCGAGTCTACAATGTTTTTAATGCAGTTTTCTTCAAACATGATGGCATTTTCATTATTGAAAATCAGGTTACCTGACAGGTAGTTGTTATCACCTCCTGAAAGCTGGTTTCCCTGAAACCGGACTCCGTAATTGTTATCAAAAATCACATTATCAATCAGGTGATTATAGCCATTATAAATGTAAAAGCCCACCTCATTGTGAATAAGCTGATTGTTTTGAAACGTATTGCTGTATGTTTTTTCACCACCTGCTATTTGAATGCCGTACAAACTATTGCTGATGACATTATCTTTAAACATATTTCGTGCTGTGAGCGCATCTTGCCCAAGAATCAGAATTCCTGCGCTAAAAAAATTATCAATAATATTGTTTTCCAGTAAGATATCTTCTGTTCTCGCCCTGGAACTGATGTATATTCCAAAACTACCATAGCTCAGGTGGTTATTTCTGACTATTGTATTTGTACTGCTAATCAGTTTTATGGTATAGCTGGAATTATTAAAAAAATTACAATTCTCGATTACCAGGTCATCACGATTGTAAGTAGTAATAACCGAACCGGAAGAGCGGGTAAACAATGCATAATTAAAGATGTCAGGAATCGTATCCTGAACAGACTGTTCCAGGAGGGTTATTCCTCCCCATTGTTCTGAGGTAGCTTCTCTGACATCAAATATCACTGGTTCTGCAGCAGTTCCTTGTATATCTATAGAACCCTTGATTTTAAACCCGGCATCTTGTTCAAACAACACTTCAACATCATTTTCAATAATCAGATGTACACCTTCTGCCGTTATGAGGTTTTCAGTAACGATGTATGGTGAATTCTCTTTTGTGAGCGTTAAATCCTGGTAGTATACACCTCCAATAAATTGCTGAGCAGAAGCAATATTAATTGCCGAAAGCATACAAATGACCAACCATATTTTCAATCCGCTCTTTTGCATATACCGTTGTTTATTTTGCTAAGATAAAACAAGATTTAATATTTGCGTTAAAAAGAAAACCTTAGTCCGGCTTTTATGGATACTTCGTTGTTCTTTCGCTCCAGCGGATAGCTTTCATGAAAGGCATCTTTAAGGGGAATTTTTAGATTTATTTTACCAAACATTCCAAGCCTTTTACCGAAATAATACACCCCCCCAACTTCGAACAAGCCGCTGTAGGCAATGTTCGACTGCAATTCATCAAGTGTTTTAACCGGACCATCTTCCTCATCAGCTATGTAGTTTCCGGTTTTCCTGAGTAAAACCGAAGTCGCCACTCCTGTCTTCAGCTCAATTATCGTATTCCGGATATCAAACCTGTATCCCAAATAAACCGGGATATCCACAAAGAGATATTCATTGAGGTTGTTATACTTCTCTTCATATCCCGGGATGGTTTGTTGCGAAGAGTCAGTAACATAATACCATGTAGTGTCCTGGTTTTCCACAACATAATATGCATCAAGTGTATCAGTTACATAAAAAGTTTCCGGAGGTTTTTCAAAGATATATTCAAAACTTTCCGATATTCTTCGTAGAGCAATACCGGTTTCGGCTATAAAATTACCTTTACTCAGGCCTGCTTCGGCGCCCAAAGCAAAAGAAACACCACCAGAAAGGGCATCCGAATAGGTTTCCACTAGGGGGCGGCTCCCTTCATATACCAGATCAGAAAAAACAGGTCCTCCAAAAAAGCTTAAATAAAACTGAGTTGTTTCTCCCTCGCGGATTAGGGTATTTTCAAACGAAGTTTCCTTCTTATGTGCATTTTTCACCACTTTCTGCCTGAACACAGTATCCCTGACTATGAGTGTATCTCTTATGTAGACCGTATCCTTTTGAATAATGGTATCTATCCTTACCTGAAAAACCGTATCCACTCTAACGCGAACCTCGGGTCTGTCGGTGTCAAGGGTATCTCCCTCAACTGCTTCTGTTGCTTCATGAGGCTTGTTGCTATAGTCTGGGTTCCTGAAAATCACAAACTCATTTTCGTTACGCTTAAAAGAAAACTCATCCTCAAAAATTTCATTCAGGATATGCTCAATGGTACGGCCATAGAATTCTACTTTAAGCTTACGGTCATCAAAATCATCCGGTGAATAAAAAAAAGTACAACCACTTTGATCTTCGATTTCTTTAAACAGGTCAATTACAGATATCTGATCGTAAACCAGCGTGATTTTATCCGTTTCGTTTTGGGGAAACGATCTATCAGGCAATAAAAAAACGGCAATAATCAGGAGTATGCTTTTTATTACCGTTTTCTTAATTGATAGATTTTTCATCTTCTGGTGGCGAATTTACACTTAAATATATTGTATCTTGTTGCTGATTTATTTCAAAATCGAAAATCATTTGCATTATTTCCAGTACTTCATCCAGTGTTTTGTCTTTAAAGCGAGCAGTAAGCCGGTGGTTCGTCATTTTATTATCAACTCTTATGGCTTGGCCATAGTGACCTTCCAGTTGACGTATAACGTTATCTAATGATGTATTCTTAAATACAAGTTCATTCGTTTTCCAACTCAGGTAGTTTCGTCCGGCCGATTTGTAATCAAATGATGCTTCAGGTTGTAAAACGATTAAATCTCCCGGCAGCAAGTCTACAGCACCCTCTTCATTTCCGGCTGAATAAACGGCTACTTTTCCTTCGGTAACATACACTTCAAAAATATCAGAACGTATTTCCCTAACATTGAACCGGGTTCCCAACACTTTAATGCGGTAATCTCCCGCTTTTACTATGAACGGTTTTTCCCGATCAGGTTCAACATCAAAGAAAGCTTCGCCAAAAATAGTAATTTCACGGGTTGAGGCCAAAAATTCTTCCGGATATTGCAAAGATGCGGATTCATTGAGCGTAACTTTGGAGCCATCGGGCAATTCTAATATTTCACTCTGGCTGTAATTATGTGTCTTTATATCAGCTCGCTGATGAAGCTGAAAAAAGGAGAAAACACCTATCAGCAATAAAACAACTGCAGCTGCACTGGCGGTAAAGACTTTGGCAAAACGCATCCACTGACGACTACGCTTGGCATGTAATTCTCGTTCAAGAAAACGCTCCCAGGCTTTATCCGCATCAAAAACAGACGAATCATCAGCATACAACGCATTCATCCAGGCATCGCGAAGCTGGTGATAATACGCCTCATTTTCAGTGGAAGCGCTTATCCAATCTTCAACGTTCCTGCGGGAATCGTCATCGATTTGTTGTTGTATGTATTGAATTAATTTTTCGTCTTTCATGAGTTTTACCTCTCACTTGTTATAGGATATGACATCCAATGCATCAAAAACCCCTACTATTAATTTTATCATTATTTAACATTAGCCTTTAAAATCCTTTAATTTATCTCGCAAAAATCTGATTGCCTGAGTCATCTGAGCCTCTACCGTTTTTACGGAAACATTTAATTTTTGTGCGATTTCCTGATTTTTTAAATCCTCGAAGCGGGACATTTTAAAAATTCTACGCCGTTTTTCCGGAAGCATTTCCACGCTTTTCCTGATCATGTCCTCAAGTCCAAACTCCCAATATGCCTGATCGTCATTATAATACTTGTTCTTAAAGCCCTGAATCACCTTATCCTTATACCCACGCTTTATTTTTTCATGATTCAGGTAATTAATGGAAAGGTTATGCACTGAACGATACAAATATGACTCTAAAGAGGTTGTAATGAAAAGGTTTTCGCG
>CAYXJS010000181.1:0-5855 GCA_964465045.1 uncultured Bacteroidales bacterium | reverse complement strand
TAGACCGCATTTGTACGCATATCCTGGCGTTTGAAGGAAACTCCAGCACTTACTTCTTTGAAGGTTCCTTCAGTGAGTATGAAGAAAACCGCCGCAAACGGCTTGGCGGAGACATCATCCCGAAAAGGTTGAAATACAAGCGTTTGACGAGGTAGGGTTGGTGAGTTTGCGGGTTGCAAAAACCTATCAACTTCAGTTTACTCATCCCTCTCAGGAGGAATCTGCGCTTTGATTTCCAGCAGAAAATGCTTTAGATTTTCCAGGGTTTTTACTACTTCAAACTCCTGTTCGGTTTGCCGGGTTTTTTTTCTGAGAATGTCTTTTGCTCCCTGAAGCGTGTATCCTTTGCGCTTGACCAGGTTATAGATTAGATGGAAATTATCGATATCCTTTTTCGTAAAATAGCGGTTGCCCTTTTTGTTTTTGTGTGGGTTGATGACATCAAACTCCTTTTCCCAGTAGCGTATTAACGACTGGTTAACATTAAACATCCCGGCCACTTCGCCGATGCTGTAAAAAAGCTTTTCTCTTGGTTTCTTTTGTGCCATGATTAGTCCATCGATTGTGAAGGGCGTTTTGAGAGCTCAATCATGGTTTCGAACTGTTCCGGGGTGATGTCGTTAAAAAAGTAATAAATCGGATTTACGGCTTTATCGTTTCGGCGTACTTCATAATGCAGGTGCGGGGCAGTGGATTTGCCCGTGTTTCCAACTGTTCCGATAAGTTGGCCTCTTTTAACGGTATCACCGGGCTTTGCTTTAAATTCATGAAGATGCGCATATAGGGTCTGGTAATTATATCCATGGTCAATTACCATACGATTACCATAACCTCGATGTGAGTTTTCTGTAATTTTAACCACCCCATCTCCGGGTGAATATATCGGGGTGCCGGTGGGAGCAGAAAAATCAATTCCTTTATGAAATTTACGTACCTTATAAAACGGGTCGGTACGGTGTCCGTAATAAGAGGATATTCTTTTGAGATTATTGTTGCTAACCGGCTGTATAGCAGGAAGAGAAGCAAGCATTTTTTCTTTATTTTTTGCCATCTCAAACACTTCATCAAACGATTTGCTTTGTATATACATTTTATTGGAAAGCTTATCTACTTCGCGTGTGGTTTCAATGATCAATTCTGAGTTTTTATAACCTTCCAGCCTTGCATAGCGGTCTGTTCCGCCTGTTCCGCCTTGCCTGACCTTTTGTCCGATGGGTTCAGCTTCAAAAATCACACGGTAAATGTCATCATCCCGCTCAGCTAAATCTTGTGCTACTGCTTCAAGCTGGTTAACCCGGTCGCTTAAAATGTTAAACTGTAATTCATATTGAGCCAGTTCTCTTTGCAGGATTTTTTCTTTTGGCGATTCGAAAAAGGTATAAGCCAGTGCTAACACAATGGCCGCGAAAAATATTCCGGAAGCCAGATACGAAAGAAGTTTAAATACGGTATTTTTTACACTGCTTTTTTGCCTGACAATCTGAAGCGATTCAGTGTCTATCCTGTACTTTTGTTTACTCATTAATATTTAGCCCTTTATATAGAAAGTTCCTCCATGTTTCCGCAAAGTTAATGAATTAAACTAAATTTGCAATCTTTGAAATCACAAAGAAATGAACCATTAATTGTTGATAAAATTTTGTTAAATGAAGTCTTACGAAATCCGCCAAACGTTTTTTAATTTTTTTAAGGATAAAGGACACAAGATTGTTCCTTCCGCACCGATGGTTGTAAAAGATGATCCCACACTGATGTTTACCAATGCAGGTATGAATCAGTTTAAGGATGTTTTCCTGGGAAATAATCCTGCTCCGGCAGCGCGTGTGGCAGATACCCAGAAGTGCCTCAGGGTATCCGGAAAGCACAATGATTTGGAAGAAGTAGGGCATGATACCTATCATCACACCATGTTCGAAATGCTCGGGAATTGGTCTTTTGGTGATTATTTCAAGAAAGAAGCGATAGAATATGCCTGGGAATTGCTGACGGACAGATATGGCATTTCGCCGGAAAGGCTTTATGTAACCATATTCGGTGGTGATAAACAAGATAATATGCCAATAGACCAGGACGCATATGATTATTGGAAAAAAATCGTGCCGGAGCATCGGATTTTGTCAGGTTCAAAAAAGGATAATTTCTGGGAGATGGGCGATACCGGTCCTTGCGGTCCTTGCTCGGAAATTCACATTGATCTCAGAACGAAATCAGAAAGAGAAAAAAAACCTGGCGCGGATTTGGTTAACCAGGACCATCCTGAAGTAGTGGAGATTTGGAACCTGGTTTTTATTGAATTTAATCGGACTACCGATGGCAAGCTGCACGCGCTACCGCAAAAACATGTAGATACCGGAATGGGCTTTGAAAGGCTTTGCATGGCGCTTCAGGACAAGAAATCAAATTATGATACGGATGTTTTTCAGCCGCTTATACATCAGTTGGAAAAAATTAGCCACAAAACGTATCAGGATAGCGATGACATTGCTATTGCTATGCGCGTGATTTCAGACCATATTCGAGCAGTGAGTTTCGCTGTTGCTGATGGACAATTGCCCTCTAATAATAAAGCCGGGTATGTGATTCGAAGAATATTAAGGCGTGCCATACGATATGGGTTTACGTTTTTGAACCTCAAAGAGCCCTTCATGTATAAACTGCTTCCTGTGCTGGTAAACCAGATGGGAGAGCCATTTCCGGAGCTGGTAAAGCAACAGGAGCTCATCAGCAAAGTGATTTTTGAAGAGGAGCAAGCCTTTCTGAAAACCCTTGAAACAGGCATCCAGATGTTGGATAAGGTAATCGCCAAAGCGCGCAACCAAAATCAGGATACGATAGATGGAAAGTTGGCTTTTGAGCTTTATGATACATACGGCTTTCCACTGGATTTAACTGAGCTGATACTGAAAGAGCAACAACTGAAGATTGACCGTAAGGGGTTTGATGAGGAAATGGCTAACCAAAAGAAGCGTTCACGAAAAGCCTCTCAGACAGCAACAGGCGATTGGACGGTGCTGAAGCAAGCCGATGTAACTGTTTTTACCGGATATGATGAGCTGGAAACAGAAGTGCAGATTGCTCGTTATCGTCCGCTTGAAGTAAAAGGAAAGACTCATTACCAGGTTGTTTTTGATCGTACCCCGTTTTATGCGGAATCCGGTGGACAGGTTGGCGATACGGGTTACCTGGAAGATGAAAACGGAAACCGTACTTCGGTTATCGATACAATAAAAGAAAACAACCTGAGCGTGCATATTCTGGATAAGCTCCCCGAAAATCCGGAAGCTACCTTTAAAGCTGTAGTTTCTTCACGCATCCGCACGTTGACGGCCAATAATCATACAGCCACGCATCTGTTGCATCATGCTTTGCGCGAAGTGCTGGGAGATCATGTAGAGCAAAAAGGTTCATTAGTGCGGCATGATTACCTTAGATTTGATTTTTCGCACTTTAGCAGGATGACAGAAGAAGAAGTCAAAGAAGTGGAGATACGGGTTAACCGTAAAATACGGCAAAATACACCACGGGACGAAAAACGGGAGATGCCACTGGAAAAGGCAAAAGCTATAGGGGCAATTTCATTGTTTGGTGAGAAGTATGAAGATAACGTGCGCGTCATCAGGTTTGGCGACAGCGTAGAGCTTTGTGGTGGCACACACGTGGAAGCTACCGGACAGATCGGGCTTTTTAAAATTCGTTCTGAAAGCGCTATTGCAGCGGGTATACGAAGAATTGAAGCGGTTACTGCTGATGAGGCCGAGAAGTACATTGACCAAAAACTGGATCAACTCAAAACCATCACAGCCTTTTTCAAAAACACCAAAAACGTTGTAAAAAGTGTTGAGCAAACCCTGGAGGAAAATAAAAAGCTGCAAAAGGAAATTGAAAGGCTGAATAAGGCGCAGGCTAATATGGCTAAAGATGAGCTTAAAAAGGATATCATCAGGGTCAACGGCGTGAATTTCCTGGCCAAAAAAGTAAAGATGGATATGAATGCAGTAAAAGATTTGGCTTTTGGTCTGCTTAAAGAAGTAGATGACCTTACCCTCGTGTTGGCTGCAGCTTCAGAAAACAAGGCAAACCTTACCGTAGCGCTTTCGCAAAACCTGGTCAAAGAGAAAAAAATGCATGCCGGAAACATGATCAAGGAACTGGCTAAAGAAATCGGTGGAGGTGGAGGAGGACAACCCCATTTTGCCAGCGCCGGAGGTAAAAATCCTGCTGGAATTCAGGCTGCACTTGACAAAGCAAGAAATATGATTTCTGATCTTTCATAGGAAAACTTTTATGTTGTATGTTTGTTTAACGTATACAAACAAACTTAAAACAAACATGCTTGGATATTCTATTAAAGACCTTGAGCGGCTTTCAGGGGTTAAAGCACACACAATCCGGATTTGGGAAAAACGTTATGATATCATCAACCCCAAAAGAACCGATACCAATATCCGGTTGTATGACGATGAAGATTTAAAGCGAATATTGAATATTGCTATTCTCAAAGACCATGGTTATAAAATTTCAGCCATTGCTTCTTTAACTGACCAGCAACTTTCAGAGCAGGTTTTGAATTTTGCTTCCAATCCGAAGCATCATAATACCCAGGTCAACAACCTTATCCTGTCCATGATTGAATTGGATGACCGTAAGTTTGATAAAATCCTGACCAACTCCACCGTAAAAATCGGATTTGAAGAAACCATTCTATATGTAATTTATCCCTTCCTGGAAAAAATTGGTATTTTATGGCAGATAGGAAGCATTAATGCAGCCCAGGAACATTTTGTAACCAATTTGCTTCGCCAGAAACTTATAGTAGCAATAGATGGCCAGTTGCCCGGCACAAGCACAGAGGCTAAGCGGTTTTTGCTGTTTTTGCCTGAAAAGGAATTTCATGAAATAGGATTGTTGTTTTATGCCTATCTCGTTAGAAAAAACGGACATAAGACGATTTATCTCGGGCAATCCGTGCCTTTCGAGGATGTGATTGAAATCAGCAAACTAAAAAAGCCTCATGCTATTGTCACTTCCATTACATCTGCTCTTGATGATAATATGATGGATACATTCCTGAGCGATATGGAATACAATTTTTCCAGCCAGGAGGTTTACCTTACCGGAAAGCAGGCAAAAACCTGCAAGCGAAAGTTACCCTCAAATTTTCACATCGTGAATGACGTGCTTGAATTTAAGAAATTAGCCTTTGAACAGAACTAAAAATCTGTTATCAATACTGACTTTCGGTTACTTAGTTGCAGTTGATTTATGGCTTTTATGGTAATTGCTTGTCATTTAATAGTCATTTATTGTCATTATGTTGTAATTGATTGTAATTGATTGTAATTAGTTCTATCTCATGGGGGATTTTAGTTTATACGATTCACTCTTCCCTTGATTAAACCTGCCCTGTGTGTTTATCCATATACATGTATAGTTAAACAACAAAATTTCATACAGAAAAATTTAACATTTCGCTAAACCCACTGAATACAAGTAGATACAGAAAAATATCAAAAATATTTTCATCAAATTTGGAAATATTATAAATAATATGTTTATATTTGTATCATAATAATTAAACAAAAAAATGAACGTGATGACAGCTACAGAATTTAATCAGAAACTTTTAGGCCTACAGGAAGGCCTAACATATTTTGCCCGTTCTCTTACTGCTAATCATGAAGAAGCAAAAGACCTGGTTCAGGATACAAATATTAAAGCAATTACAAACCGCGAAAAGTTTCAGCCTGACACAAACATGAAAGCCTGGACTTACACAATTATGAAAAACACTTTCATCAACAATTATCGTAAAAAGTCTAAGATGAATACAATTGTGGATAATACCGAAGACTTGT
>CAYXJS010000180.1:0-5892 GCA_964465045.1 uncultured Bacteroidales bacterium | reverse complement strand
CCATTTCAGCCATGCAAAAGTAATAAAATCAACACCGGTTTGCTTGTGAAGTTTAATTAGTGTTTGTCCATAATGTCCAATCTCTGCGTTGTTGCTCAAATTTTAAATCCTCGAATACGCTGGCTGGCGGATACTGCGGTTTAAAATTTTCGCACGCCTTGATCTTGACCATTATGAAGCAAACACGCTTAGTTTATAGACAGATACTAATTAGTTCGTATGTTTCTAAGTTTGTAGGTTATTATTATGACAATCAACAATTTATTTCTGAAAATGCGTTTTAATCACATTTTGATAACCGGTAAATGATGTTGTTTAGCATAGAGATTTATGCTTTATCGACCAAGCTCAGAAATCCTTTCTCAGTAAATGATATAAAAGAAGCCACCCCAGTGAGGATGGCTTTTTCTCCAGTTATGAAAACAACTTATTATCTAATCACAACACGTTTTACGGCTGTTGTATTGTTTTCCTGTATATGAATTGTGTATACTCCGCCTTGCAGGTTTGAAAGGTCTACAGAGTTGTGGCTGTTTTTCAGCACGCCCTGGCTTACCATTTCTCCAGTAATGGAATAAACTTTATATTCTGCATCTGAGATGTTGTCAGAGGCAATCGTGATTTGTCCGTTAGATGGGTTTGGATAAAGGTTTAGTGTACTTGAAAGCATATTTTCTTCTACGCTGATAGTTTCATCACCTGTAACAACTACATTATCCACTTCCCATGTTGCAGCGCCTCCATCGACGGTAGAAGTGTATTTAAACGCAATGTAAACTTCCTCTTGTCCGTCAAATTCAGACATATCTATTTCGTCAACAGAAACAAAGTCCCAGCTATCACCGGCGGCACGTCCTGTAACTTCCATTTTGGTCCAGGTTCCGTTGGCTTCCGGGTCACCACCTGTGTAATCGGAAGAAACCATTACTTCTTGCTCATCATCAATGTTTCCAGTTCCGTAGTTAATGGCTTCATCAAAGTTGAGTTTTGTTCCGGAAGCGTCTGAGAGATCAATAGGTACAGATATCAGCCAGTTTTCGTTATCAAAAGGTTCTTCGTCAAAGCCCGACATGGTTGCGCTGCCTTCGGGCAGGCCGAATTCATTCCAGTACCATTCCTGATCGCCTTGTACGTTTTGGTCTGTCCACTCACCTAAGTCGCTGTCGAAGGTTTCTTCAAAAATGGCGTCAACAGCTTCCTGGATGGTAAAAGATTCATCGGATTGGTCCATGGGTTCTCCGGTTTCGGCTCCAGATACTTTTACTACGTAATCATCGGCAGGGGCCAGGTCACCAGGGATTTCCCAGTCATAACTGCCGCTGTTTTCAACATCTTCGGCAATCATCATTTCTGTAGTTCCCATAAGTTCAATCGTGACGTTTTCGTCGAAATTTTCTGAAGTCCACGCGATTTCTACCGTTTCACCCTGGTCAAAAACTTCACCGCCATTAGGATAGGTAACGGTAATTTCCGGATCAGTAGCTGTTTCGTCAACCACAATATTATCGATTTCCCAGGTAGCAGCGCCCTCGTCAACAGTAGAAGTGTATTTAAAAGCAATGTATACGCTGGCGTTACCGTCATAGTCTGAGAGATCAATTTCATCTACTTCTACAAAATCCCAGTTATCTCCGCTTGCACGGCCTGTAACGGTCAGTTTAGTCCAGTCACCGTCTTCAGTAGGATCTCCTGACCCACTGTAGTTTGTAGAGATAAATACTTCTTGTTCATCATCAATATTGCCGTTGCCAAAATTGATTGCCTCATAAAAGTTTAATGTAGTACCGGTGGCATCCGTCAAATCTATGGCAGGCGAAACCAGCCAGTCTTCATTGTCAAATGGTTCGTCTTCGTAACCTGAAATGGCTGCACTGTTTTCGGGTACGCCAAATTCGTTGTTATACCACTCCTGATCGCCTTCAATGTTGTAAGCTGTGTAAGAACCCAGCTCTTCATCAAAGGTTTCTTCATGGATTTGTGCACTTGCAAAAGCAAATAGCGCAATGAATAAAGTTAAAAGCGTAGTTTTTTTAATCATAATAGAAGATTTTTTGGTTTGTACTTGTAATTTTCTGTAAAATTAACAATACATCAGGGATGAAGTATCATCCTTGAAGTAAAGAAATGTTAAAATAGTTTATAAAAATAATAAAAAAAACCATCCCGGCAAGGGGGATGGTTTTTAAAAGGCTATACTGCCATGTTTTTATTTTTTATCATCGTCTTTGACTTCTTCAAAATCAACGTCTGTTACTTCATCGTCGCTATTGCTTTCCGAAGAAGCATTTTGTCCGCCGTCAGTGCCAGGTTGTCCTGAAGCCTGCTGCTGGGCGTTATACAAGTCCTGGCTTGCCGCTTGCCATTGCTTGTTAAGCTCTTCCATGGCAGCATCAACAGCTTCCAGATCTTCTTTTTTGTGAGCTTCTTTCAGCTTGTTCACAGCGTCTTCAATTGGCTGTTTTTTATCGGCAGGGAGCTTGTCTCCGTATTCCTTCAGTTGCTTTTCTGTCTGGAATACGAGCGAGTCAGCCTGATTCAGCTTTTCGATTTTTTCCTTGGCTTTTTGGTCAGCTTCCGCATTGGCTTTGGCTTCTTCCTTCATCTTGTTGATTTCTTCTTCGCTAAGCGTAGAGTTTGCTTCGATGCGGATTTTCTGCTCTTTGCCAGTGCCTTTGTCTTTGGCAGAAACGTGTATTATTCCGTTGCTGTCGATATCAAAAGTTACTTCAATTTGCGGAACGCCCCTGGGCGCCGGTGGTATTCCATCTAAGTGGAAACGACCGATACTCTTGTTGTCTTTGGCCATCGGGCGTTCACCCTGAAGTACGTGTATTTCTACGCTTGTCTGGTTATCAGCAGCCGTTGAGAACGTTTCGGTTTTCTTGGTTGGAATGGTTGTATTTGATTCAATCAACTTGGTCATCACTCCACCCAGTGTTTCGATACCCAATGAAAGTGGTGTAACGTCAAGCAGTACGATGTCATCCTGTTGGAAATCACCTGCAAGAACGGCGCCCTGGATAGCGGCGCCAATTGCAACCACCTCATCAGGGTTGATGCCTTTGGAAGGCTTCTTGCCAAACAGTTCTTGTACGCTTTTTTGAATAGCCGGAATGCGTGTTGAACCACCTACAAGAATAATCTCGTCAATGTCGCTGGAAGAGTACCCTGCATCGCTAAGCGCTTTTTTCACCGGGTCCATGGTGCGTTTCACAAGGTCTTCGGTGAGTGATTCAAATTTAGCTCTTGACAAGCTTCTTACCAGGTGTTTCGGAATTCCGTCTACCGGCATGATATACGGCAGGTTGATTTCAGTAGAGGATGAGCTGGACAGCTCAATCTTAGCTTTCTCTGCTGCTTCTTTCAGGCGTTGCAGCGCCATCGGGTCTTTCCGCAGGTCGATATTCTCATCTTTAAGGAACTCGTCGGCCAGCCAGTTGATGATGGCTTCGTCGAAATCATCCCCGCCAAGGTGGGTGTCACCGTTGGTGGATTTTACTTCAAAAACACCGCCACCCAGCTCAAGGATGGAAATATCAAACGTACCACCCCCCAAGTCATATACGGCTATGCGCTGGTCTTTGTCTTTTTTGTCGAGGCCATATGCAAGCGCTGCGGCAGTAGGCTCGTTGATAATCCGTTTTACTTCCAGTCCGGCAATTTCGCCGGCTTCCTTGGTTGCCTGACGTTGTGAGTCGCTAAAGTAAGCCGGTACGGTAATAACCGCTTCGGTTACTTCTTGACCCAGGTGATCTTCTGCTGTCTTTTTCATTTTTTGCAATACCATAGCAGAAATCTCCTGAGGTGTATACAAACGGTCTTCTATCTTAACCCGCGGTGTGTTGTTGTCGCCCTTGACGATTTTGTATGAAACCCGGTTGATTTCTTTTTCAACCTTATCATAGGTTTCGCCCATGAAACGCTTGATAGAGAATATCGTACGCTCTGAGTTTGTTATGGCCTGGCGCTTGGCCGGGTCACCTACTTTTCTTTCGTTATTATCTGTAAAAGCTACCACAGAAGGCGTGGTTCTGCGCCCTTCGCTGTTTTCAATTACAATTGGTTCTTTACCTTCTACTACAGAAACACATGAGTTTGTGGTTCCGAGATCTATACCTATTATTTTTCCCATTTCTTTTGGATTTTTTATTATTTACAATTTTAGATTCCGTTGAAACTTTTCAATCATTGTGCCAAAACCAGAATGAATTGGTTTTGTGAAATAATGACATGGAAAGGTTATTCAGCATGAAGCTGAAATGAGAATGGTGACAAAAAGACAGGCTGGCAATTGCATTGTTACCCGTATTCGAATGGCTTGGAACCGGAAAGCGGATTTTTACTCGCTGTCAGGATTTACAAATTTTGCTTCCAATTGCGAAAGGTTGATTTTTGTGGCCTTTTGTAAAAAGAAGGACCTTGTTTTTTGATACCGGCTTGAAAACAAGCCTAAGCCGTTTTCAATATTGCTAAATTCGGGTGTGTATTCAATTAGGCTGTTGCTGGGTTTGTTCACTTCTATGTAGGTATCCAGCGTTTCGGCAGCTACTGTTATTTCAAAATCTATTGTTTCTGCATAACGCTTGCTTATTTCGTTTTCTCTTTCCTGATTTTCATAAGGCACTTTGTCTGTTACCCAGTCATAAAATTCATTATTTGAGAATACCTTATTTATGTTTTCGTTTCCGTCAGTACTGTTACTGCGGGAGTCAGGGAACCTTTCCCAGCGTATGTTACGCATGGCAGTATCTCCTTGCGGGGTAACTTCAATATAATTAAACTGAATAACCATTTGGTATAATTTCCCGTTTTCTGCCGATGTCCAGGCTACTTCCCGGTTAAAATCGTTGATCGGGAAATGGATGGTTGGGTGAAACGTACTGTTCAGAAGGGGTTTGTTGATGTCAAAGTCTTTAACCAGAGGAGTTTCTGCGGTGATGATTTTTCCGGTTTCGGGATTTTCTATGATTACGCGGTATTCATAGTTTTCATTAAGCCATACTTTGTCGTTTTCACCGGTCGTATAGATAATCTGTTCGGGATGATAAAACACGCCTTCTTCTTTGTTGGTAATCTTTGTGGTATCCAATTCAAATGACCTGGTAACCTGGTCTCCGTCATATTCTTCCAAAACCACATTCAGTTCTGTTTGATAAGTACTTGAATCTTCTATAGCTGCATATTCCAGCAAATTTCCGTCTCCTAAAAATGCCTTATTGATTTTTACATGATGAACACTGTCAATTTGGTTAAGCAAACCATAAACAATAGTAACATCCTCATATTCTGCCGTAACATCAAAATCGGTTTCGCACGAAGAAAAAAGCAAAAGGATAAAAGCCCAAAACAGAATGACGGTATTTTTCATAATGAAATTTTTTTCAAAAATAATCAAAAGCCTTATAATACATTACGGTATTTGCGGTAAATTTTATAATTGATGTATTCAGTTTAATTTAATAAGTTTGTATGTTTCTCAGTTTTTATGTTGTTTAAAAGGTGTTTAGGTGTGTATGTGTATGCGTGCCTAAATGATCAAGTGTTTTAAGAAAAGTTGGCAGCAAGAAGTTAGCAAAAAGTTTTCTGATCGAAAGGGTTGAAAAGCCCACATAGGATGAACTGTCCAAGATGACAATAGAGAGGGTAAGGAACTAGCATTCCGCTCGGTCTTTTACGACGAATGACGTTATATAGTTTTACTCTTACCCTCTGTCTTGTTTATTTTCTAATTCAACAAAAATATAATCTTTTGTAAATATCATTTTTTCGTTCTGCAAAGATAGGATGACGATATTTTACTGATAGTGATAGAAAAAGCGCGCGACGACACCAAGTATATTTACAATGCGTCGTCGCGCGCTTTTTCTTTGCTAATCCTTATTATTCAGGTCA
>CAYXJS010000179.1:0-5897 GCA_964465045.1 uncultured Bacteroidales bacterium | reverse complement strand
CTCCCCAGGGAGAGGGCTTTTGCTCCCCTTCTCCTTTGGGGGAGACCTGTCCCGACTTTTTCGGGAAAGGCCAGGGATTGAGGGGATTAGCCTGCAAAAGCAAACCCCAACCAGCTATTCAAAAGACAAATGTGATGATTTTCACGATTTTATCCGTGTCCATTGTGCATTCCTTGTGCGCTTAGTGGTTGAATCATGTTTTTTGACCACGAGGTTCATTAGAGTTTCACGCTGAGCACAATTGATGTTTTTAAATTGCAATTTACACTTTTGCGAGAATTGCTATAGTTAACTGGAGGAATTGATGTTACTATAATAACAAGGTAAGTGGATAATTTTTACCTTTGCCATTTAAATGCAATATAAATGAAATCTCTGCGGTTAAAAATTCTGGGTAGCTTCCTTTTGCTGATTCTAATGCTTGCATTGGCAGGAGGCGTTTCCATTTACCAGCTAAACTGGTTAAGTAATTCGGTTCATGGCTTACTCGAAGACAATTACAAATCAGTAAAAGCCACAAAAGCAATGATAGAAGCGCTAGAAAGAGAAGACAGTGGTGTTTTGCTCTTTTTGTTGGGAGAACCGAATGAAGGAAAGGCGATTTTAAAGCGTGCTGACAGTACTTTTCAAGAGGCCTTCAGGATTGCAGAAAACAATCAGACTGAAGAAAACGAGGAGCAGTATATAAAAACGATTCAAAAGAACTACGACCGATATCGATCAACATGGCAGCATTTGGAGATGAGTCAGGATTCATTACAAAACATTGTTTGGTATAAGAATAACATCCATGATTCATTTAAAGAAACAAAGAGGGCTGTGGAAGAATTAATGATGCTGAACCAGAATATGATGTATGAATCCTCTTCAGCTATTGAAGAAAAAGCCCGGCGCGCCATAATGCCCGGAATCATTTCTATTGTGGGCGCTATTGTCTTTTCCATGATACTCAACTTCTATATTAACCGGCATTTTGTCCTTCCTCTTAACAGGTTAAAAGAAGCAATACAGGATACACGAAAAGAAGATCATCATTTGCCTGCCTCACTTCAACTACCTGGAGAATTAAATAGACTCAAAAATGCTATTAATCAAATGATTCAACGTTTTCATCAACACAATTAAGGATGGACAAGGCAATAATCATAAAACACCTGGGATACATCTTGCTTTTCAATGCCGTATTCCTGTTTATATCGGCCGCATTTTCATTTGCTTTGGATGAGACTTCATTTATACCTTTGTTGTATACAGCTCTGTTGTGCAGTATTTTTGGTTTCTTTCCCCTGATTTTTTCCGAACCTACAGAATCACTCAGGTTTGGCGAAGGACTGGCTATTGTTGTTTTCGGATGGCTGCTGACTTGTCTGGCGGGAATGTTACCTTATTTTATGTGGGGAGGTGAGTTTTCTTTTATCAACGCCTGGTTCGAAAGCGTGTCTGGGTTTACTACAACTGGCTCAACTATTTTAAACGACATCGAAAGCTTACCAAAAGGCTTGTTGCTCTGGCGTTCATTCACACACTGGATAGGCGGAATTGGGATTATTCTGTTCGTCATGCTCATCTTGCCGCAATCCAAAAAAACACGCGTAGTGATTTATAACGCAGAAATTTCTGAAATCTCCAAGATGAATTTCAGACTCAAAGCAAAAAAGATTGTCCAGGTGCTGGCTATCGTTTATATCAGCCTGACGCTGGCTGAAACCCTGATCCTATACTACCTCGGGATGTCGCTTTTCGATGCTTTTAATCATTCTTTTGCTACCATTGCCACAGGAGGATTCTCTACAAAAAACCTAAGCATAGCAGCCTTTGAAAACAATGCCATCGAAATCACCATCATTGGGTTTATGTTGATCAGTGGAATTCATTTCGGATTGATTTTCGGGACGATTATGGGTAAAAAAGAAAACATCTTTCGTTCTGCTATCGCCCGTACATTTCTGCTTGTAATTGCTGCCGGTGTTCTGATTACCAGTTTTAAACTTTATTACGAGGGGTATTACGACTGGTGGGAGTCTTTGCGAAAAGGAGCTTTTCAGATTGTCTCTATCGGTACCACAACCGGTTTTGCCACTGCTGATACGGCAGACTGGCCCGTTATCACACGCATTTTAATCATTTATTTTACAATCCAGTGTGCAATGGTGGGCTCTACATCGGGCGGCCTTAAATTTGACCGGATATATTTGTTTTTCAAATCAGTAGGTAAACAAATAAAACTACTGAAGCATCCCCAGGGGGTTTTTGTTACCCGGATAGAAAACCAGGCGATTTCAGAGCGCCTGGAGCAACAAACCCTGGCATTTATAATACTTTATGTAGTTGTCTTTTTTTCCACCACGCTTGTGCTAACTGCAATGAACATCGATGCAGAAACAGCTTTTTCTGCTTCCATAGCCACTATAGGAAACGTGGGCCCGGGCTTAGGAAATGTTAGCTCACTGGGAAATTTTGCAGATTTGCCTGCCGCCGGAAAGTTTGTTTTAAGCCTGAATATGCTTATGGGCCGGCTTGAAATATTTAACATCCTTGCTCTGCTCTCAATCAAAAAGTTTGAATAGCGTTTTCAGCAATTGGATTTGGTTTTTATAAAAAAACCCGCATAATGGAACAGCATGATTCCACCATGCGGGTTCTGAATGGTATAAAATGGGCTTTATGAAAACCTGTTAAAACGCTGAAACAAATCCAACGCTAAACTTTCCATATTCGCTCTGCTGATGTGAGTCTATAATGTATGTGTACTCGCAGGCCAGCCTTACATTTCTAAGCAAAATATAGCCGGCATGAAACGTTGCTGATTCATAATCTGCAGGATTGAAGTCTGAGGCTACTTTATTGTACATACCCAGCAAATACCAGTCGCTGTTTTCGGCTTTCGGACTAAAAATCAATTCAGCCATCATGCTTTCCGTATCTAAATCAGTTGAAGGTTGCATTGAATATGTACTTGCATACACCTTATCATCATTACGCATCATATACTGAAAGTTAAACATCCAGCGGTCATCCACGTTTATTGAAAAATCAGGGCCGTAAATGAGTACCTCATTTGTAATGCTTCCGCTCTGAAAGTTTTCCAGCTTTTCCTTTCCGGTGTAAACAAAACCTCCTACCCGGAAATAGTCTCCGATATTTTGGGATATTCTGCCCAAATAGCTCTTGTATTCATCTTTATCAAATAAATGATAATCTCCCGCAGCAGCAATTCCATTTCCGTTGACGATTTGCAGCGTAAAGTCCGTTCCGGTATCAAGGCCGTAGGTTAACATCAGTCCGCGGTCATATTTCATCGTCATATCAGAAATCCCGATTTGCGAGGTATAAACCGCATAATCCTCCAACTGCATCCGCAACTCTCTTTTAAAAAGCGGGTCTGACACCTGGAACTGACCCAGGACAATATCCAGTTCTGTATCAAACAAGTTGTCATACATCAAGAAAGCATCTTCAACCCCGGCAATTTCACCCCTCTCGTTGAAATAGGTATAGAAATAGTAGGATACTTTATCAGATAATGCACCGCCTGATAAAAACTTTATCAGATACGGACTGCCCAAATCAAAACTATCATTTCCACCATTGTTGTAGGTTGCAAAGCCATCAAGCCTTACGGCAACCGGGAAATTCCGCAAAAGCGACAGTTTATCGTCTCCGGTATCTAAATAGTATCCGGGCGAATCGTAATCTTCCAGTTTAAAACCATTACCGGCAAAATCATCTCCAAAGTCTTTCAGGCTAGGTGCTGCCGGATTATGGCATGTAGTGCAACTCATCCTGTATTTTCTTGCAAAAGCAGGAATTGCATTTGCAGTTTCAGCCAAAGTTAGCATGGCTATCATCGCAATCATTAAAACGGGTATAAACTTTTTCATAACATGTACTTTTTTATGGTATTACATTGATTTCTGTGGTCTGTCTGTTAATCTCACGTATGGCGTACTCTTCTGCCGGCACTTCTAAAAACTCACCGACGGGTTTTACAAGCAGCCGGTAGTTCAGCACTGCACGGATTTTTAACTTTCCGGGTGCGATATCATACGGAATTTCAAAAGAATAAGTCTCCAGTTTGGTTTCGCGCGGGCCGATCCGGTAATCCACGCCAAGCTTTTCAGTATTCCACTGCATAATGGTCATGCGTCCCTGAGGATCAAAGAAAGGCATCCTGAAAATGCGATCCCCAATGGGCACATCTTCTCGTCTTACGCCTTCAAAATCCTCAATTTCCAGTGGCACACCCATATCCTGGTAAGCTTTTTTATCCGTGGCAATCGTGTATTCTTCACCTTCAAAGCCTTTTTCATCAACAGGCAAGTGGAATACTTTTCCGTTTTCATCCTCTGCCTCTACATGAAGCCAGAGAATCCGATCTTCAACTGAACCCGTAGGGAATTTGTGTCCGGTTTTTTGATTGAACAGCGCCACGGTAAATTTTACCGGGTCGCCCATCAGCGCTTCTTCTGTGCTGGGGATAATGCGCAGTTCCACTACCCCGTTTAGCTTGCCGGGATCGTGGGCTCCATGAAAAAGGTGGAGTTTTGCATCATCATAAGTAGCTCCCATCATTGCCGTTTTTGTTTTGGCTTGGGTCATGTGGCAGTCCTGGCATTGCACGCCCTCGTCAGAATAGGGACCTTCCTCCCATTCCAGTTGGGTAGATTTGACCCAGGCGCCAAAACCGCTCTTCTCATTGTGACAAACGCCGCAGAAGCGCGCCTGGCTGTGTAATTCCGTCACCTTGATTTCATGATTGGGAGATTTGGATTCCCCGTGTCTGGAACTGTATTTGGTAAACCCCGGGTCCATAATGTAATTGAAATTAAAAGCGGTGTCTCCGTCGATACCTTTAATGTTATGACAAACTTCGCATGATACGCTTTCATTAGCTCGTGAGCCTTCAGCAGGTCTTGGAGGAGGAAGTTCTCCGTTGAGATAAGCCATAGGAGTATGGCAGCCATTACATCCTTCATGAACGCCCTTCATATCCGGATCGTTTTCAGAATGAGCCACCGCCAGCTTAAAATATTCAATCTCGTCCCAGTGATGGGTATAGGCTTCTGACATCATTGACTGCGACCATTGCTGGTAGAAATCATTGTGGCAAGACCCGCAATAGCCGGGTTTTCTGAAATCATCATAACTGAATTTGCCTTTTCTGTCTCCCTCTTCTTCAGGACCTATTATCCCAGAAACAGAGACAATAGCGAAGAGAATAATGGCTGATGTGAGAATTTTCTTTTTCATTGGTCTGACTATTTGATGATATACTAAATACCTAATCTTCTTAATTTCCTTTTTATAATGGAACTACAGTAAATACAAGATTTTATTTAGCTTTATGATTCTTAAATGCTCAATAAAAACCCGGTTGATATTTGCTTTTTTAAGTAAACAGTAAAATTAATGGAATACAATGGATATATCAACCTGATGAGTTAATCTATAACCATTATATATAAAGGGAAGGGGGATTTTAATACTGGAAATGCAAAACTTTTGAAATAAAAACACAAACCAATAAGGACTTTGTTGTGGCATAATATTATTTGCTATAAAAAGTTGCAAAAAGATACAGGCTACTCTGGATCTTCCGGATTTATAGGCTCATCATCGGTGTCTTCATCAAAAGGACCCACGCCAGGCGGGTTGAACAAACCCCACCGATCCGTTATGTAATTCCATTGATCAAATGATTGCACCCATTCTATAAATAGAAGTCGGTATTCTTCTATAAGCTCCCTGACCAACTCATAATATTCCACGTGTTCAAAGCCAAAAGCTCTTAAGGAATGATTTTGCACCATAAGATCACGCGCCGATTTGCGGATAATGGCAGCGCATTCCATTCTCAAGTCATAAATATCACCTCCCTCAGCAGCAGCCACTTTTGC
>CAYXJS010000178.1:0-5971 GCA_964465045.1 uncultured Bacteroidales bacterium | reverse complement strand
TTTTGTACTTCTTTCATACTAAAGTTAGTAGGAAGTGGATAATTGGTTAGGTTTGGCATCCCATCCGGAGAGGATGGGATGTTTTTTTTATGTCATTTTTGCAGATAACGCACTGTCATTTTATCCCGCACGCGTTTTGGTACAAATTATGATAAGAACGGATCGAAACAACCGGCATCAAATTCATAAGAAAAGCTGCCGGGATCGGCAATAAAAAATTAAACACAAATGGATAAGTTAAAACCGGTAAAATCACATCAGGAATTACTGGAAAACATTAAAGATAAAAAGCAAGCCTATCTTTTATTATACAAAGAAGGCGCTGAACAAAGCAATTGTGCGCTGGAAAACCTGAAGAGAATTTCAGCACACCTGGATGATATTATTATGCTTAAAGCTGATGTCACACAAGTCAGGGATATCCACACCGAATACGGCATCAAGTCTGCTCCTGCTTTACTTGAATTCCTTGACGGAAAATTTAATAAAACCGTATTGGGATGTCACAAACCCGACTTCTACAAAACCGTCATTGAGCATAATGCTTTTACTGTTTCTCAGGATGAGAAAAGTAAACCCGCGAAACGTGTCACGGTATACAGCACGCCAACTTGTCCGCACTGCAACACCCTGAAAGAGTACCTCAGAAAGATGAAGATTCATTTCAGAGATGTAGATGTTTCACAAGATCAGCAAAGAGCACAGGAACTCGTGCAAAAAACCGGACAACAGGGAGTGCCGCAAACCGATATCAACGGTCAGTTTGTGGTGGGTTTCGACAAGCAAAGAATTAACCAATTATTGGAAATTAACGCATAAAAATAAGTTTAACATTAAAATTTAAATAACTATGAAAGAGTTACAGCCAATCAACCAAAATGTGGTTCTGGACATTACAGAAGATAAACAGGAACAAAAAACCTCAAGCGGAATTTATATTCCGGACACAGCTAAAATGAAGAAAAACGTGGCTAAGGTAGTAGCCATGGCCAACATTGAGAATGCTGAAATCCAGGAAGGCGATTACGTATTGTATAAAGAATTCAGCGGTGTTGAATCAGAATTTGAAGACAAAAAACTACTTGTGATTCAATATGCTGATATTCTCTCAAAAGTGGTTAAAACCGATTCTATTTAATACAAAAAGCTCAAATTGTCTGCCCAAACGCGTAAACCTTTATAGCACAACACATAAAGCGTAACACTTGCGGGCAGGCAAAAGCTGCTAAAGTTATATCCGGAAAACCACAATCGTACTTCTGCTGATGCAAAATGCTAAAGTGGAATACGGTTGTGGTTTTTGTATTTTTGACACCGTAAAACCAATAACATGCAAAAAACCATCTTTCAGGCTACCTATAAGCGTGAAGGACTTTACGACATCACTGAAAAAGTGATTTCAGTATGTACTCAGAGTAAAGTCCGGCAAGGAACAGTTAATGTTTATGTACAGGGAGCCACGGCCGGTATCATGATACAGGAAAACTGGGATAATTCCGTACAAAATGATGTGATAACGTTGCTCAGAAAAATAGCACCGCAGGGCGTTTGGGAGCACGACCGGCAAGACGGAAACGGTGACTCTCACCTCAAAGCCGGTTTGGTTGGACCCTCCGAAACAATACCGGTAATTGACGGAAAACCGGCTTTATCTACCTGGCAAAACATCTTTTTGTGTGAGTTTGACGGGCCACGAAGCCAGCGAAGTATTGTAGTTACTATAACCGAATCAACCTAATTATGAAAACCGCATTTATTCTAGTAGAGCCGGCTGTGCCGGAAAATATCGGCGCTGCCGCAAGAGCTATAAAAGTGATGGGATTTAGTCAGTTGTGGCTCATTAACCCGTCAAACCACCTTGCAGACCCTGCAAAATGGCTCGCTCACGGCTCCACAGAAATACTCAGGCAGGCTAAAATTTTCACTTCCCTTGAGCAGGCTGCTGCGGAAGTGGATTATCTTGTTGCCACCACAGCTAAAAAGCGAGCGTCTCACATAGAATATATCGATGGAAATATGTTGGGAAAAACACTTGAAACCAAATCCAACCTCATTCAAACGGCAGGAATTGTATTTGGACGCGAGGAAAGCGGATTAACCAAATCAGAGATGATGCTCTGCGACGCTGTTTCCTATCTGCCCATGGCCACAACATATCCATCACTTAACCTGTCGCAGGCTGTTATGCTTTATGCCTATCTGATAAGCCAATACAATTCAAATACAATCTCATCTAAATCTGAAAGCCTGAAAACAAATCCCGAAGGATTTCGCAAAATGAAATCAAATCTGTTGGAAATCATAAAAGCAATTGGCATTACCGAAAAGCACCCCATTTTTGGCAGGATTAGTCAGCGCCTTGCTTCTGCCAGCGAAAAAGACATGCGCCTGTTAAACTCTGTGGGTGAAAAACTTAAAGCAAAACTGTATCGAAGCGACAGATAACCAAAAGGCTCAACAAATCGCAAACGATTGCATTTGAAACGCATATTCTTAACGGGATGAAAATTGACTGAAATGCTGAAAATTATTTATCTTTGTTCTGCATTTTCCAAAAATGAAATTAATCATTAATAATCAATAACATAGACAAATGGGAAACATGAAAGATCGAAAAAGGGTTTACTCTTTTGGAAAAAACCGCTCTGAAGGTGACAAAACAATGAAAAACCTTCTGGGAGGCAAAGGCGCTAACCTGGCTGAAATGAGTTCGATTGGTGTTCCGGTTCCTCCGGGATTTACCATTACTACCGAAGTATGTACAGAATATAACCAACTGGGAAGAGACAAAGTAGTTGAACTGATCAAGGATGAAGTAAAAGACGCCATCACCAAGATGGAAGAAGATATGGGAACCAAATTCGGCAGCAGCGATAACCCATTGCTGGTTTCAGTACGCTCCGGAGCCCGCGTTTCAATGCCTGGTATGATGGATACCGTCCTGAACCTCGGTATGAACGAAGACGCCGTGGAAGGCCTGACGAAGAAAACCGGTAATGCCCGCTTTGCATGGGACTCTTACCGCCGTTTCATCCAAATGTATGGTGATGTGGTGCTGGGCATGAAACCCGAAAACAAAGAAGATGAAGACCCGTTTGAAGTTATCCTTCATGAGATTAAAGAAGCTAAAGGTTATAAAAACGATACTGAGCTAACTGTTGAAGACCTCAAATCGCTTGTTGACAAATTCAAAAAGCGCGTTAAAGAGCTCGTTAACAAAGAATTCCCTACAGACCCGTGGGAACAACTTTGGGGTTCTGTTACTGCCGTTTTCGATAGCTGGAACACCGACCGCGCAAAATATTATCGCCAGCTAAACAAAATTCCGGAAGAATGGGGTACGGCTGTTAACGTGCAAGCCATGGTATTCGGAAACATGGGCGAAAACTCTGCAACCGGTGTAGCTTTTACACGCGACGCCGCTACAGGAGAAGACATTTTCAACGGTGAATACCTTGTAGATGCACAAGGCGAAGATGTTGTTGCCGGAGTGCGCACACCTCAGCAAATTACTCTTGAAGGTTCCAGGCGCTGGGCAGAACTGGCCGGCGTCAGTGAAGAAGAGCGCGCTAAAGACTATCCTTCGCTCGAAGAGATTATGCCTGAGATTTACAAAGAGCTGGACGAAATTCAGCAAAATCTCGAGGACCACTACCGCGATATGCAAGACCTTGAGTTTACCATCCAGGAAGGCAAATTGTGGCTGCTGCAAACCCGTAGCGGCAAACGCACGGGCGCAGCTATGGTAAAAATTGCCATGGATATGCTTCGCGATAAGCAAATTACCGAAGAAGAAGCTGTACTCAGCGTAAAACCGAACCGTCTGGACGAATTATTGCACCCGGTATTTATCACTGAAGAGCTTGAAACTACCAAAACAATTGCTAAAGGACTTCCAGCTTCTCCCGGCGCTGCAACCGGACAGCTCGTTTTCTTTGCAGATGAAGCCGATAAATTCGATCAGACAATTCTGGCTCGTATCGAGACTTCTCCTGAAGACCTGGAGGGTATGAACGTAGCCCGCGGTATTTTAACAGCTCGCGGAGGAATGACTTCTCATGCTGCCGTGGTAGCACGTGGAATGGGTAAATGCTGCGTTTCAGGAGCCGGAGCTGTTTCTATCAACTATAGGAAGCGCACCATGACCATCGACGACATCACTTACCAGGAAGGCGACTGGATTTCACTCAATGGGTCTACCGGTGAAGTTTATAAAGACAAAGTAAAAACCAAAGACCCGGAATTAAGTGGCGACTTCGGTAAACTGATGGAGCTGTCTGACAAATACGCTACTATAGCGGTTCGTACGAATGCCGATACACCTAAAGATTCGCTGAAAGCACGCGATTTTGGAGCTAAAGGCATTGGTCTTTGCCGCACAGAACACATGTTCTTTGCTGAAGATAAGATCAAGGCCATGCGTGAAATGATTCTCTCTCGCGATGAAAAAGGTCGCCGGAAAGCCCTGGATAAATTATTGCCGCTGCAACGCGAGGATTTCGAAGGCATCTTCAAAGCAATGAAAGACTTGCCTGTAACGGTTCGCCTGCTCGATCCGCCATTGCACGAATTTGTGCCGCACGAAGAAAAGCAGCAAAAAGAGCTGGCTGAAGACATGGGCATGACTTTAGAGGAAATCAGGAGTAAAATTGATTCTCTGCATGAAGTGAACCCAATGCTCGGACACCGCGGATGTCGCTTAGGAAACACCTATCCTGAAATTACAGAAATGCAAACCCGCGCCATTATTGAAGCAGCCTTAGACCTCAAAGAAAAGGGCATCACCGCCATCCCGGAAATTATGATTCCGCTTACAGGTACGCTTGCTGAAATGAAAATGCAGGAAGACATCGTACGTTCTACGATAAAAGAGGTTTTTGCAGAGCGAAATTCAGAGATTGAATTTCTTGTAGGTACGATGATTGAAACACCTCGCGCAGCGCTGGTGGCAGATGAAATCGCCAAATCGGCTGAATTCTTCTCTTTCGGCACCAACGACCTGACGCAGATGACCTTTGGCTATTCGCGCGACGACGCCGGCAAGTTCCTGCCAATTTACCTGAACAAAGGCCTCTTAAAAGAAGACCCGTTCCAGGTGCTTGACCAGGAAGGTGTTGGGCAGCTCGTAGAAATGGGTACCAAAAAAGGCCGCCAAACCAACAGCAAACTCAAAGTTGGAATCTGCGGAGAGCACGGAGGAGAACCCAGCTCAGTTGAATTCTGCCACCGCGTAGGCATGAACTACGTAAGCTGTTCGCCGTTCCGCGTGCCTGTGGCTCGCCTGGCTGCTGCTCACGCCGCACTCAAAGAAAAACAATAAACGTTTCATAATACTTAGTGGAAAGCCATCCGCTCCGGGGGATGGCTTTTTTTATACAAATATTTAAGAATTGGTCAAATTTATATACATTAATACAAGCATATTTTCGATAAATTCATACTTTTGCCTGCATTAAAATGTTAAACTTAATTATTAACCGTTTATGGCAGTAAAAAATATCAACAAAAGTCTGGAAGATTATGGCATTTCAGGAGTAGAAGAAGTGATTCACAATCCTTCTTACGCGGCGCTGTTTGAGTATGAAACAGACCCGGACCTGGAGGGCTATGAAAAAGGTGTTGAGACCGAGTTTGGCGCCGTAGCAGTAGATACAGGTATTTACACAGGCCGTTCGCCCAAGGACAAGTACATCGTATCCGAGCCTGCAACCAAAGACCATGTGTGGTGGAGAAATGAACACCGTCCGGCATCAGACAACAAACCTATCAACAAAGAAATCTGGTACGAACTGAAAAAAAACAGCACCGACCATCTCGCAACGCAAAAGCGCTTGTATGTAATGGATGGCTATGCGGGAGCTAACGAAAGCACACGCCTGCGCATTCGCGTTATCACAGAAGTAGCCTGGGCTGCTCATTTTGTTAAAAACATGTTTATCAGACCAACAGAAGAAGAACTTGAATCTTTTGT
>CAYXJS010000177.1:0-5977 GCA_964465045.1 uncultured Bacteroidales bacterium | reverse complement strand
GCTAATTTGCCAGTTCGGCCCAGGGTTTCCATCCCCTTTTTTGATTGTATGGATGTAGATTCTATGCGGAGTGACTGAAGTGCGTAATTTGCGCTTATGCGCGTAATTGATGGTCATTAGGTTGTCATTGGTAGTCATTGGTGGTAATTCATTGTAATTGATTGCCTGTCCTGTGAAATGCGACTTTAGAAGCATATTTCACTGGGGTAATTTGCACTGAAGTGCGTAATTTGTTGTCATTCATTGTCATTGGTAGTCACTTGATGGTTATTGATTGGATGGATGGCTGAATGTAGATTCCATGCGGAGGCGGTGATAGGAATCATGCAAAATTGCGAAGTAGAATAGTTAATCCGAAATTATTTAGTTCTCTTTTTTTCTTGTTGGAGGCTGGGGCTTTGGCGGGGATTTAAACCCTTTTTATGATGTCGCCCTTTCAGGGCTTTTACCATTTGCCCCTTTCGCCAACTCGCCAGCTCGCATCATCGCCAGCTCGCCGCTTCTCTCAGACGCTGACAGGAGGCCTGCGGCCACGCTGTCAGGTCTTTTTGTGGTGGAGGAACTCGCCCTTTCAGGGCTCTTGCGGCCTCTTTATTTGCCAGGCTCAAGGAGCCATTTCCACACGGGCACTACATTAATTCCCTTTTTTGGTGGCAGACTTTCATCTTGATCATAAACCAGCAATAAACCTGATGGAGCGTCATAGGATTCCATAGCTTCTTCCAGTCCCCGGTATTCGCGTTCGTAATTCTCTGAGTGAAGACTGTAAGCTACTTGTAAGGCTGAAGTTACCTTCAGTCCTTCCTTCACTACAAAATCACATTCATATTTCCCCGAATGGTAATACACCTCTTTGTTGCGCCTGATCAGTTCCAGAAAAACAATGTTCTCTAGTACTCTTCCTTTATTGGCGGAGAAGTTGAACCCCAGCCGGTGCACCACAGCAGGGTCAGCGGCATACACTTTGCGCCGGTTTATCTGTTGCTTTCGCACGGAGAAATCAAATTTTTTCAGGAAAAAAAACAGGTAGGTTTGTTCATAATAGTCCAGATATTCTTTTACAGAGCTGGTACTTTTTACGCCGGAAACTTCCTGCAGTGTGGCGTAGGAGAATAATTTTCCGGTATTGGAAGCAAAATAGAGCCCAATCTGCCTGATTTCATTTACCTGGCTTAGCCTGTAGCGTGCCACTATATCGCGATAAAGAATATCCTGGAAGTAGGCATGCATCAGTTCGGTATCATTTTCTTTAACCACCATAGGAAACCCACCTGTTTCAACGTAATGGTTAAAATCCTTCAGCAAAAGGGCCTTATTTTTTGAGCTGAGTTGCTCAGGATTATAGCTATGACGGATATATCGCAGGTATTCGGAAAATGAAAATGGGAAAAGCTTTAATACCCTGTTTCTTCCGGTGAGACTGCCTGAGATTTCGGAACTTAGTAACTTTGCATTGGAGCCGGTGACGAATACCTTGACGCCTTGCTCATACATGCGATTGATAAATTTCTCCCACCCGGGTATGTTTTGCACCTCATCAAAAAAAAGAACAGGTTCCTTACCGTACATTTCAAGGTGTAAAGCCAATATCTCCGTAAAAACATCCTTCTCCGGCTGAACGCGTTCATCATCAAAGTTAAAATAACAATATGAGGCTTCCGGGAGGTTCATCGTTTCTTTGATGAGGTAGAGTAAAGAAGATTTTCCGCACCTTCGGATTCCCGAAATGATAACGATTAAGCCGGTAGATACGTATTTTTCCAGATTGACATCACGGGTAATCAGGTGTGTTTGGCTATTAAACACTTCTCGCTGATCCAGCATAATTTCTTTGAGCCGTTCTTTATTCATCTTTATTTGCTACTGTTCGTTGCTAAAGAACAAATATATAATATTTTATTCGTTTGAAAGGAAAAGTATCAGGTTTTCTACCCCCTTTTTTGATGAATGGATGTAGAAATTCCATCCAGAGGTTTCGGGACTAATGAAGAAGTAGAATAGTTGATTAGTTAAATAGTTAATTAGTCAAAAAGTTGATTAGTCCCAGTGAAATAAATAAGATTTCATCCCAGTTGATTGGGAAGAAAATCAACCCCAGTTGATTAAAAATAGAATCAACCCCAGTTGATTGGGAAGAGAATCAACGGGACAAGCCCCGGTGGTCTGGAATATGACCACAGGGCAGGCGGGGTAAACGGGGTAAACTATTGATGTTTGGCCCCTTCGGGGCCTTTTGACATGTTGTTTGGCCTTGCTATAATAGATTCCTCCGCCACATGTTTCGCTGGCATTGATCGGGTGAAGGGACTACGCTTTAGGTTCGCGAAACATGGGCTGCGGAAAAATAACTGCGACTAACCGACACAACAGCATTGACACGACACTGGCTACTATGGTTAAGAGAATGTAAATAAGGTTTTTTTGATTTCGCAGGTAATGATTTGTGAATAAAACTGAATAAGAAGCCATTTTACAGAAAAAAATTAATTAATTTTGAAAATAATATCGAAAAAAAAGAAAGGCCTTTCGAATGATTATTGAAATAAAGAAAAATGCATCGAAAATGGATGTAAATAAAGCCATTAGAGCTTTAAAACATCACATAATTAAGAGGAAGAAGAATCCTTTTAAATATTATGGGAAACTAAACCTGGATATTGACCCGGTAAAATGGCAAAAAGAGATAAGGAATGAATGGGATTGATTTTATAGCCCGATGCTATAATTGGAGCCACTTCCCAATGGCTTAATATTCCCTTGTTAACAGCAGATAAAGACTTCAAAGATGTGAAAGATCTCGATGCAATTGTTTTGGATATTTGATTTCAAACTAAGCGGCATTGCAGCGATGATGGGTAAGGACGTTTTGATATGTCCGGTGCGCTGCATCTAAGCGAAAAATTCCAATATCAAAGTTCCAATCTCCAATTGAAGACGAGCTGCTACCATAAGTGCTCTCCTGCGGGGCTTTTCCCGTGGTTTGATGTCACCCTTTCAGAGCTTTTGCCAGGTTTCAATATCTTGGATGGTTCCGCCTGTTTTGAGTCTGGGGCTTCGATTGGGCTGGTGGCGACGGCGGTGGGGGGCTGGGGTTCTGGGGCGCTTTCAAACCCCTGGTTGAAACCCGGAGCTATTCTCATTCAGCCCTTTCAGGGCTTTTTGGGGCGGGATCGCGGATTTTTACCCAGGGCTTCACCCTGGGCTATTATATTTCGCCCTTTCAGGTCTTTTAGGTGGCAAAGTATGGACGGAATATCCAGCAGGTAGGGTGCTTACAAGGCGTTGATTCGGTTTAAACCTTAAAGAATTATGGAGAAAGGGGAGTGAATGTGCAGGTTATATGTAATGACCTATTGCTGATACGATAACTACTGTTATTACATCTTCTTCAATACGGTATGTTAGTCTGTTCTTTTTATCAATTCGACGGCTCCAATAACCAGTAAGTTCGTATTTAAGTCTTTCTGGCTGACCTGTTCCGGTTGTTGGATGCTCTTGCAGTTCTTTTAAAATAGCATGGATCTTTTGGATTGCTTTTTTATTTCCTGCTTTTTGGTAGCTGCGAATATCTTTGTCGGCTTGCGGTAAAATTTTAACCTTGTACATCCGATTCAAAATTCTTAAAATAATTGCTAATATCTTCTTCAGATTCTAAGATAATCGCACCCTCCTGATGTTTCTCTGACTCCTGAATTTTTTTAACATATTCAGGATTATAAGGACTTTTGTAAAAAGGGATTTTTAAGGCTTTTAAAACGGATTTAATAGCCTTTAACTGTTCGTTGTTTTGTGGATGTATTGTCAATGCTTCCATGTTTCCTTTCTTTTTTAGCAAAATTAATAAAAATTGTGACGGCTCAGGGCACCAAGCTCTTAATACCGTCATACGTCAAATGAGTCATTGAGGGCAGTTGTCGGTTATCAGTTTATCGGTTGTCAGTTTTCAGTTGCTTGCCCCCTAATGAAGTTTACTTCGTATTTCATAGGGTAAACCATGAAATTCGATTCCGATTTTTATCGGAAGAGAATATTTCATCGGGGTCAGTTTTCCCGATTCGTTCCTCTTCACTCTTGGCTCTTTGCTCTTGCCCCCTGACCTATGAGCCCTACTATTTACTACATACTACCTACTATTTACTTTTCTCTTCTTCCATCTGGTGGTTGGTGCTTTTGGGTTGATGGGTTAAAACCTCTTGATGCCGGAGGCATTACATGTGTATAGTATGTCGAAATTCCCGTGAGAATCTCACGACCCTGGAAGGGTCGAATATTTGGGCGGCATGACGTTCTTTCCATATCCGACTCCGCTGGAGTCGATGGATGCCATTGGGCCTGCTGTTGCTATAAACATATAAATCCCAGGGGATTTAAGATGATGGATGAATAACCGTTCGTTTTAACCACAATCCCGATAACTATCGATACACCACAAAGAGCACCAATCCTCAGCTTTGCTTTGAAGTTATAATAAGCTTAATTTCTTTGACAAGTTCGTGGTACTTATCCTTTTTCAATCGGGAAACTTTTCCCTTTATGAGACTTTGTTCGAGAACAAATATTTTATGAAAACGAATATAACTTTTTGCGGGTAGATTTTCTGATACGTCTTCATTCGAAAGACTGATACTGAGATGGTCATTTTTCTGTTTTGAGGTGATTTGAACTATCATCACATCACCTGTTCGATGAACCGTTTCGTTAGAAATGATAACAGCCGGGCGCAATACCGATTATCAATTGAAATGAGCCTTAAGTTCGCTTCGCTCCTTAAGCCTCTTCAATTGCATATCGGCATTAACCATTGTAATTTCAGTGTTTCGCTCAAGCTTACTTTGAAATACAATTGGTATAATTTGTATCCCACATTATCAGTAAATGGAACCGGAATGATTACAATATCTCCCTGGCAGAACATCACAGCCCTGATTTTTTAAGCTTTTTTTCAGCCCATTCATCCCAAATATTATCTTCTTCACTATTCCATTCTTTCTCTAGGGCACTTTCTGACAAAACAACAAAAGGCTTTTCCTGCTTATCTTCAATTACTTCAACGCTTTTTACATCGGTAAGCTTTGATAAGAGTTTCTTCAGGAACAACCCTGATTTTTTGTTTTTTGGTGTTACAATTATGCTTTGCATGGCTGATTAATTTTCATCAAAGTTATAATGAATTGGGATGATATGCAATCACAGGGATTCCATCCCCTTTCTTTATTGTATGGATGTAGATTCTATGCGGAGTGACTGAAGTGCGTAATTGGTGGTCATTAAGTGGTCATTCATTGTCATTAGTAGTCATTTGATGGTCATTGGTGGTAATTCAGTAGAAATTGATTGTAATTCATTGTGATTTGTCCCGAAGTTTCGGGACGTAATTGATGGTCATTTGCACTGAAGTGCGTAATTTGTGGTCATTTGATTGTCATTGATTGGATGGATGTAGATTCCATGCGGAGGCGGTGATAGGAATCTTGAAAAATTGCGAAGTAGGATAGTTAATCCGAAATGATTTTGTCCTCTTTTTTTCTTGCTGGTGGCTGGTGCTTTGCCGGGGATTTAAATCTTTATATCGTTTCGCACAGACGCTGACAGGAGGCCTGCGGCCACGCTGTCAGGTCGCTTTGGGTAGTCGCTTTTGATTTCGCCCTTTCAGGGCTTTTTTTGATTTGGTATCATATTTACATAGGGCTTGACCCTATGCCCCGGTTGATTGGGAAAAGAATCAACCTCAGTTGATTAAAAGAAATCAACGGGGCAAGCGGGGTAAACCCCAGTGAAATAAAAAGAGATTTCACAGGGTAAACTATTGATTTTGCGCCGTTGGCGCTTTTGCTTCCGCACTCATCGCCCTTCTTCGCCAAATCGCACTATCGTACTCTCGTATTATCGTGCTATCTCTCTCTTTTACCCCTCTAAATCTCCTCCCGAAGTCTCAGCGATTTTATTGCAGAAATTCCATTTAGTAAAAAGCCAATTG
>CAYXJS010000176.1:0-5979 GCA_964465045.1 uncultured Bacteroidales bacterium | reverse complement strand
CACGCTGGATGCACATGAAGCACATGTCATGCCTTTTACCGGAAATATTTTTGTTCTTTCTGTGGTCATACAAGCGCAAAAGTAGCATCGTCAGGCTTGTAAGATGTTATAAAATTTTGGGAAAGGTTTACAGGTTGTAGTTTCTGCTTTTAAACTGCTATAAATGTGTAAGCCCAGTCGAAAACACCAAACAATTCCAGCGCTGAAATCACTATCATTACCAGCAAAATGTAACGGATGTATTTGGGACCCCAGTGCAAAGCAAATTTTGTAGCCAGGTATGCGCCTGCCATACTGCCAATACCCAGAATAATGCCGTAACTCCACCACACTTGGTCGTTAACGATATACAATACCAATGCAAAAGGAGTATAAGCTAATACAACCAGCAATTTTAGCGCATTCGCTCTTACCAAATCATATCCGGCGCTCAAAACAAGGGCGGCAAGCAGGAATATACCTACACCGGCTTGTATGAGTCCGCCATACAAACCAATAAAAAAGAATACCACTATCTGAATCCATACCTTGCCGGGAGTAATTTCTTTCTTTTCTGTAATCCAGCGTTTGGGTTTGTATAGAATGACGAAAAACATGATTACCATGACAACCCCTATCAGGCGCTCCATTAAAACCTCGTTGATGTCAACGGCTATGGCAGCGCCGACTAGAGAACCAACTACGGCAACCAGTGAGGGGAACCAACCTCTTCGATAATCGATTTTGTTTTTCTGGTGAAATACCCCGACCCCCACAATAGTTTGCAGCAAAATACCAACACGGTTTGTGCCGTTGGCAACAGTAGCCGGTAATCCCAGAAAAATCAGCAGGGGCAGACTGATCACTGAACCACTCCCGGCAAGTGTATTGATAAATCCCACCAGGATTCCAACTGCAATTACACCTAATATCATGTACCACTCCATCGGCTCAAAATTTGGCGCAAGGTAGTGATTCAGCCAAAAGCATCCAAACCCTCTGAGCATACTCAAAGTAATAGCAAGATATACTGGAAAACAGTATTTTTGTGTTGAACCATAATAAATAAGTAAAATCCCTTACACAGGATCGGTTGATTTTTCTAATTTTAACAACAAATTCTATTAAAAACACACGAACCAATGAAAAATTTACAATTACTATTCACGCTATTGCTGGTTTTTTTGCTTGCCTGGCCTGCAACAGCTAAGAAAAAAGACGATGTGCACGACACGCTTACATCTGCCCAAATAAGTGGGCTTAAATTCCGTTCTATTGGGCCGGGGTACGCCTCGGGACGCATTTCTGATTTTGCCGTAAACCCGGAAAACCACAGCGAGTACTATGTAGGTGTTGCTTCAGGAAATATCTGGAAGACCACGAATGCCGGCACAACATTTGAACCGGTTTTTGAGAATTATGGCGCTTATGCTATTGGTTGCCTGGAAATGGACCCCAACAATCCGAATGTATTATGGGCGGGCACCGGAGAGAACAACCACCAGCGCGCTCTTGGGTATGGTGATGGCGTTTATAAAACGATGGACGGCGGAAAAACCTGGAAGAATATGGGCCTCAAAGAGTCTCGTCATATCGGGATGATTTTAGTGGACCCACGCGATAGCGAAACCGTTTATATAGCTGCAGAAGGCTCTGCCTGGGGGCCCGGCGGACAGCGAGGACTTTATAAAACCACCGATGGTGGTGAAAACTGGGAAAAAATCCTGGAAGTGAGTGAGCATACCGGTATCAACAATGTAATTCACGATCCGAGAGACCCCGATGTGTTGTATGCTACTTCAGAGCAACGCAGAAGGCATGTGCATACAAAGATAGGTGGCGGTCCGGAATCGAAAGTGTATAAATCTACAGATGCCGGAGAAAACTGGCGGAAAATTATGAGTGGCCTGCCTAAAGTTCATATCGGTGGTATGGGAATTGATATTTCACCGGTAGACCCGGATGTGCTATACCTGATAGTAGAAGCAGCTGAAGACAAAAGTGGTTTTTACCGCTCTACAGACCGCGGCGAAAGCTGGGAGCGCAGAAGTGATCATCACTCCAGCGGGCAGTATTATAATGAAATATTCTGCGATCCGAAGGATGTAGATAAAGTTTATTCTGTAGAAACTTACTCCCATTACTCGGAAGATGGAGGGAAAACATTTAAAAGACTGAACCTGAACAAGCGTCACGTAGACGATCATGCTCTATGGATTAACCCGGAAGATACCGACCAGTTTATTATTGGAGGAGATGGCGGTATTTATATCACATATGATGCCGGCGAACACTACAGGCATGTGCCTAACCTCCCGGTGATGCAGTTTTATCGCGTAAATGTAGACAACACCAAGCCGTTTTATCGCATCTATGGCGGAACGCAGGATAACAACTCATTAGGAGGTCCCAGCCAAACTCGTCACAGCAATGGAATTCCCAAAGGAGAATGGCAGGTAACCCTTGGGGGAGATGGTTTCTGGCAGGCCATAGACCCTGAAAACCCGGATATTGTATATTCTGAATATCAGTATGGCAATAGCATCCGCTATGATCGCCAGAGTGATGAAAGTATTATGATTAAGCCCCGTCCGCGGAAGGGAGAGGATTCTTATCGCTGGAACTGGAACGCTCCGCTGATTATCAGTCCGCACAACAACACAAGGTTGTATGCTGCCGCAAACAAACTATTCAGAAGCGATGACCGCGGCATGACCTGGGAAGTTATCAGTGATGACCTTACTCGCTCACTCGACAGGAATAAGTGGAAAGTGATGGGGCATTACTGGAGTTATGAAGCCGTAAGAAAGGATGTATCCACATCCCTTTACGGAACTATTGTATCGCTGGATGAAAGCCGGCTGCAGGAAGATTTGATTTATGTGGGTACGGATGACGGATTGATTCAGGTGACAGAAGATGCGGATAACTGGCGAAAAACAAAGAAGTTTCCCGGCGTACCTGAATATACTTATGTGAGCGATATTTATGCCTCCAAACATGATGCAAATGTGGTTTTTGCTACTTTCGATAACCGGAAAAGAGATGATTTCAAGCCCTATGTGCTGAAAAGTACAGATAAGGGGAAAAGCTGGAAACCCATTTCCGGTGACCTCCCGGAAGACGAAACTGTTCATACTATAGTTCAGGACCATATAAACCCTGATATTCTGTTTGCCGGAACGGAGTTTGGCGCTTATGTAACACTTAATGGAGGGGAGCACTGGACGCAACTGAAATCCGGAATTCCTACAATTTCTGTGAGGGATATGGCCATTCATGAAGAAGAGAATGCCCTTGCTTTGGCTACTTTCGGGCGAGGATTTTATATTTTGGATGATTATTCTCCTTTGAGGGAAATCAGCAATGAGGTAATGGAAAAAGAAGCTCATATTTTTGAGATTCCTGAGGCATTAATGTTTACGCAAAAAGGAAATAAGTATGGTCAGGGCTCTACTGAGTTTCTCGGAAAAAACCCTGAGTTTGGCGCTGCCATTACATACTATTTGGGAGATTCGCCTAAAACGCTAAAGCAAAAGCGTAAAAGCAAGGAAAAAGAGCTCGATCCCAAAGAAGAGCGCATCCCAATGCCAGATCAATCCAGGCTTCGCGACGAGGATTTTGAATCAAAACCTCATTTGATTTTTGATATTTCTGATGCAGACGGAAATCACGTTCGCCGCTTAACCAAAGCAGCTTCGAAAGGAATTAATCAGATACACTGGAATTTCCGCTATGAAAGCGTAAATCCACAAACAAGTGACAATGACTTTAACCCAATGAAAGATGGTGGTAGTGGAATGCTCGCTGTTCCAGGAGAGTATAACGTAAAACTTTCGCTATATCAAAATGGAGAAATTACCGAGCTGACAGAACCTAAGCCTTTTGAATGCCGTTTGCTGAACAACCGCACTTTGCCGGCTTCAGACCATGCTGAGATGGTAGCATTCCAGCAAAAAATGCATGAATTATCCCGGGTTATGAAAGGCACCTATTCATGGGCTAAAGACTTGAAAGAGCGAATGCAGCAATTGCGACAGGTGACTTATCGAACTTCGGGAGCCGGTTATGACCTGATTAAACGAACCCGGCAAATCGATAAAGAACTGGATGATATCATCTACGAATTTGAGGGACGCACTCCGCCGGCAAGCCGCGAAGAAAATCCGCCTGCACCTGTTGCGCTTAATGAACGCCTCAACAATATGGTTTATACCCATTGGAGGTCTACTTCAGATATTTCAAATACGGAAAAGCAGCTTTATGATATCCTTGCTGATGAATTCCCGCTGGTTCTGGAAGAGCTGAAATCATTGTACAATGAAAAGATTCTTCCGCTTGAGGAAGAACTGGAAACCTTAAAAGCGCCATATACGCCAGGTAGAATTCCTCAGTGGAATGAGTAAATTGATCGCTTAATTACTTCTTATAACAAAACTGTCAGAGCCTTTTAGATAGGGTTCTGACAGTTTTGTTATTAAAACTATAGATGAATTTGTATGTAATGTCTCATTTCCAGCAAATTCAGCCTATATTTATGAATAACTTGAAATATATCATATTAGCCCTGTTCATTTAAATAAAATTCATACTTTTGAAAGGATGAAAACGCAAATTCTGCATATCAAAAATATGGTTTGCCCCAGATGCATAAAAGCTGTGGAAGACTTGTTTATGGAACTGGGTTATGAAGTGCTGGATGTACAGTTGGGCGAAGTGAAGTTTATAGCCAATGATGAAGATGTAGACTATTCTTTAATCAGCAAAGAACTGCAAAGGCTGGGGTTTGAGCTTCTGGAGGATAGTGAAGTAAAACTAATTAACAGGGTAAAAACACTCATCATCGAAAGAATACATCATGGCGGCGAAGAGCTTCAAAAAGAAAATGTATCGGATTATTTGCAGCGACACCTCAATAAAGATTATTATTCCATCAGCAAGACATTTTCATCCAAAGAAAGCATTACTATAGAGCGTTATATTATTCTGCAAAAGATCGAAAAAGTAAAAGAACTTCTAACCTACAAAGAACTGACGTTATCAGAAATCGCATTCAGATTAGGTTACTCAAGCGTAGCCCATTTAAGCAGGCAGTTTAAGCAAATTACCGGTCTGAGTCCTTCAGATTTTAAAGAACTAAGCGAAAAGCCACGCAGGTCATTGGATGAGTTTTAAAATGCTTCACGAAAAGAAGTCAATATCTGTTTCTTATGAATCGCTCAAGAAATTTAAAACATCAGACACCTTAATTCAAAAGTCCTGCCCTTTTGAGTATATCAAATATTTGTTTTTTGGAAATGTTATCAAGCTGGTTCTTGTCATAAATAAATACCAGGTAAACCTCATTATCATCTGTTATCAAGTAAGTAATAACCCTTGCCCCGCCGGATTTTCCTCTATGCTTGGATGCAATAGCCAATCTTACTTTATAAACTCCATGACCAAGATGAATTCCAGTATCAGGTTGTTTTTTAAGTCTTTCAATCAATCCCTCCAGATCAGTTTTCAAAGAAGGATATTTTTTACTTAGTTTTTTGAAAAGCTTTTTGAAATCCGGTGTAAGATAAATACTATAATTCATTTAAGAAATCTTCCGCTGATTGTTTTTCAATTTCACCTTCCCGCATTTGCTTAACCTGATTCAAACTCTTGTACAGTTCTTCCAAAGCCTCCTCTTCTACTTCAGGCACTTCCACATAATCCAGTGTTTTAATAAACTCTAGAAATGTATGGAATTTATTTTCGCTGATATTTATAGTAAGCTGTTTCATTGTATTTGCTTATTCAGTTCAAATTACTATTTCTGAGCCTATTCTGGCATAACTAACTTTAAATTATTGTTTATCAGAAAGCTTTTTTATCATGATTTTGATGTTCTGTTACAGGCAACGACATATATCATCTTTATATTCTCCTGAACATAACCAGTAATGCAAAAATACAATACTTTTCACAATAAAACCCTTATTTTTGCCCGTTTAAACCGGCGAAGACTATGGA
>CAYXJS010000175.1:4267-6015 GCA_964465045.1 uncultured Bacteroidales bacterium | reverse complement strand
AAATGGTTTCGCGTTCAGGCTTTTTCAACGGAAAAGGGATATTTTTCAACCACATTTATTGATGTTACCTCAGAAAAATACCTGACGGACAGTCTCTGTAGCATGTTTGACGATAGTTCAGATACCCCCGATTTTCAGAAGATGAGCCAGGATATGAAAGAGATAAGCGGTGCCCAGTATGTGGCGTTTAATATCATGGATTTCATCGGAAAATCTTTTCAGACCAAAGCTATAGCTGGTATACGGAAGGATGTAGAGAAAGCGGCTTCATTTTTAGGTTTTAACCCGGAAGGCAAACACTGGGATCATGATCAGGAACGACTGGAAAATTTATATGCACGTAGCATAACTCATTTTTCGTCTTTATGGCAGCTTACCTCTGATAGCTTAGACAATAACTTAACCCGGAAACTGGCTAGCCTTTTCAATATTGGTGAAGTATATTTAGTCAGTATTGCCCGCGCAGGGAAAGTGCTGGGCGATTTCACCCTTATGTTGAAGCCCGGTGAAAAGTTCAACAATGAAAAGCTTGTGGAAATGTATGCCAGGCAGGCTGGTATGATGCTGGATTACTACCATAGCAAGCAGCAGTTGAGCCAGGTGTTTGAAGTAAGCCCTGAACTGATTGTTATATCAGATAAGTATGGCCACATATTACGATTAAACGAAACCTGGAAGAGCCACCTTGGATACGAAACAGATGAATTGCTTGGGCGTAAGTTTCATGAATTTATTCATTCTGATGACATGGAACCTACTACTCAGGCTATGAAGAAGCTAGCTGATGAATCTGTCATAAGCGGTTTTGTAAACCGGTATGTTACCAAAGACAATCGATATCGTTATTTTGAATGGCGGGCAAGTTATCAGGATGGGTTTGTTTATGCTGCAGCACGGGACATTACAGATAATGTAAAAGCTCATCAGCAGTTGCAAAGAAAGTCAGATTTCCAGGGCGTTCTGATGAATGTAGCGCTGAAAAACATTAATCTTCCCTTAGCAGATATTGATGAGGGGGTTCAGGATTCTTTAAGAGAGATGGCAGAGTTTGCGCAAGCCGACCGGGCGTATATCTTTGATTACATTTGGACTGAACAGGTTACGCGTAACACCTATGAATGGTGTGCAGAGGGAATTTCGCCCCAGATTGAAAACCTTCAGGATGTCCCTTTGAGCATGATACCCGATTGGGTTGCTTCACATTTAAAAGGGGAGTCGATGAATATACCGGATGTGTTTGCGCTGGATAAAGAAAGCGGGGTCCGGCAAATATTAGAACCTCAAAATGTAAAGAGTTTACTCACCATCCCTATGATGGAAGAAGGAAAGCTTATTGGTTTTGTGGGTTTTGACTGGGTAAGAGAGCATAAATTTCCCGGAGAAGAGCAGCAAGTATTGTTGAATTTGTTTGCAAAAATGCTGGTCAACTTAAAAAAGCGTTCCCGGTTAGAACAGAATCTTATAGAAGAAAAAGAAAGGGCGCAGAAAGCTGATGAGCTTAAAACAGCCTTTTTGAATAACATTTCGCATGAACTGAGAACCCCGCTAAACGGCATTCTGGGCTTTGCCGAATTGTTAGCGCAGGATGACACATCACATGAGGAGGCACAAGAGTATCTGAAGCTGATGCAAACCAACAGCCGCAGGTTGATGAAGACCATGACCGATTACATGGATATTTCGATGCTCACCTCAGGAAACCTGGAAAAAACCATCAGCACTTTTTCTCCTGCTGAGATTTTAGAGCG
>CAYXJS010000175.1:2299-4167 GCA_964465045.1 uncultured Bacteroidales bacterium | reverse complement strand
CAGGAAACCTGGAAAAAACCATCAGCACTTTTTCTCCTGCTGAGATTTTAGAGCGGATAGCAGAAGAGTTCGAAGATTATTATAAAGATACAAACGTAGCCTTTGAAACGGATATCCCGGATGAGTTTTTGCAAATTGCTTCTGATAGCGAGTTGATTCATAAAATGTATACCCAATTGCTTGAAAATGCGTTTAAGTTTACAGAAAAAGGTTCTGTTCGTGCCGGCTTTTTTATAAAGGATGATAGATTTCATGGATATGTAGAAGATACAGGAATTGGTATTGATGAGGATTTGCAAAACGAAATATTCAAGGTATTTGTGCAGGAGGATAACAGCAGCACCCGGGAATACGAAGGCAGTGGCTTAGGCCTTTCTATTGTAAAAGGCATTGCAAGGTTGCTGGGTGGAAATGTAAAAATCCACTCGAAAAAGGGCAAGGGAACAAAAGTTACCTTTGATGTTCCGGTAGAGTTTAAAAACCAAACGCCTCAAGACAAATTGATGGGAAACTTAACGAAAAAGGATACTGTGTTGATTGTAGAAGACGACAGAACGCACCGTATTTATCTGAGAAAAATTCTTCAAAGGAAAGGGTTAACCATACTGGAGGCGCAAAATGGAGAGGAAGGAGTTGAGTTTTGCAAAACCGATGAGAATATAAAACTGGTTTTCATGGATATCCGCATGCCCGGCATGGATGGTTATCATGCCACAAAAGAGATAAAGAGGGTTAGACCCGAATTGCCTGTAATTGCCGTTACAGCTTATGCTATGACAGGAGATGAACAGTTAGCCCTAAAAGCAGGCTGCGACTCCTACATTGAAAAACCCGTAAGCAAAAAACAACTTTTTGAGTTTTTGAGAACGCTGGGATTGGATTAGCATAGGTTCAGGAAATTGATCTTGCCATAAGATAAATTTCTTATATTCGTACTTTAAAGTCGACTACTGAATTGGAGCCCATGAGATTTACTATGCCAAAAAGGATAATGCCATTGCTGGTATTCATCCTGCTTTTGATAACACAAGAAAACACAGCAGCTTTTTATTTTCATCAGCCTGTGAACTACGCTGCAGTTGGAGTGATTCCGGGTGTTTCTCTTTTAAATAATGCTTTGTCGCAACAATCAAATCATAAAGCGGAGGCGTCAACAGAAAAAACATCCATGGAGCGGATTAAAGCCAGGGGTCGCTCCTATATTCAGCAAGCCAAGTATGATTCAGCAAAAATGGCTTTTCGTGATGCATTGAACAAAGCCCGCAAAACAAATGATTCAAGGGAAATTGCTCAGTATCGTTCAGAATTGGCTTATGTATACAATTTACAAAATCATTATGATTCGGCATTGATCCTCTATGATAAAGTGATTGATTTTTACCGGCAAAGCGAAAATAAAAAGGAGCTAGGGGAAAACCTTTCCAGCAAAGGCGCAGCGCTTTATGGAGCGGGTGAATATGAAGAAGCTATGCAGGTACTGCTTGAAGCCGAAAAACTGCTGAAAAAGGGAGAATATCCTTTGCATTTGGGGGCTGCCTATGCCAACATGGCCACCATTCAGGCAGAGATGGGCTATGATAGCCTTACCATAGACTTTTACGATCGCGCTGTTAAAGCTTACCGCAAGCACAAAGACTCTACGAAACATCTGGCATTTGCTTATGCCGATTTAGGGGTTTCTTATAAAAGGGAAAAAATGTATGATTCTGCCTTGTTTTGTTATCGCCGCTCAAAAAAGCTGGCACAATCGGCAGGGCTAAAACAACTTGTAGCCCAGAGCCTGATGAATAAGGCAAACATTTATGAAATCCAACAAAACTATAGCATGGCTTTAGAAAGCTATAACCAATCGCTTGAGTTATCTGAAA
>CAYXJS010000175.1:0-2199 GCA_964465045.1 uncultured Bacteroidales bacterium | reverse complement strand
CAAAACTATAGCATGGCTTTAGAAAGCTATAACCAATCGCTTGAGTTATCTGAAAAAGAGAATATACCTTACGGGATTTTTCTTAATTATGCCAATTTGGGAGACTTTTATATGAACCGCGATAAACTTGATACGGCCATATATCTGCTAAACAAAAGCCTTAAAATAGGAGAAAAATATAAGTTTAACACGCTGGTAGAGCTTTATAATAGCTTGTATAAGGCATACAAGTATAAGAATGATAAGGCACAGGCGCTTCATTTCCATGAAAAAATGGCGGCCATGCGCGATAGCCTGAGCAGCGCGCAAAAGCACCGCGAAATCATGGAATTGCAAACGCGTTACGGCACGCAGAAAAAGGAAGCTCAAATCTTAAGGCTCAAAAAGGAACAACAACGCGAAAAGCTCATGAGGGCTTACCTTTTGATAGCAATAGCTGTTTTATTAGTGATATCATTGCTGATTGTGCTTTGGGTTCGCAGCAAAAAAAATGCAGCACAAAAGCACTCGCTGGTTCTGGAAAAAGAAAATGAACAACGTAAAGCGCAACAAGAAAAGCTGAAACTGGAAAAGAAATTACAGGAAGAAGAGGCTGAGCATTACCGTTTAAATCTTGAAAAAAAAGAACAAGAGCTGGTATATCAGACCCTCAAGCAGGCGGGTATAGCCCGTGTTAATCACTCAGTAAAGGAAAAGTTAGGGCCATTTGTAACGCGCCTGGCACGAAAAAAAGACCAGGAAGAGTTTTCACGCACTATACAGGAAATTATGTTTGAAGTTAACCGGGAGCCACTTTCTGATTTTGAACAGATGTTTACACAGATGCACGATGGATTTTATGAAAAATTGATGGACATCAATCCTAAATTAAGCCGGAGTGAATTGCAGATGTGTGCGTTGCTAAGGATGAACCTTCCTTCGAAGGAAATTGCAACTTTGCTAAGCCTTTCCGTTTCTACCATCGATCAAAGAAGGCACAGCATCAGAAATAAATTAAACCTGGACAGCAGCGAAAGCCTTATTGGGTTCTTGATAACGTTATAAGTTTTAATTAAATTTGCAATGAACAGTTTAAATAAGCAAGAGTCCCTGAATGATAAACTTAAAAGCCACTTTTTTCTATTTTTACGAACGATAAAAGAAATATTATGCAAGCGAAAGACCTTTCCGAATACACGATTCTAATAGCCGAAGATGATCCAACCAGCCTTAAGTTCTTCAACGCCAGCCTTGCACAAAGCGGTATACAAATTTTAAATGCTGAAAATGGCCGGGAAGCCATTGAAAAATTCAACAACCATAAAATTGACGTTGTCATTATGGATGCCATGATGCCGGTGATGAACGGTTTTGATGCTACAGCAGAAATTAAACAGAAATTTCCGTCAGTGCCTGTACTCATACTTACGGCCTATGTAGGTCCTGACTCCATCCGGAAGGCGGTTTCCAGCGGATGTAACGATTACCTGGCCAAACCCATAGAGAAAGAAGTACTCATAGCTGCGGTTGAAAAGTGGACTGTGGGTAAGAAAAAGTAAGCCTTTTCATCAAAAATACAGCATGAATCCTGCAAAACAAATACCGGGTAAATCATTAAGCCTTTAATAATCAGCGTATTATCTTACCTTCTGTTTTTCTTCTGTAAATTTATAATAATCTGATAAACAGTTTTCTATATTCCTGAGGATGCTTTAATAGTATCATTACCTTGTCAAAACCTGGCGCATTAAACCTTTGAAAGACAATCGATAATTCTATTGGTAGAAGAAAAATAGTAGTTTTTTACCGGGGGTATTTTTTGGAATCTCTTAGGCATAGGTTCTTCTTTGCATCAAACAATTTTTTGATGAAGCCGGAATCTCAAAGACAAATTATGATTGGAGGAGATGAACATACTTTAAGCGAATCCACGAAATCAGGATTGAAAGCAGAAGGGTATCATATCACTTTTTGCGAAGATCTGATGGATTTAAATAATAAAGCATCAGAATCCGGTAGTGTTTGTGCTTTGATAGTAGATGGAGATACGAAAGCTTTTACGCAAATAAAGATGCTCTCCGAAGCTTTCGCCAAACGGCAAAGCAAAAGGCCTTTACTCCTTCTCACAGCCCATTATTCTTTAACAGCAATTGCAAAAGCCCTGCAGGCCGGTTTCGATGAATTTCTTGCTAAGCAAGTGGGAGAGGAGGAGTTGATAGC
>CAYXJS010000174.1:0-6077 GCA_964465045.1 uncultured Bacteroidales bacterium | reverse complement strand
ATGAAAACACTACGACTTATTCTGGGAGATCAGCTAAACTCCTTACATTCATGGTCTAATATTAAAAATCCAGATGTGGTTTATGTAATGATGGAGATTAAACCAGAGACAGAGTATGTATTACACCACGACCAAAAAATTCTTGCCATTTTTTCATCGATGTGAAACTTTGCTAAAGAGACAGAGCAGCAAGGTCAATATGTCCATTACATTCGTTTTGATGATGAAGAAAACGCCCACTCATTTGAAAATAATTTTCTTTGGCTAATTTAAAAATATCAAATAGAACGTTTTGAATACCAGGAACCGGATGAATACCGGGTGGATAAACAACTAAGCGAATTCACCCGTACCCAGGGCGTTGAAACAAAAATGCGCTCCACCGAGCATTTTTATACGCAAAGAAAAGATCTGCAACGCTTTTTTGCCGGGAAGAAATCATGGCTTATGGAAAATTTCTACCGCGATATGCGCAGAAAACACCATATTTTGATGGAAGAAGGCAAACCGGTGGGAGGCTACTGGAACTTTGACAAAAGCAACAGAAACAAACTCCCATCAACAAGCTGAATATTATAATAAGCATGTAGATTCTCTTTGAAATACTTTTATATTAGAATGTTATGTTTTTCATACCTGAAATCAATCAGCTAAACATTTAAATAAAAGACAGATTTTAATTGCTGATAATTTACAATAATCTAATACAAAACCTCTTCGCTGAACTCTTCCATAGAACCCAAAATTTTATCAGCAAAACCGAATTTTGGGTGGTTTTGTTCTTCCTTAGCGGGAACCAGTATCGTTCTGATTCCCGCAGCTTTAGCAGCGATGCCGCCATAAAAGGAATCCTCAAAAACCACTACTTCATCAGCCTGTAATTTCATATTTCGCAAAGTTGTTAAAAAGATCGCCGGATGAGGCTTTCCGTATAGCTCGCATTGACCTGAACTGACTACACCAAAATATTTTTCAATGCCGGTGGTTTGCAAGACAGCTCTGATAAGCTGCAGTGCGCTCGATGATGCCAGTGCGATTTTATAATTATACTGAAAAAAATAATTCAGCGTATTTTCTACTCCCGGCAATAAGTTTATCCCTTCACGGATGCGCATTTCCATTTCATCCTGGATATCTAGAATGATTTCTTGCTGCGAGGGTTCAGAAATGTTGAATTCCTTGCACCAGTGGGCTACAACAACATCAATACGTTTCCCCATCATGGTTTTACATATTTCCGGGGTAAGCCGGGCTCCAAGTTGATTAAAAATTTTCGTTTCTGCCTGTTGCCACAGGGGTTCTGTATCTATAAGCAGTCCGTCCATATCAAAAATAACGCCTTTGATCATTTTGATTTTTTCAAGGTTGATATGCTAAAATAGAAAATTATTGCTGATAAAATACACACTGAGTTTGATAACAAAAATCTGAGTGTCATAATCCCGTAACGCTTCTATATTTACGATCATTCAGATATGAAAAAATCCCCACAATTAATATCGTAGCAATTGTATAATACACAAAGGTCGGAATGGGCATCGGATCTCCTTTAGCGTATGAATGCAACCCGGAAAGGTAGTAATTCACACCAAAATAGGTCATGATAATAGAGCTAAAGCCAATCACCGAAAACAGGTTAAAAACATACCGGCTTTGCAATCCAGGCATCATACGTATATGCAAAATAAAAGCATAAACCAGTACAGATACTAAAGCCCATGTCTCTTTCGGGTCCCATCCCCAATAACGACCCCATGATTCATTAGCCCACACACCTCCCAGGAACGTTCCGATGGTAAGCATATAAAGGCCGATAGTTAATGTCATCTCATTGATGTAGGTTAGCTCTTCAATACGCTCATCCACTTTCAGCACAGTGTTGTCAGTTTTAAACAGATTAAAGATCAGGTTCAAAAAACCAAGCAATGCGCCAAGCGCAAAAAATCCATAACTTGCCGTTATAATGGATACATGAATCGTAAGCCAGTAAGATTTCAATACGGGAACGAGGTTTGTAATCTCAGGGTCCATCCATGCCAGATGAGCTACCATAAGCGTAATGCTCGATAATACTGCTGTAGCTGCCAGTGTTAAGGGTGATTTTTTGGAAAAGATAATCCCGGCCAGCACCATCGAAAAAGCAATATAAATCAGCGCTTCATATCCATCGCTCCATGGCGCGTGCCCTGAAATATACCAGCGCATTGCTAAACCGGCTACATGCAATGCAAAAGATGCAATAATTAGCCAGATAAAAATCCGTACCGGCCATTTTAAAAAGTGGCTGGTAAGAATACGCACAAAGAGCAAAATCAATAAAACAAAACCTAATACACCATAAATTGAACCCAGCCTGAAGAAAATACGAGCATCATTGTACCAGAGTTCCATCGCGATTTTCTGTTCAGGTGGTAAAATCTCCGCACCATACTCATTTTGATATTTTTGAATGCCTGAAAGATACTGCCTAGCCTCACTGTATTCATCGGTTTTAATGGCGTTGCCAACGGCTTCGGCATATAGTTGAAAAATATTGGATGTAAACACCGAATCATCTTCAGGCACGCCATGTTGCTCTTCAAAAGGAGTATACCACGGGTGATGGGAATCACCGGGAACAGGAAACATCCTGAGATATCGTCCTTGCGTGGTCATGAAAAAAATATTAATACGTTCGTCTACCTTAATCGCTTCTTTATCGAATTTATTTCTTTCGGCCGGTTTTTTGGCATAAGCTTGCTCTACAGCGTTACGCAACATATAAGTGCCTGCTTGTGAATTCACAAAATCATGAAACGTAGCATGGTCTCCCTGAATACCCGCCATTTTAGCGATTTCTGGGTGTGCCACTTTGATGATTTCTACATTTTTCCATTTTTCCGGCTGAAGGATAATTCCCAAAAAAACCTGGTCTGGCGTTAAACCCTGAAATTTTGTTTTACGGCTTACCTTTCTGACAATCTCATTCGACAATGTGTTTATAGGTTTTATACGACCCTGGCGGTCTTGCACTAATAATTCACCAAATTGACGGGCATGTTTGCGATCGATTACATTTAGCTCATCATCTGAGGTCTGGCCTTCAACGGAAAGGCTTCCTGCCATTAAAAGCACCAAAACAGGAAGCCATATCTGACTTGTTTGCAAAGAACGTATCTTTTTTGAAAGCATATGGAAGCGGCTCGATTTGCTAAACAGCGAGGCTGTCATGCCTAAGGCTAACAAAAAATAGCCGATATAAGTCACGATAGTACCCAAGCTATCGCGATTTACAGATAAAATGGTTCCCTGCTCATCATCGTCATAAGAAGACTGGTAAAACCGGTATCCGCGATGTTTCAGCACATTATTCATAAAAATCCTGCGTTCTTCTTTGATTCCTTGTTCTTTATCAATTAAAACAACCTCACTTTCATAAGAGGAAGGGCTTTCAGAACCGGGATACCTGTCAAGAATGAAGTTTTCCAGCTTCAGTGCGAAAGGCAGTTTAATCACTTTTGCTCCGTAAGACACCGTTATCGGCTCGCCGTTGATCAAAACTGAAGTCGGTTTTCCTTCACTGCCGGTAGAGCCACGCACTACTAGTTCTTTTTTCTCATTACCTGATTCAATGCGAAACCGCAAAATATCTGCATATTGCTGTTCCGGGGTGTCGGCTGATTGGTAATTGATGATGGCGGAGGGATAATAAGTCTCGTAGCTAATCTGAAGATTCGGAGCCGCCCGGTAAAGTTTACCCTTAACAAATGGAACTTCCGCACCCGGAGCATATATTTGGGTTTTCGCATCCATATCCACTACATGCACCGAATCAGGGGAGCGAAAGAATACAGAATCATTTTTTGTGATAAAGTTTATGGCGTCTTTTTCCTGAGTATTCAACCCAAATTTTTGATTAAAAAACTGCCGGGCTTGGCCTTCTTCCAGGTACGTAAGCTGCTTGCTGTTGTTCCTGATAATATTGAATGTCACTACCGGATTCCCTTCCTGGCTTTGCACCAGAGATTCTGTAGCATTAGGAACAAATGTAGTCAACTCTAAGTTTACATCTTTTCCGTTTACAGTAACCTCTTTTTCAAACTGATTGTCCACACCATCCGCAAAACGAACTTCTTCTGACAAGGTATCGGAAGGAGTTGAAATATGCAGATAATTCTCATAAGTACGAATAAAATCTATCGTTTCATCTTCGCGGATATGCATTGAACCTTCATATCCAACATATCGGGTAATTGCCGCTCCCAGCAAAATGACTATAAACGAAAAATGAAAGGTAATTACCGGCCATTTGGATTTTTTCAGCACACGGTATTTTACAAAACTACCTGTCATATTAACTGCTAAAAGCGCTAAAAGAATTTCAAACCACAATGCATCATAAACCATGAGGCGGGCTGTGGATGTTCCAAAATCATTTTCAATAAAAGTAGCTACACCTATAGCCACGGCAAATATGATGATTAGAATTCCCATTAGTTGCATGGAAAACAATACTCCGGTAATCTTTTTTATCATAGGTCTGAATTTACTCAAAATATGTTTTAATTCAGAAAAAACAAACATTATTTGGCTTTGTTTGGTTATATTTGAAATTCAATATAATTTAAATACTTTGATATGAAATCCGGTTGAATTAATCTAAGAATAAATACTATGAAAAAAAACTACTCTATCTATTTGATTTTCTTTGCTATCAGCACCGCTATCTTTTTGATGTCAGGTGTTGATTACAGCTCAGGTTCTCCTGGTGGCAAAACCGGATCGCCCGGCGATGGCGGTAATACTTGTACGCAATGCCACGCCGGCACAGCGGAACCTGCAGAAGGGCTTATCTCTTCAAATATTCCCGGACAAGGCTTTATGCCCGGAGAAACCTATGAAATAGAGGTTTCTGTTGCTGATGATAATGCAGGATTATTTGGATTTGAGGTTACGGCCGAAAACAACACTGATGTCAAAACAGGAACATTTTCCATAACCGATGAGGAAAACACCAAATACGTAAACGGGAATGCGGCGGTCTCACACACCAGCTCTGGCACCACGCCTGTAGACAATTCTAAAACCTGGACCATGGAATGGACGGCTCCTGAAGAACCTGAAGGGCCGGTAACACTCTACACTGCCGTGAATACTGCAAATGGTGATGGTACGAATAATGGCGATTTGATTTTAACCTCTTCGGAAACATACCAGATTAATTCCGTAGGTATTACTGAAAAGGAAATGGTTCAGAAGCTATATCCTAATCCCGTTAAGGATGAATTACATATCACATTAAAAAACCCCAATGAGAAAATATACATCTGGACTGCCTCCGGTAAGCTACTAACCACAGAACATATAAAAACTTATCATAAATCTTTGGATGTGAGTCAATACCCTGAAGGCGTTTACTTTTTGAGTATAGAGAACTACCAGGCTAAAAGATTTATCATACAGCGATAATCAGGAACATTTTTTGATATAGGTGTTTTGGTTGCTTGAAAAATGCAGCCAAAACACCCTTATTGTTTACATCAAATCTTTTTTTTCAAAAACTAATCGCAGTCGTCACAATTAAGGCTTTTGTTATACATAAACATAGCCCTCTTGCTCATACCCATGCTTGAGAATCCACCATCGTGATACAGGTTTTGCATGGTTACTTTTTTAGTCAGGTCAGAAAATAAGGTGATGCAATAATCGGCCAAATCATCCGCAGTTGCATTTCCAAGCGGTGACATACGTTCGGTAAAATCCATCAGACCGTCAAACCCTTTTACGCCGCTACCGGCAGTAGTTGGAGTAGGGGATTGTGAGATAGTATTGATACGAACCATTTTTTCCCTTCCGTAAATATAACCAAAACTTCTGGCAATAGATTCAAGCAACGCTTTGGCCTCAGCCATGTCGTTATATTCAAAGAGCGTTCGCTGCGCTGCGATGTATGAAAGAGCCACAATAGAACCCCACTCATTAATGGCTTCCATGTTTTTTGCCGTCTGGATCATTTTGTGGAAGGACATGGCTGAAATATCTATGGTTTGCGCAAACTTACTGTAATCCAGGCTATCATAAGAAACTTTTTTTCTCAC
>CAYXJS010000173.1:0-6086 GCA_964465045.1 uncultured Bacteroidales bacterium | reverse complement strand
AATATTTCCTGCTTTATCTGAAAATCCTGCATCACAATACACCCAGACCGAAAAGGAATACCAGTCCGATAGCTATTGGTGCTATAAACCGAATGATAAACAGATAGGCTCCGAATAATACAGCGCTGGTTGTTCCCTGGTTGGTGATTTCATCCTTAACCTGCTTTCTGGATAGAAACCAGCCTGCAAAGATCACAATCAAAAAACCGCCCAGCGGCAACAACAGATTAGCCGAAGTCCAGTCGAGCCAATCGAACACGTTTTTATCATAAACCGAAAGATGGCTCCACGGCCCCTGTGACATCGTACATAACACACCTACCACGGAAATAGTCAGGGTGGCAATCAAGGTAGCTTTACGGCGATGCCAGCCCAGCTGTTCTGTAGCATAAGCCACTACCACCTCCAAAACGGAAATTGAAGAAGTCAGCGCAGCGATTAACAACAACACGAAAAACAGGATAGCAAAAAAGTGACCGGCAGGCATGCTGTTAAAAATACTGGGAAGCGTTATAAAAACCAATCCAGGACCGGCAGTAGGTTCAATGTTAAAGGCAAATACCGCCGGAAAAATAGCCACACCAGCCAGAACGGCAATTAAAGTATCTGCCGCTGAAATGGCTGCGGCAGAATTACTAATATTATCATTTTTGCGAATATAGGAACCATAGGTAATTAAAACGCCCATCCCGATACTCATAGAAAAGAAAGCCTGACCAAGCGCTTCCAGCACAACAGGTGCAGTAATTTTTGAAAAATCAGGAGCAAACAAGAAAGCTAACCCTTCACCTGAACCGGGTAATGTTACTGAGCGGATAACCATGATGATAATGATCAAAAGCAATACCGGCATCAGAATTTTTGTATACTTTTCTATTCCTCTCTTTATCCCGGAAACCACAATTCCTGCCGTAAGTAACATAAAAACCAGTTGCCATATCACAGGGTGTGTGCCGCTGGTTCTAAATGCTTCAAAAGAGGCTTCGAGTTCGGCAGCCGACTGCTCTTTAAAGCTATTGCCAACCGATTGAACCAGGTATTCTATCGTCCATCCTGCTACCGTGCTGTAAAAGGCCAAAATCATAAAAGCGCCCAAAATACCCATCACACCAATTAAATACCAGTGTTTTCCGGGAGCCAGCTTGCGGAAAGCCCCAAAGGCATTACGCTGAGCCATCCTTCCGATAGCAAACTCAGACAACATCACAGGCATCCCGATCATAATAATAGCCAAAACATAAATGATAAGGAAGGCAGCGCCACCATTCTCACCGGCTACATAAGGGAACCGCCAGATATTACCAAGCCCCACGGCAGAACCTGCCGCAGCAGCAATTACGCCAAATTTAGAACCAAAACTGTCACGCTTAGAAAAGTCAAATTTTCCCATAATCGTTGTTTTCGTTTGTTAAAAAGCAAGTAAAAATACAAAAATTACATTGGGAATATCAAATGCAAAACACAACCAACACGTTTTGTTTTAGAAATATCCCAAAATCACTCGTGTATTCGTGGCAAAAATCAAAAACCACCGATGCAAGTATGAAGAGGCCGAAGGCCTCAGAAACCTCAGCGCAGGGTAACGCCCTGCGTCAATAAAAGCTCCACCTCAAAACCCAAAAGGCTGTAAGCCTTGGATAAATATTCTGTACAAGCCTCCACCATCTCAGGCTTTCAGCCTGTTTGGTTTGGGGGGATTCGATTTTATAACACAGGGCGCTGCCGATAACTATCGGCACTGTGCTGCGTTCTGTGAGCCTTTCAGGCTCTTTTATTTCGGAATAACCAGAAAGCCGAAGGTCTCAGATAAAATCCAGGAACAAACTCCAAAACCATTTATGGATTCATGAAACAACCTGGCCGGTATATCCATTTTTTGTCAAATCCAATCTAAAATGCTTTAGATTTAACTTTTTTTTTATTTCTGATGGAATGCACCATCATATAGGGATTACAACGCTTTAAGACTGTGTCTCAATTTTTTGCTAAAAACAAAAACTCTTCATCATCTTCATGTGCCAAAATCCCTGACAATGGCATAAACCCGATAGACACCACACCTCCTAAAACCTTTTAAGTGCCTTTTTTTATCAAGAAAAACGTGAAGTTGGATCAACGAAGGAAACTTTACTTTCTATATAGTTATACAGATATTTGCATATGTTATCTTCGCTCTTGCTGGCGTTGTTCTTTTTAATGTTAGGATTAAGAATTGCAAATTGAATTTAAAAAAATATGGTTATGAGGACGATTATTACTTTATTAATTCCAATTTTATCTGTTATAGGAAACATTGTGTGTGCACAAGTTACTGAATCCTATATAATGCAAACTGATAACTTCAACCAAATGCGTGTTGAGAATAACGACAATCCGCCATCAGTAGGAACTGAAAATGATGGGGATGCAGCAATTAAACAATACGCCTATGATGGTACAGACGATGAGACTCCTGGGGCTGCAGCCTTCAGAACCTTTACAGTGGATGGAGATGACGAAAATGAAACAGAACGGCCCCTTGAAGTTGGCGATGAGTTTAAAATCACAGTCTTCACTGACAATAATCCGAGTGAAGGGGGGAGGATAGGTATATCCTTCAGAAATACAACATCATACGATGATTTCAGTAATTCTACTGATGATAACACTGTAGCAAGATTCCAACTAGATGAGAATGGAGGATGGAATATATATAGCGGGTCCTCTCAGGAAGAAATGAATGGAGATGCTACTCCGGGAAGTGACAGAACTTTGAAAATTAAAGTGACATCATCAAACACCTTTAATGCCACAATAGACGGAACTACATACTATAATATTGAATTTGGCACTTCCGGCCCAATTGAAAGCTTTTCAGTCTATACTTATGGTAAGGATAATCCGGATTCATTCTGGAAAAATTCTTCATTGAAAAATACAGGCAGTGTTGAGTTTGCAGAGTCTGGAGAATTCGATGATACATCTATTAATGGTATTATAAGTGACGGTGTTCCCGCAGATGAAACCACTGGTACAAGCCAAAATTCCGTCATTATTGACGGTTCCGGAACAATAAAGTTTTCCGGGGATAACACCTATACTGGCTCAACTACGCTAAATAGCGGAACATTACAACTTGGTGATGATGATGTAATACCGGACGTGAGTAATATTATTCTGAATGGCGGAACCTTAAGTACCGGAAATCTTAATAGTTATTCTGACACTCTGGGAACATTAACCTTATCAGATAATTCTAAGGTTTTGTTTAATATCAACTCTTCATTGACTTTTGATGCCAGTGATTCTGAAACCTGGAGTAATGACACATTGGAAATTCTCAATTGGGAATTAGGAACAACTATACTAAATGTAGGCTCTGATGATTCAGGATTAACTTCTGATCAACTATCAAATATAGAGTTTACCCAATATGGTACAGGAGCAAAAATACTTAATGATGGAGAAACAATTCCGGATGCATTTTTCGCCAATGCGCCAGGAAAGTTCAGTAACGCAAGCGTCTGGTATGAGGGAAGTGTCCCCTCCACAGGAGATAGCGTATATATTGTTGACGATATAATACTTGATCAGGATATTGAACTCAAGTTGCTAAACATAACATATCAAGGTGTGTTTCTTGCAAGCGACAGCAAAAAAGCGAATCGAAACTTAACTATACAGGATGGCGGCACTCTGTCAAACACTATAGAAGCTAATTTTGATCCCGCTGGTGGTAAGGTTGTTTTTGACGGTGATGGAACAATAACGGGCCCTTTGAACTTTAATGAAATAGAAATTTCAGGAGGAGTTAATTTTAGCAGCAACTCCACAATTCTGAATGTAATTACGATTAAAGATGGGGGCTACGCTGATTCAGGCAAACCGGAATACAACCCCAATTCTACACTGATATTTGATACAGAGGGAGAATACTCAATCGATGATGAAACGAATTTATGGACTTCAAGTTCAGCCCCTAATCCCGCAATTCCCGACAATGTTGCATTAGAGCCTGATACTGAGCTCAATATCTATGATGACAGAGGTATTAATGGGGATTTAATAATAAATTCTGATGGTACAGTAAACCAGGGAGATAATACATTCATAGTGGAAGGTGATATAGAGAATCATGGTACTTTTTCTATGGATGCGGATGCAGCTGAGCGCCTTGTTGTAAAAGGCGATCTGACTAATCAAAACGGAGCTACTATCGCTTTATCCGAGGAAGAGGGTGGTGGTCTGCAACTCGAAGGTGATTACCAAAGTGATGGAACGGTAAACTTTAATGACCGGGCTATATACTTTGAAGGAGGAAATAACCAATCTGTTACCGGAAATAATAATCCGATTAACTATGATGTTTTAAATATTGCTAAATCGGGTGGCAAAGTAACTTTTAATCAAAATGTAATTGTTAATGATGCGTATGATCAATCTAACGGTGATGCCGAGATTGCATCAAACAAAGAATTGGTGATAGACGCTTCTGCAGAAGCCGATATCGCTTCAGGTAGTACTTTAACTACAAATGATAACCTTACTATCAAATCCGATGCTTCAAGTACCGGTTCATTAATAGCGAATGGAACATTGTCAGGAGATGCTACTATGCAACGCTATATTGCTGGCCACAGTGGCAACAATTCTACCGGATGGCATTTGATTTCTCCGCCGGTAAGTTCTGTTACAGTCAATGGTTCCGATTTCGATCCGGGAAACAATGATGATCTTTATAGCTGGAGTGAAAGCGATTATGAATGGAAAAACTACAAAGCTGATGAATTTACAGATATGGACGCAGGAACCGGCTACCTGGGTTCCTATGAATCTACTTCCACGAAAGAATTTACCGGAACGCTCAACAACTCGGATAATACTCATAATGATTTACCGGTAAGCACGGATGGTAATGGCTGGCACTTGTTAGGGAATCCTTTTCCTTCAGCTTTGCATTGGGAGGAAGACGATGACTGGAGTATTTCAAATTTTGCCACCGGAGCTAAAATCATGAATCCGGGAGGAAGCTATACAGATATCTCAGCCGGTGGGGAAAATCAATATATACCCGCTCATCAGGGCTTTTTTGTTCAGGCTACTGAAGATGGCTCAAACAGCATTACGATTCCCAAGGCGGATAGAGAACACAGTTCTACCTCATTTTATAAATCAGAGGTAAACAACCTGCTAACCCTTAAGGCCAGCCAGGGCGCCAAATATGTAGAAACGTGGCTTCAAATGAAAGAAGGGGCTACTGTCGAATACGACGAGGAATATGATATCCGCTTCCTGGGTGGAATGGAAGGAACACCGTATCTCTACTCTATCGCCGATAACGAAGAACAACTGTCAACAAACCGAATACCGGAAGATATCAACGATACCCAAATCCCGCTGGGGTTCTCAGCAACCAACGATGGAGAAGTAACACTAGAATGGGACAATATAGACAGCTTTATGAATGAAATGGATATTTCCATTACCGACCTTCAGGAGAATAAAACTATTGATTTAAATAATACTGATAATTATACATTTACAGCTTCTTCAGAAGACGATCCAGAACGGTTTATTCTAAACTTTAAATCAACCACAAGTATTGAAGAACAAAACAATGAACTGGAAGGTGTAAATATCTATTCATATGATGACCAAATTTACATCAGTTCCGGTAAAGAATTAACAAATGGACAGTACAGTATTTACAATACAGTGGGACAACAAGTCCATAAAGATAATTTTACATCAGGTGATAAAGTTGTTTCAATCAGCCAAAAAGGGACATTTATAGTTCGCATTCAGGCTGATGAAGGAACTTCAACCAAAAAAGTAATTATCCAGTAATTAATCTGAAAACAATAAAATTATGAAAAAAGTAATAAACATTATTGCAGTTTCTTTAATAACGATTTTTCCATTATTATCCGTGGGGCAAAATGTTCCGCCGCCGCCGGACGATCACGGGGAAACCACAAATCAGGAACCAGGCGCTACAGCCCCCATCGGCGGCGGAGTGGCCATGCTAATCGCTATGGGCGCAGCCTACGGAGGCAAGAAGTATTACGATTATCGCAAAAAGATGCAAAACGAAATGGAAGAATAAA
>CAYXJS010000172.1:0-6104 GCA_964465045.1 uncultured Bacteroidales bacterium | reverse complement strand
TATAAATCGAATTCTATACCCTGAGCCAGCGGCATGGTTTTGCCGTAGTTTACGGTATTGGTCTGGCGGCGCATGTATGTTTTCCAAGCATCGCTGCCCGATTCGCGTCCGCCGCCGGTATCTTTCTCACCGCCAAAGGCGCCGCCGATTTCGGCTCCGGAAGTTCCGATATTCACATTGGCAATTCCACAATCCGAACCCACAGCAGAAAGGAATTTTTCTGTTTCATGGATGTTGGTTGAGAATATGGAGGAGGATAATCCTTGTGGAACATCATTATGCAGCTCCAGCGCCTCATCAAAATCAGCATATTTAATCAGGTACAGCAACGGCGCAAACGTTTCTTCCTGAACAATGTTAAAGTTATTTTTCACCTCGGCTATAGCCGGAACAACGTATGTGCCCGTACCATTGTTGTCTTCAACTTTTTCACCGCCATAAATCACTTTTCCACCTTCTTCTTTTACCTGCTCTATGGCTTTCTGATATTCTTCCACAGAGTTGGTATCAATCATCGGGCCTACAATGGTGTCTTCGTTAAGCGGATGACCTACTTTTTCAGGAAGCTGACGATATGCTTTGAGGAGTTTTTCTTTAAACTCATCATATACTTTTTCATTGAGAATAATCCTCCGGGTAGATGTACAACGCTGGCCTGTAGTTCCAACCGCGCCAAAGATAGTAGCTCTTACCGCCATGTCGATGTCGGCATGTTCTGTTACAATAATGGCATTGTTTCCGCCCAGCTCCAGGATTGTTTTTCCGAGGCGATGGCCAACTTTTGTAGCCACACGACGACCCAGCGGAGTAGAGCCGGTAGCAGAAATCAGCGGGATACGCTTGTCTTCAAGCATCGTATCGCCGATATCGCGAGAACTTCCGGCTACCAGGTTAATGATTCCTTCCGGCATATCATTGTCTTTTAACACCTTCTTCATGATGTTCATAACAGAAACAGCGCAGAAGATAACTTTTGATGAAGGCTTCCACACTACGGTATCGCCAGCAATCAGTGCAAGCATCGTATTCCAGGCCCACACAGCTACAGGAAAGTTAAAGGCGGTAATTACACCTACTACTCCAAGCGGATGATACTGCTCTGAAAGACGGTGATGCGGACGCTCAGAATGTGTGTTATTACCGTAAAGCATACGTGATTGCCCAAGCGCAAAGTCAGCAATATCAATCATTTCCTGCACTTCGCCCTGGCCTTCCTGGTAGATTTTTCCCATTTCGTATGAAACGATAGCGCTAAGGGCGTCCTTGTTTTCGCGCAAAGCATCGCCCATTTGTCTTACGATATCGCCACGCTTGGGAGCGGGAACATTACGCCACTCTTTAAACGCTTCGTGGGCTGTGCTTACAACCTTTTCATAATCCTCGCCCACAGCCAGCTTCACCTTACCAATGGTTTTGCCATCGGCAGGAGAAATGGAAGCCTGTTCTTTGCCACCGGTTTCAAGCCATTTTTGGCCCGTGCAGGCGCCATAATACATGTCTTTATCAAGACCCAGCTTTTTCAGGTTCTCTTCTATCGGAAAGTTTGTTTTCATTTCTTTCATAACTTTTTTGTTGATTTTTTTATTGATAAAACAAAGAACCCGGCTCGGCACCGGATTCCTTATGCATTTTGAAATTATTGATTAACCCATGTATGGATATTTAAAATCCGTTGGCGGGTTCAGGTTTTCTTTAATTGCTCTTTGCGTGATCCAGCGTGACAGGTTCAGCACGCTTCCGGCCTTGTCATTCGTACCTGAAGAACGTGAACCGCCGAAAGGCTGCTGTCCTACTACAGCTCCCGTTGGTTTATCGTTAATGTAGAAGTTACCGGCAGCGTGATTCAGCTTCAGCTCAGCCTCTGCCACAGCATATCTGTCGCGGGCAAAAACAGCCCCGGTAAGTCCGTAAATAGCTGTTTCGTCAAGCAGCTCAAGTGTTTCGCTGTATTTTTCATCATCATATACATAAATCGTTAAAACAGGAGCAAACAGCTCTTCTTGCATGGTAATGTATTTCGGATCGTTGGCTTTTATAACCGTAGGTTCTATGAAATAACCTTTTGACTTATCCATGCCACCACCAATGATGATTTCCGCATCCTTGTCTTTTTTGGCGTTTTCGATAAATCCGGCTACGTTATCAAAAGAAGCTTCATCAATAACCGCTCCCATGAATGTGGAGAAGTCTTGCACATCGCCCATTTTAATTTCAGAAACCATCTCTTTCATGCGCTTATGCACACCGTCCCACAATGATTTGGGGATATAAGCCCGTGAGGCCGCAGAGCATTTTTGCCCCTGGTATTCGTAGGCGCCACGCACCAGTGCGGTAGCCACTTCATCCACATCAGCAGACTTGTGAGCCATCACAAAGTCTTTACCGCCTGTTTCACCTACAATGCGGGGATACTGACGATAATTTTCAATGTTTTTGCCGATAGATTTCCAGAGGTAATCAAAAGTTCCCTTGGAGCCGGTGAAGTGCAATCCACCCAGGTCTTCGCTGGCGATACATGTGCCGCCAATTACAGAACCTTTTCCGGGCACGAAGTTAATTACACCGTCAGGCAATCCGGCTTCCTGATATATCTTCATCAGGTAATAGTTGGACAGCAAAGATGTTGTTGCCGGCTTCCAAACAGAAACATTACCCATCAATGCAGGCGCCATCGGGAGGTTAGAGGCAATTGCCGTAAAATTAAACGGCGTTACCGCAAAAACAAAACCTTCGAGCGGGCGATACTCCGTACGGTTTATGATTCCGCGCACTGACAGTGGCTGCTCACCGTATATTTTTCCCATGTAATGGGCATTAAAGCGGTGGAAATCCGCAGCCTCAGCAACAGCTTCAATCTCAGCCTGGTGAGGTGTTTTGCTTTGACCCAGCATGGTAGCTGCATTAACCAAATAGCGATATTTTGTGGTTATCAATTCAGCTACTTTCATAGCAATGGAAGCGCGATCGATCCATGGCATGTTTTCCCACTGCTTTTTGGCTTCCATAGCAGCATCAATGGCCATTTGCACTTCTTTCTTGCCGGCCTTGTGATATTTTGCCAGCACATGATTATGGTCGTGAGGCATCACCACTTCGCCAAGATCGTCTGTCTTTACTTCTTTTCCGCCAATGATCAGGGGAATTTCTATTTGTTTCTCACTTTGGCGTTTCAGTTCCTTCTGAAGCTCTTCACGCTCTTTTGTTCCGGGAGCGTATGATAGCGGAGCTTCATTTACCGGTCTTTCAAATTTGAATAGTGCTTTATCCATATCCTTATTCCTTTTATTGAGTTTTTAAAACGTTTGCGTTCAAAATTAAAATATTTATAGAACTTATTGTAAAATTATGATTTAATGACTGTTAAAAAATATAAATGAACCTTTCGGAGCGCCGTTTGAGTGCTTTAAATCCGTATTTCTTAATCATGAACACCCGCTATTTCCAGCACGCACAAAATTAAAAAAATTAGCAAACAAAAAGAGGTTACATCGAGGTTCTTGTGTTTTTTCATTAACAGTAGAATTTGAACCCCTGCCGGATTAAACTGTTAACTAAGCAAAACACTTTAAATACACATAAACCAGCAAGTACTTTTGAAAGAATTCAAAACCATTAAATCAATTAGTGGGAGGATTTATCTGGAATATAAAAACGATAAAATAAAACGATTAAAAATTATACTAATGAAGAATTTATATGTGATTACCGGTAGTTCCCGTGGAATTGGAGAAGCGATAGCAAAAAATCTGGCCGATAAAAACAATCATGTAATCGGAATTGCACGTACCAAAAACTCTGACCTGGAAAAGCTATACAGCCAAAAAGAAAGCCGGTTTGATTTTCTGGAAGTTGATCTTTCTGATGTAAACAATCTGGAAAAGGAAATTGAAACGCTTTTCAAAGAAAAGTTTTCAGAAAATTATGAATCTGTAACGCTGGTCAACAACGCCGGATTGCTTGAACCGATTGATCAGATTATCAACACAAAAGCCGGGGATGTTATCAAGCATATGAATGTGAACTTAACCGGCTTGATGATACTCACGGCTTCGTTCCTTAGGCATTTTCAGGATGAGAATATCCGGAAAGAAGTGGTAAGCATATCTTCTGGAGCTGCGTATAATCCCTATACGGGATGGGGAAGTTACTGCTCTTCCAAAGCAGGCTCGCTCATGTTTTCAAAAGTTCTGGCCGAAGAACAGAGCATGCAAAAATATCCCGCCAAAATTGTTTCTCTGGCTCCGGGCGTGGTAGAAACGGAAATGCAACGCACTATCCGCTCTAAAAACGAAAACCAGTTTCCGAATATCGACAAGTTTATCGAACTCAAAGAAAATGGTATTCTATATACTACAGATCATGTAGGCCAAACCATTTCGAATGAAATACTTGGAAATGAGGATATCAAAAACGGCGCAGAAATCGACCTCCGCGATTACCAGGGCAATTGATATATTTTTCTGTACATATTTGGAAGTATAGATTTGTGCAAAACCATTAATTTTGTGATCGAATTGTTAAAAAATGAGCTTATGGAAATCACCAAAGATATCACCATAGAGGATTTGATTGAAGAAAAGCCGGCAGCAATAGATTACCTGAAAGACAAGGGAATACGCTGTATCCGTTGTGGAGAACCTATCTGGGGAACGCTTGAGGAAGCCGCCGGGGAAAAAGGCTTTGAGACCAAAGATATTGAGGGTTTTGTTAAAGATTTAAATGCCCTTACCAATGAAAGCAATCCGGGTGGGGAACAAAAAATTGAACCTAAAAAACTAAACACCTGAAATCTTACCGGCGATAAAAATGGTGCGTATTTTTTATCTTCGCATACAATAATAAAGAATAACAATCCTTTTCTGCAACATTCACACGGCAGGAAAAGGGTTAAACTGGTAATATTAAATATTAAATACATCAAGCAAAATGAAAAAAATTACAGTAATATTGCTTCCATTCGTATTTCTCGCAATGTCATGCATCAACAGCAACAAACCGGAAAAAGTAGAGATGAAATCACAAGATGAGGATCCGCAGCAGTCAGAATCAGAAAAACTAATTGAGAACCGCGGTGAACAAATTGCTTTTGCTGATTTCACATTAGATAAGCCCGAGGATTGGGTTGTTCGTGAACCATCCTCTGAGATGCGCTTAGTAGAATTAGTGTCGCCAAAAAGCCCCGAGAATCCGATTGCGGGTTTTTACTTCGGTGACCGTGATGAAATGGTTGACGCCAATATCGATCGCTGGCGTGGGCAGTTTGCCGAAGAGGAAAATTTTAATCGTGAAACCATGGACGACGGGCAAGTATATGTGGAAATTGATGGCACTTATAAACTGAAACCATTCCCCATGGCTCAGGAGTTTACTGAAACTCCCGATTATAAAATGCTTGCCGCGATTTTACCTTCTGAAAAGGGACCTTACTTCTTTAAAATCACCGGCCCGGCGTCAGAGTTGAATGACATGGAAGAAGAATTTTTAAGCTTTTTGAATTCTTATAAAAAAGAGTAAATCAGCTTTTGCCACAGATATTTTCGGGATTGAAATAAATCACCAAACAGCTTGTTCTTATAAAATAGATAAGCATTTTGTGATTTGTTTCTTGAAGTTTTTTGCCAAAAAGCTCCATGACTTAACCGATAAGGAAGACAAACCAAAACCTGATTTTTTAATTCAGAAAAGCAAAAAAACTTTGTTTAATATTGGAAACTTACTATTTTTGCACCCGCTAAAAAAGTAAAAGCAGCTCTCCCGATAATTATCAGGATGCAGAGCATAGTTCTTAGAAATAAAAAATTATTAGCGAAAGTAGCTTCCCGATAGCTCGGGAGTAGAGCATATCCGCCTGAGGCGGATTAGGGTCGCAAGTTCTCAGATATAAAAAATTATTAGCGAAAGTAGCTCAGTTGGTAGAGCATAACCTTGCCAAGGTTAGGGTCGCGAGTTCGAGTCTCGTCTTTCGCTCACAGAAATGTTCTTAAATTCAATTGAGCCCGGGTGGTGGAATTGGTAGACACGAGGGACTTAAAATCCCTTGGCCATTGTGGCTGTGCGGGTTCAAGTCCCGCCCCGGGTACTTCATTTCTTTTCAAAAATAATTA
>CAYXJS010000171.1:0-6132 GCA_964465045.1 uncultured Bacteroidales bacterium | reverse complement strand
GTTTCATAGCGATTCCTCTTTTTTGGTGAAAAAACCTAAATTGATGCTCTAAAGTAATAAAATATTTAATAACAAAAAATATGAGTAAAAAAACTGTGGCACAATTTGATGAAATTGCCGCAAAATGCCAGAAGATTTTTGAAAATAAAACCACAGATTATGGTCTGGCCTGGAGGATTTTAAGACCTTCTTCCCTTACCGATCAGATTTATATAAAAGCTAATCGAATACGTAGCATAGAAGAAACCAAAACGCAAAAAATTGACGAAGGTATTGAACCTGAATTTCAGGGAATCGTTAATTATGGCATTATGGCTTTGATACAACTTGAAAAGGGCGCTGCTGATAAACCTGACCTTACGCCAACACAGGCAAAGGAGCTTTATCAAAAACACCTTGATGAAACCAAACGACTAATGGTCAATAAGAATCATGATTATGGCGAAGCCTGGCGCAATATGAAAATTAGTTCGTTAACTGATATTATCCTGATGAAAATCCTGCGCATTAAACAAATTGAAGAAAACAAAGGCATAACTAAAGTGTCTGAAGGATTGGATGCCAATTACCACGATATTATCAACTATGCTATATTTGCGCTCATAAAAATTGAAGAATCCAAACGCGATAAATAATGAAGATATTCAGGCTGATTAGCCGCATTGTAGTAGGCATTACATTTGTTTTTTCAGGTTTTGTAAAAGGGGTTGATCCGCTGGGAACGATGTATAAAATTGAAGATTATTTTATTGCATACCAGATGGATTGGGCTCTTGATTTTGCTCTTCCGCTTGCATTTCTGTTAGTATTGGCAGAGTTTTTACTGGGTGCGTTTCTGCTGCTGAATATCCGCATTAAGCTAACTAGTTATCTGATTACAGCCATGATGGCTTTTTTTACAATTGTTACCTTGTATGATGCGCTGTATAATCCGGTTCCGGATTGCGGTTGCTTTGGCGAAGCGATTAAGCTCACTAACTGGGAAACGTTTTATAAAAATGTGGTGCTGATGGTGTTTACGCTTGCTGTTTTATATATCAAACCATCTGAAAAAGCGCTCAGGAATACAAAACCTAAAGCTATTGCCGGTGTAATAATAGCTGCATTGTTTTTCGGGTTTAACTGGTATAGCTATCAACACCTTCCGCCGGTTGATTTTCGGGATTGGAAAGTGGACAATGATATGACGCAGGAAGGGGAGGCACAATACTTCCTCGTATATGAAAACCAAGAAACCGGAGAAAAACAAAAGATGTTGTCGGATGAAATTCCATGGGATGATGAGGAATGGATGAATACCTGGGAATTTGTGGAACAACAAATTGATGAATCTTCGGTGAATAAGCCCCACAATCTGGAAATCATTAGCCTGGAAGATGGAACGGATATGACACAATTGCTGATAGAAGAAGCAGAATGGCAGTTTCTGATTTCAGCTTATAATCTGAAAACCGCTGATGACACTGGCCTTGAAAAGATTGCTGTATTATACGAAAAGTTGAGCGATGAGGGATATGAGTTTGCGTTGCTAACATCATCTTTAGATGAAACTGTAGAAAAATTCAGGGAAAAATATGATACGGATATTCCGGTTTATTTGGCTGATGATATTGAGCTGAAGACTATGGTCAGAGCAAACCCTGGAATGGTGCTGCTCAACCAGGGTATTGTTAAAGCTAAATGGCACCATAATGATTTTCCTGATTCTGATGAAATTATTCAAAAATTTAAATAAAGTATAGAAACTTTTTTATCTTCGTTACCAACAAAATAAACCAATAAGTTCAATAGAAAAATGAGAAAAAAAATCATTGCCGGAAACTGGAAAATGAATACAACTTTCCAGGAAGCAGATGCTCTTGTAGAAGAGATAGCCCAGGGGCTTAAAAACATTAACCTCGAAGGAAAGGAAGTGGTGCTTTGTCCGCCTTTCTTATATGCTGAAATGGTAAGTGATTATGCAGAGGAGTATCCGTTTTACGTCGGGGTGCAAAATGTAAGTGAATACAAGCAGGGAGCCTATACCGGTGAAATTTCTGCGCGTATGATTCAGTCGATGGATATTCCATATGTAATCATTGGCCATTCCGAAAGAAGGAGTTATTTTCATGAGTCGGATGATATGATTGCCAGTAAGGTTGATCGGGCGCTTTATCATAACCTCACACCTATTTTTTGTTGTGGAGAATCGCTTGAAGTACGTAAAGGCGGTTCACACTTTGATGTTGTAAAATCACAGGTAGAAGAAGGGCTTTTCCACCTCAGCAAGGAAGAGATAAACCAGGTAGTGATTGCATATGAACCTGTATGGGCTATCGGTACAGGAGAGACAGCCACAAACGAGCAGGCACAGGAAATGCATGCGTTTATCAGGAAGGTGCTTGCTGCCAAATATAACGATGAAATTGCCGGCGAAATTCCCATTCTGTATGGCGGCAGCGTAAAGCCTGACAACGCTGAAGGGCTTTTTGCCGGACCCGATGTTGACGGAGGTCTGGTTGGGGGCGCCTCGATGAAAGCCAAGGACTTTCTGGACATTATCAAAGCAATGAAATAGGAATAAAAACCAATAATGTGAGTTATATTGAAGTGAACTGCAGAGTCTTTCCTGCAGAACCGGCTTCGGATATTTTAATAGCACAAATGGCCGAAATAGGTTATGATGGCTTTGCTGATTCGGATACGGGTGTGCTTGCATACATACCTAAAGACCGTTTTGATGCAGATGCACTGCATAACTTGCATATTGTGAAGTCAGGCATGTTTGATATTTCCTTTGAACACGCCGAAATTGAGGATGAAAACTGGAATGCGCTTTGGGAAAGCAATTATGACCCCGTGGAGATTGATGGGAAATGCCTGGTGAGAGCCCCTTTTCATAATGCACAAGAAGGTTTTGAGTATGAGATTGTGTTGGAACCTAAAATGGCATTTGGCACGGCCCATCACGAAACCACTTTTCTATCTGTCCGGCAAATGCTGAAAATGGATTTCAAGGATAAAACGGTGTTGGATATGGGTAGCGGAACGGGTATATTGTCCATTTTAGCTTCAAAGAAAGGAGCGAAACGCATTGTAGCCATTGATAATGACTCATGGGCTTACAGAAATGCGCTGGAGAATTTCAAAATGAATGATATCGGTAATGCTGAGGCATTGGAAGGGGATGCGCTGTCGGTTCCGGATGAGCAGTTTGATATCATACTGGCTAACATAAACCGGAATATCATAATCAATGATATGAAGTATTATGCCAAAGCCCTCAAAAAATCCGGGAGCCTCCTGCTGAGTGGTTTTTATGAGCATGAGACAGTTTTGGTTAGAGATGAGGCCCGAAAATATCATATTGAAATTGCATCACAATCATCCAAAAACGACTGGGTTGTGTTGTGGGCTCAAAAAATATAATATGTGCAATTCCATTCGGCTTGGTTCGTTCAATAATTGGTTGCTGAAGTCGGGCTTGGTCCTTGTTTTCAGTATATCAGCACTTTCAATAGATGCACAGGAAGAGCATTTTGAGCTCGATTCAGTTTCTTATTTTGAGTACACCATAGATATGCTGAAGCAGTTGCCCCGCGATCATAAAAAGATGGTGAAAGCGTTTGAGAAGTTTTTTGAAAACTATTGGTATGGAGGTAACATCACTGACCAACAGCGGGATACGATATATGGTTTTACAAATCAAATGATGAACCAGCGGTTTAAAGTATATCCTACGTTTTACCAGTATCTCCACATCATTGAAACATTAACGGAAAACGACGACCTTTTTCAAGCATGGCATAAGGCTGCTAAAGCATCTTTCATTAAAGAAGAGTTGAAAGATGTGATACGATTGATTGCATCTACATATAGTTTTTTTGATGATAAAACAATGTATTCTGAAAGCTCTATCAACTGGAGACTAGAAGCGGATACGTTTCGTTTTGAATTCCATGAAGCACCACGTTTTTCAGTGGAGCGGGGAACTCTGATGGGTTTTTCACAAACCGATACGTTAAGGGTGTTAAAAACATCAGGAAAGTTTGATGTTCTTGACAGGAAATGGATTGGCAAAGACGGAAGGGTATACTGGGAGCGGGCAGGTTATGATTCGTCGCGCATTAAAACAGTTTTACACGATTATGAGGTAGATTTAACAAAACCTGTTTACGGAACAGATTCGGTTATTTTCTATGATAATCAGATTTTTGATGAGCCTATCACAGGGAGTTTTAAAGATGGATACATGTATGTTTTTGATTCTACAGATATCTGGTACCCCAAATTCCAATCGGATAAGTTTTACAGACTTGAAAAGTTGCTTGAGGATGTGGTATTAAATGGATACCTGAGTTATGAGGGAGATAAAGTCATTGTTGAAAGTGATCCGCAGAATAAAGCATCGGCAGAGATGATGCGCAACGATAAGCGCTACCTGAGCATATTCGGAGACCAGTTTTTTGTGAAAAAAGACCGGTTTTTCTCTAAAAACACAAGTGTTTCTATTTATATTGAAGACAATGATTCAATATACCATCCTTCCATCAATTTTGAATATAATCCAATCCGGGATGAGTTGCTGCTTCTGCCCCGAAGTAAGCAAAACATGCTTATTCCTTACTCCAATTCATACCATAACATGGATATGTATTGCCGGATGATGGAGTGGGATATCCGCGATTCTATATTGCACTTCAGTGAATTAACCGGAATGGATCAGCGGGGCAGCGCTATTTTTGAATCTCATGACTATTATTCCAAAGAACGGTTTTATAACATTCAAATGAATGATGTTCAAAATCCACTGATGATTTTAAACAACTTTATGGTGGAAACGGATTTGAAGGAGTTTAAATTGAACCGCTTTGTGGAGTTTTCTGAATTCAATGAGCATCAGAGCGACTTGCTTATGCAACGGCTCGCATCAGAGGGATTTGTGATTTATGACCGGAAAAACCGGTTCGTGGAAATCAAGGATAAAGTGCTGAACTACATTAATGCCTGGTATGGTGTTCAGGATTATGATGTGATGCGGTTCATATCAAGAGTTGAGGGTTCTGACAATGCTGAGCTGAACCTGAAAGATAATGATTTGGATGTCAAGGGGATACCAACAGTCTACCTGAGTGATTCCCAGCGTGTTTTTATTTATCCGCGCGGAAATCGCATTTTGATGAAAGAAAACCGCGATTTTGAATTTGCCGGAAGGTTAATTGCAGGAAATCTGGAGTTGTTCGGAGAAAGTGGCTATTTCAGCTATGATAGCTTTAATATCGACTTGCCTACAGTGGATTCTATGCGGATTAATATCACAAAAAGGCGTAAGGATGGCAGCAAATATTTAAGACGCATCAATACTGTCTTGGAGAATCTGGATGGAAAGCTGCAGATAGATAAGCCTGATAATAAGGCCGGGCTGAAAAAAGCGCCCCATCATCCCATATTGAATTCTGAAAAGGAAGCGTCTGCTTTTTATGATAAATATGCGCGCTACAAAGGGGTTTATGACCGCGAACGGTTTGAGTATCACGTTTATCCGTTTGAAATTGATAGTGTGGATAACTTTCGCCCGGAAGCGCTCTCGTTTGATGGATTCCTTGAATCGTCGATCTTTCCGGAAATCCATAAGCCAATCACTATCCAGGAAGATAATTCATTGGGGTTCAAAACCACTACACCCGAAGATGGTTTTGAAGCTTATGGCGGAAAAGGCGTTTTTTATGATAGTTTGTTTCTCAGCAATGAAGGCCTTCAGGGAAAAGGGGAGTTGCAATACCTTGCTTCTGATGCTCAGGCACGGGAAATCACCTTTTTCCCCGATTCGGCACGTGGTCCTATCAGCGCTTTTCATCTCAAGGAAATGACGCATCCTACTCAGTATCCTCTTGTGAAAGTAGACAGCGCTAAAATGCGATGGCTGCAAACCAAAGACTCTATGATTGTGTATGAGCCTTCACGGCCATTTGCAATGTATCAGGATCAGGTCAGTCTTGAAGGACTGATTGCACTTACTCCGGAAGCGCTTAAGGGGAAAGGCGTGGCTAATTATGATTTGGCAAGCGTTAGTTCTGATGAATTTGCTTTCAGAAATACCGATTTCCAGGCCGAGGAAAGTGACGTCAATATTGCGACTTCAGATGGACAAAG
>CAYXJS010000170.1:0-6189 GCA_964465045.1 uncultured Bacteroidales bacterium | reverse complement strand
TTTTCTCCGACCATTTAAGCGCATTGATCAGCACCGAACAGGATACATTGCTGCGTATCCAGAATTGGAAAGGCATTGCTTTTGTAGTGGCCTCAGGCATATTAATTTTATATTTGATATTCCGCGAAATAAAACTGAAACAAGACTATATTCGTCTGCTAAACAAGGAAAACCAACTGCATAATGCATTAATCAGAAACCTGCCTGATGTTGATGTATTTTTGTTCAACCGTAATTATGAAATTTTATATCAGGAAGGCAATGAAATTGAAAACCATACAATAGAGCCAGGACCATTAGGCGGTATTAAAACCGTTGCTCAAATACCACTGGACAAAACCTCCGTAAAAAAAATTCAGGAAATATCTGAGCAAATCCTCAAAGGGAAATCCGTAAAAATAGAAATCCATTACCTTGGAAGCTTTTTTGAATTACGAGGGGTGCCGCTGAAAAAAAACGATAATGATATTTATGCAGGCTTACTGATGTTTATGAATATTACACCACAGAAGCGAATGATGCAGGATATCTCAGAAAAAATGCGGGAATACGAGGCGCTATATGAAGAATACCTTTCTCAGTCTGAATCGCTCAGAAGAAATTATGAACAACTTCAGGAAAGCAATAATAAACTTGCATACTCTGAGAAAAAGTACCGTACTTTTATAGAACAAACCAACGATGGAGTATATCATTTCGATTTTAAAGAACCTGTATCAATAAACGCCCCAATTGAAGAACAAATCAGGCACATCTATCACGATACCTTGCTGTCGGATTGCAATGATACGTTTGTAAAAATGTATGGGGCAAATGCGAAGGAAGAACTTTTGGGAAGAAATTTGCTTTTTTTTTATGGAAATGATGAAAACACCAACCTGGAGGCGAACCTTCGGTTTGTGAAGAATAATTACCTGCTCTTATCAGAAGAAACAGATGAAGTTGATTCCGAAGGTAACCCTAAACTTTTTCTTAATAATACGATGGGGATTGTTGAAGAAGGCTTCCTAACAGGAATTTGGGGTACGCAAACAGACATTACGGAGAGAAAAGAATACGAAAAAGCACTAATCCGTGAAAAGAAAAATGCCCGGAACAGCCAGAAAAAATATGTGGATTTATTCAACAATCTCAATGATGGCGTGCTTTTATATGAAATTGATCATGAAAAGTTACAACCTGGAATCATTCATGAAGTGAATGACGAAATCTGCCGGATACTGGAAACAGACCGCAAAGACCTAACCGGACGACTTGTAACGAATTTCATAAAAGAAGCAGACCGCGGGGAAGCTGCAAAGCGTTCAAAAAACCATTTAAAAGGAATAGAACAGTTTTTTGAAGTGACCCTAATTACCAAATCCGGAAAAAGCATCCCTTGTGAAGTAAAAACCAGTACTGTTAAGTATAATAAGAAAAAAATGGTGCTGGCAATTATAAGAGACATTACGCAACGGAAGAAAATGGAAAAAGCGCTTGAAAAAGAACGCGATAAAGCACAGGAAAGTGATCGGCTGAAAAGCGCTTTCCTGGCTAATATGTCGCACGAAATCAGAACCCCTATGAACAGCATCGTTGGATTCAGTGAAATGCTTAATGACGAAAGCATAACACCCGAAGAACAGCAACAGTACGCTGCTATTATCCGTTCAAACAGCAACAATTTATTGCGCATTATTGACGACATCCTTAACATTGCCCGCATTGAAACACAACAGGTAGCTTATTATTACTCCTATTTTGCCCTGAACCAACTCATTGATGAAATTGCAACACACATAACTTATACCATCAATAATAAAAATAAGAAAGTTAAAGTAATCAAAACTAAATGGTTAAACGACACTGAAGATACAATATATTCAGATAAAGAACGACTTTACCAGGTACTGCTTAACCTGGCAACCAATGCCGAAAAATTCACTGAAAAAGGGAGAATAGAAATCAGGTACGATATTGAAGGCAATAATATCTGGTTCTCAATCATTGATACCGGAATCGGGATAGATAAGGATACTCAAAAGCACATTTTCGAGCGTTTCAGGCAAGGTTCTGAAGAGTACAAAACCCGCAAATATGGCGGCACCGGCTTAGGATTACCCATAGCTAAAGGGATATTGCAAGGAATGAATGGGGATATCTCAGTTGACTCCGATCCCGGAAAAGGCTCGATTTTCCGATTTTACATCCCCTATATTACCAAAGCGCCAAAAAACAATTCGTGACATACTAACAACATGTTTTTCATGTTATCAACATAATAAAACCGATATCAGAGAAAGCATTAATGGCGAAACACAGAAAATCCCCAAAAAAAAAGAAAAAAGCTTCTGTAAGGAAACGTTTGCTTTTATTCATCATTATATTGATAATTTTGATAGCTGCCGGTGCAGCATCTTTTATTGCTGCAGTGAATGCCGGATGGTTCGGCACTTTACCCGGTAACGAACAATTAAAATCGATCCAGAACGAAACGGCTACCCGGGTTTATTCTGCTGACAACCAACTACTCGGAAAATATTTTTCCAGGAACAGAACCCAGGTTAAATATCATCAGCTTCCTGACCACCTTATTAACGCCTTGATTGCTACGGAAGATGTGCGCTATTTTCGGCATGAGGGACTCGACGGAAAAAGCTACCTACGGGTCTTTTTCAAAACCTTGCTTTTGGGCGACCGCAGTGCCGGCGGCGGAAGTACAATTACCCAGCAACTTGCCAAAAACCTTTTTGGGCGGCCTTCCTTCGGGCTGCTTACACTGCCCGTCAATAAAGTTAAAGAGGCTATTGTGGCTTACAGGCTTGAAAAAATTTACTCAAAAAAGGAAATCCTGCTTTTGTATTTTAATACAGTGCCTTTCGGCGAAAACCTTTACGGTATTGAAGCCGCCGCAAACCGTTATTTTAACACAACCACCGGCAACCTGAATATCCAGGAAGCAGCAGTACTGGTAGGCATCCTAAAAGCCAATACATACTATAATCCGAGACTACATCCCGAAAATGCCAGGCGAAGAAGAAATGTGGTTTTATTGCTGATGAACCGGCATGGATTTCTGGAAAATGACCTGTATGAAAAACAGGTTAAAGAACCCCTGGAACTGAACTACGCCAACCTGAAAGCAGAAGGCCCGGCTAATTATTTCTTAGCCCGGATAGAAAAAAGGGCTGAAAAAATTATTGAAGATATCAACAAGAGTCGCAATATGGCGCTCTCACTTAAAAAAAGCGGGTTAAAGATTATCACTACACTGGATTCGCGTTTGCAGAAAATTGCCCGTCAAGCCATAAAAAACCACCTACAGAAAAAGCAGCAAGTTTTAGATTTGCAATTACAAAGTATCAAAAACCTTTATGTTGATCCTGCTAAAGAAGGTAAAAGACAGAACCGTGAACTCTTCACCTGGGAAGGTACGCAAGTAGACAGCATTACGAAGGGCGACAGCCTGTGGCACTATAAAAAAATGCTGCATGCCGGTGTTTTGAGTATCCACCCTCAAAATGGCGCCGTAAAAGTATGGATTGGAGGAAACCATTACCGCTATTTGCCTTTTGACCTGGTTACAGCCCGGCGTACTGCTGCATCTGCCTTTAAGCCCATGCTTTACGCCTCCGCCTTGCACCAAGACCTTACTCCCTGCGATTACCTCTCAAACAAAGAACGGCTCTTTAAAGAATATGAAGACTGGTTCCCGAAAAATTATGACGGCAGTAGTGGTGGCTTTATCTCTCTGTGGTATGCGCTGGCTCATTCCATGAATATTCCGACAGTGGACTTGTATCTCAAAACAGACCATGCAAAATTAGATTATTTATGCCGCAATGCAGGCTTTGAAAATCCTATCCCCGATCGGCCCTCTGTAGCCCTCGGTGCTTTTGATGTTTCACTTAAAGAACTGGTCACCGCTTACAGTACATTCGCCGCTCACGGCAAACGCCCCGAAATATACATGATAGAGCGTATAGAAGACAACAACGGCAACACTATTTATGAGCATAAAATACCAAAAACCCGTTACCAGGCTATGAACGACAGCTTGTCACAAATTATGACCCTCATGCTGCAAAAAGCAGCCTGCGAGGGAACAGGTAAAAGCCTGTTTACTAAATACAACCTGTCCCAACCCTGGGCTTCCAAAACCGGGACTGCACAGAATTTCAGCGATGCCCGTTTTATGGTTTACAGCAAAAACCTGGTTACCGGTGTTTGGGCTGGTGCTTACGATCCGGATATCCATTTTAACAGCGGTACCCATGGCAGTGGAGCCAACTTAGCCCTTCCCATAGCTGCTCCCTTGCTCAGGGAAAGCGAAAGGAAAGCAGAGCTCTTACATTACAGCCAGCCGCCAGAAGTGTTTGTTGATACGGATAACTTGTTTGATTGCGATGGAAAAATCGACAGGAAAACACTAAACATGATGCTGGATGCCTTCGCCGGAGATATCCTGCATAAATTTGAAAAGGATTCTATTCCCGTTAAGGAAAAACAAAAATTCGAAGAGAAAAAAGGAAGCAAAGTAAAGAAGTTCTTCAAAAAACTTTTTGGCGGCAACAAGCAAGACTAACACAAGCAAAATTTTTTTTACATTCATGAGTCTGATCTAAAAAGCACTCATTATTTTATTTAATTATATAATGTATTGTATTTCTGAATGTCACCTGAAACTGAATTTATAATGATGTGATGGATTATCATACTGTTAACTTACGAACTTATTAAACTAAACTAATTCATGTATACAAAAGAGGAGAAAAAAGCGCTTGTAAAAAACTTCTGGCAGCATTTTGACAACTATTGCAGGCTGCAGCCTGAACTGGCCGGCCGGAAAAAATTGTGGATTTTGCACCGAACCGGAGTGCATTACGTAGATTTGAAGTTTGAACCGGGCCGGAAACGCACTTTGGTGATGATAGAGTGCAATAACAAAGACGAAGATGAGCGGCTAAAAATGTTTGAAAGGCTGCTTCAGTATGGCGCTGTTATTGAGCAAGGACTCGAAAATCAGCTTACATGGGATTTGATATACACGCGCCATTCAGGCGAAGAAGTTTCACGGATTTACACTTCACTGGAAAATACAGATATCCACAGGCAAACGGATTGGCACCGGATGTTTCAGTTCATGGCGCAAAAAATGAACATCCTCCAGGAAAACTTTATGGATATAGCAGAATTCCTGAAGGAAGATTGAGTCAAGTCTAATAAGTTTGTACGTTAGTACATTAAAAAATTATAGAGGTGTAATCTTGATTACGTATTGATTGTAGAAAATCGACTTTCAAAGGGCTGAATATTCGAGAAGAAAAGAATACTAAGAGTCAGATTCCCGCCCGATTGAATGACATCAGTCGTTCGGGCGGGTCTTGCCCATTGTTTCGCTTATAGGGCTTTAAAAATGCCTAAGCTTTTATAGCGCGAAACATGGGCTGCGAAATGACTGTATTTTACTGATAGACATTGAAAAAGCGCGCGACGACACCAAAAAAAATTAAAATGCGTCGTCGCGCGCCTTTTCTTTGCTGACCACTATAGTCGGGTCATTCCGCTCAAATCACGAAGCGATAGCAGAGTAATGCAGGGCGGAATCTATATCAAAATTATAAAAAGCAATCAACCTGTACGGATTGTTAAATAACTATTTTAACACTTCAATATGCTTAACTGTCTCTATTAATAATCAGGCAACCTTAAAACCAACGCTATGAGAAAACCTTATCTCACCTAAGCGCTCTTGACCTTATCCAGAAATACCGCATTTTCATTGACTTTACCATTTTCATAATCAGTAAGGTTTTGCAATGTGGTCATGGCAATTTGCTCTAATGCTTCGCGGGTGAGAAAGCCCTGATGCGCTGTAATTAATACATTCGGAAACTGCATCAGGCGCGCAATTTTGTCGTCATCAATAATCATTTCCGACAGGTCTTTAAAAAACAGCTTCTCCTCTTCAGCATATACATCAATACCGAGGTAGCCCAGCTTTTTTTCTTTCAGGGCATCAATCGCAGCATCCGTATCTATAAGTTTCCCGCGACTGGTATTGATAAGCATTGCCCCTTCCTTGATATGGCTGAGACTTTGCTTGTTGATAATATGAAAGGTATCATGCGTAAGCGGACAGTGCAACGATACCACATCAGACACAGAAAGCAGGTCATTCAACGAACGATACTCTACTCCCTGCTTTTT
>CAYXJS010000169.1:4239-6206 GCA_964465045.1 uncultured Bacteroidales bacterium | reverse complement strand
GAACATGCCAAAACGCATTGCTATCCGCGCATGCAAAAAGTAGTGGATGGAGAACAAGGCGGAATCAGCAAGAAAGTAAACTGGAAAGGTGGCGGCGGTTTCAAGTTCTACACACTGGCCCCTTCTTTACTTAATAAAGATAAGTTCGGGCATTTTGTTATTAGCGACAAATACAATAGCACTATGCTGGCGGCTGCCATGGCCAAGCAGGAAGGGTTTACTTATCAACCTCACGAAACTATCTACTGGAAACAAGGGCAAAGCAGCGAAAAGGATTTTATTTACACAACCACGCAATTTGTAACCGTGGAAATGCTGGATAAAATCCACGATGAAATGAAAGAAAATGAAAGCTTGCTGATTACCTGCAAATCCTACCATGCCGAATGCGAAAACCGCTTTACAAATATTACTATTAAAAAAATACCGCAGATGCTTTTGGGTAAATGCGAATTTGGCAAGGAAGACTACAGCCTGAACATCGTGGATTTACCGCTGGAAGAAAATCAGGAGGAAGAAGAACCATTTGACGTGGATGCCGAATACAAAGATGAAGCAACAAACAAAAAGGATAATTCCCAAACCTCATTATTTTAAGATATGGATAAGAACAGCCAATACATCAAACAACGTTTATCACTTCGCGAACCGCTCAAAGAATCTCTCGAGATAGTGGCCCGGCTTTCGAAAGACCTGGAGCTAAAAAAGGAACTTGACTTAGAAGCGGAATTGCAAAAAGTACAATCGTTGTATCCAACTTGTGCCGACTTTGAACGGGAATTTCCTTCGCTGTGCTTTTCCATTGCCACGGGTGTTGGGAAAACACGTCTGATGGGCGCGTTTATAACCTATCTTTATCTTGAAAAAGGAATCCGTAATTTTTTCATTCTCGCGCCAAACCTCACTATTTATGAGAAATTAATCAAAGATTTTGGGGAGCCGGGCTACGAAAAATATGTTTTTAAAGGGGTTGCCGAGTTTGTTCACAATCAGCCACTCATTATCACGGGTGATAACTACGCGCAAACCGGGCAGCTTTTTAGCGATGAAGAAATCAGAATCAATATTTTTAACATTTCCAAATTCAACCGCGATGCCACAAAGGCAACCCGTGGTAAAGAAAAGGGAATGACACCACGCATTAAAAAACTGTCAGAGTTCTTGGGTCAATCTTATTGGGATTATCTGTCGAACCTGAATGATTTAGTGGTTTTGATGGACGAAGCGCACCGCTATCACGCGGATGCCTCCAGCAAAGCCATTAACGAACTTAAACCTGTTTTAGGGCTTGAATTAACGGCTACTCCGCTCGATGAAAAGGGCAACAGTTTCAAAAATGTAGTTTATGAGTATTCTTTAGCGCGGGCGCTTGAAGATGGCAAGTATGTAAAAAATCCGGCAATCGCTACACGCAAAAACTTCTCCTCTGATGGGCTTACCCCAAAAGAAATCGAACAACTGAAACTTGAAGATGCCATCAGCATCCACAAACAAACTAAAAGTGAGCTTGAGGTTTATGCCCGGAATAACAACGAAAAGAAAGTGAAACCATTTGTATTGGTGGTGTGTCGCGACACCACGCATGCTGCCGAGATATATTCCTACATCAATTCAGAAAACTTTTATCACGGCGAGTTTATAGATAAGGTGCTTCAAATCGATTCTACCACGAAAAAAACAGAAGATATCGAAAAGCAATTCGTGGAACTGGAACAATACGATAATGATATTGAAATTGTTATTCATGTAAACATGCTTAAAGAAGGATGGGATGTGAATAACCTTTACACTATTGTGCCACTGCGGGCAGCTAACGCCGCACTATTAATTGAGCAAACCATAGGTCGTGGATTACGTTTGCCGTATCATGGTCAAAGAACTGGAGAATACGCTGTAGATAAATTAACAGTGATTGCCCACGATAATTTTGATAAAGTCATTGAAGAAGCTCAAAATCCGGAGTCTGT
>CAYXJS010000169.1:0-4139 GCA_964465045.1 uncultured Bacteroidales bacterium | reverse complement strand
ATTGCAGGTCGCATTTATGACCAGTTGAAAGAACATTTGAACCTAAGCGAGCCCGAATATCTTGAGCCAAGCGTTCTGCCTTTTACACGCATTGAACCATGGAACTTTTCGGTAATGGATACAAACAGGCGGCATTACAAAGATGTAATTTCACCCAAAAGTCTTATCCCAAAACTCGTGTTTTCAGGCTTTGAAAAAGCGTGCCATTTAGAGTACAAATTTGATTCGAAAACAGAACAAGACTTTGCTTATATTCTTGAAAACGATGATAAAGTATTAAAATGGCTTCGTCCGGCTCCTAACCAATTCAGAATATACTGGTCCAACAACTCAAAGCAATATTTTCCTGACTTTGTAGTGGAGACAGATGATACAATCTACATGGTAGAAACCAAAGCAGCAGACCAGCTAACATCACCAGATGTTCTTGAAAAGAAGAAAGCGGCTTTGAAGTACTGCGAACATGCTTCGGCATTTACTGGCAAAAACGGCGGTAAGCCATGGAAATATCTGCTTATACCTCATGATGAGGTTAAATACTCCAATTCATTTAATTATCTGGTATCAAGATATAATGTACAGCATTAAACAATTATGTAAGTACAACTAAACAAACCAGCACAAAAGCTGATAGACGAAACTATAAAGCCTTTGCCGGTATTAAAAGACTATTAACTCTTACTCACTATGGCTTATAATGGCTATAAAATTTGCAAGATAAGACTATATATTAGCCCCAAATAAAATTGAGCAGAAAAAAACTGTGGTTTTTGGAAAATAGTTTATTTAAAAGTAAATTTTATTATAACTTTGTGTACACTATCTTGTTGAAAATCAATTTGAGAAGACATAATGAGTAAAATTGAAAATAAGTACGTCTTGAATCAATTACTGCACGACATCACACCAACGGAACAACACAGAGTGGATAATAAAATGAGAATAGCAGTAAAGATTAAAGAGGCGATGGAAACCAAAGGCTGGAAGAAGGTCGATTTAGCAAAAGCTTTAAATAAAGAAAAATCAGTAATAACATTATGGTTAAGCGGAACCCATAATTTCAAAATCGATACCCTCTCAGATATCGAAAGAGTATTACAAGTAAAACTTTTAAATTTCAGATAGAGGAAAACAGCTCCCATCAATTAACAAACCCCGATAGAAAATAGCTCTACCGGGGTTTTCCTCTAACTCCTCCGCGCGAGGGATAATCTTCATTCAAGGTTACACTGGACTGATGTAATACCACTGATAAAGTATTTACCAAACAAAATCCAGGCTGTTATCGCTTTCATTATCATCAAAATAAGAAGGATTCTTTTTTACTTCACCCGTTTTCTCGGGTAATCCCCATCTTCAACCTTGGAGCCTCAGCCGCCAATGACGATTGGATTAGAGCCGCCCGCCTCAAAAGACAAGGCAAACACGAAGAACTCAAAAAACTGGAAGAAACTCCATAAAAATTCATACTTTTGTTGATAACTTAAATTTTTAACAGGTTAATATACAGCATTTTAAAAACAGGAGGTTCTCCGGGTCGCAAAGTAAGCAAAAGTTAACCAATATCAACTCAACATTTTGAATATCTATTTATTGTTAGCGTTTATAAACATTGATAGATTGTTGTTAATTTGTTTCTCATGGTGTTGTGAACTAAGGAAATTTTCTTGTGATATTGGGGAAAATAAAACTTATCTTTGAAAGGTTAACAAAGCGGTTGATTATGGATGATGATATTAGATGGGTTCAAAGGTTTGAAAATTATCAAAAGGCATTGGCAAAACTCAGAGAGTCAGTGAGGTTTTTTAAGCTCGAATACGGAACTCTGGGAAGAAAAGCAGAGTCAGATGCGCTTGTTGATGAAATGTTGAAAGAAGGGTTGATTCAGCGTTTTGAATATACACACGAGCTGGCCTGGAATGTAATTAAGGATTATGCGATTTACCAGGGAATTCAGGATGTTGGAGGTTTGAGGGATGCAGTAAGGGAGGCGTTTAGTCTAAATTTAATTGAAGATGGAAAAGTATGGATGGATATGATTAATAGTAGAAATAAAACATCTCATACTTATAACGAAGAAGTAGCCGAGGAGATATATTTCAAAATTGTAGATGATTATTTTCCTCTTTTACAGGATTTTGAACACAAAATGAAACAAAAACTCTCAGACTTATAAATTGAAAGATACAGGACTTACTAATAATGACATTGGCCTTTTAAATCAGGTATTTAGTAAATACGAAGATGTGCAGAAGGTAATTTTATATGGTTCCCGGGCAAAAGGAACTTTTCGGAATTCCTCTGACATCGATCTTACCTTAATTGGAGATAATATTCCTTTAGATACGCTATTTAGTATAGAAAATGATCTGGATGATCTACTACTACCCTATAAAATCGATTTATCCATCTACGGCAAAATTGATAATATTCAACTGAAGGAGCACATTAAGCGTGTTGGGGTTACAATATATGATCGTTCAACCTATCCCTTCGGCTAACTGCATCTATGATTTCGGATGTTGACATTTTACTTTTGGCCCGGCAAAAGTTCATTTACTCTGTTTGCCGGGTAATCCCGGAGTGCTGAAAGGGTTTCTCGCATCCACTGGAATGGCTTTATATCATTCATTTTGCAGGTTGCCGGCAGCGAATAAGGTCATACTTTATACATTTTTCCCACAACACTTTTTGTATTTTTTTCCGCTGCCACAAGGGCAGGGCTCATTACGCCCAATTTTTGGTGGTTTGCGAACCGGAAAAGCGTCCTGTTTATTAAGGCTATTGCGGTTTTCGCTAGTATTGATGAAATGCTGGAAAAGTTCTTCGTCTATGTCATCATCTATATCCTCATCCGATTCATCCCAGCCAAATGGGGTTTCATCTTCTTCTGACTGCCATTCGTTCAATATTTCATCATATTGTTCGAAAATGCTTAAAACAGCTTGCTTGGATGTTAAAGAAATTTTTTCCTTAATTTCGCTTTGCAACTCTTCTTTTTGAACAACACCTTCATCTACATATTCGGCATCATAAAGCTGCTCGATCAGCGGCAATAATTCATCAAAGCCTGCATCCAACACATCGCAAACCATAAAACCGATAAGTTCAGCATCCACGAGGTTTTCAGCGTTGGAAGTAAGATAGGCATTAAAAACCCTTTTGTACCATCCTGCGATTTCTTCCCGTTTTTCGGGGTGATGAAAGTAGTATTGCAAATATACTTGTGAAACTGTACTTTTCGCATAGGTATAACCCCCCGGTTCGAACATGAATCGTTCAAGGGCATGCTCATTTTCAGGTAGTAACTTGTACAAAGGCAGCCAAAAAACCTCAAACAATACATCGTTATACCAGAAATCCAGGAAAGCACCACCCTGGCGTAAGGTCTCTAAGATATCATCGAGCGCTTCGCCGGCTTTCATCTCACCCAACAAAAATGAGGCATGTATGGGGAAGTAAAGTGATGATTCATCCACGTTGCCTTCTTCATCCTGATAGCTAAAATATTCATACCTGCTAATGGAATCGCGCAAAACCTTTTGCAAATCAGGTATAACCGTCTCGCGCGGCAATTGCAATATTTCACTCAGAATGCCCTGGTCAATGTCAAAACCGGCTTCATAGAGTCTGTAAATTATTTCGTTATAAAATGTGGGTGGTTCTTCGGTTTGAACAGACTTATCATAAGAATTAAACTCAGGCTGAGGATAAGCATCATTATCAAATTCCAGATTAGATAAAATAGTCTCAAATAATGAAACAATAGGATTTTGATCGTCAATTTCCTTCAATAAATCAACACGTGAAACGGCAGCCTCAATATCATTATTAGCTATAAAATAACGAATGGCTGTTTCCATGAAAGAAATCATTTCTGAAACATGAAATATGTTTCGCTCAGGAAATAAGTCCTGCAGCTCCATATTTTCACCCATTAACCCGGGTACTTTATCAAGCTCCTCCTTAATTATATGTTCATTTGCTTTATTTAATATCCCGTAAAGGTAGTTTGGGTATTCTTTTAGCAAACGATCATTGATTTTGTAAGACTCTTCTTCCATGCCTGAATTTATGTAGGCTGTAGATAAAAAGTTTTTTAATACCGGGACATCAGGATATTTTATACTGAGGTCTTT
>CAYXJS010000168.1:2567-6215 GCA_964465045.1 uncultured Bacteroidales bacterium | reverse complement strand
GCGACCAATAACCCGTGATACCGTCGTGTGTTACAATTGATAATCGTAGTGCTGCCGTATGCCCCGGAGCGGCTGGTCCTTAATAATTCGCGACCAAGTGCATATTCGAGGTTTACGAGTTGCAGCTTATCAAATTTAATATAGCTCATAATTGTTTGTTTACTATACAATTACATGAAAATGCAAAATTAACCTAAATAAACATATTTCTCTCTGTTTGGCATCATAAACTTATGTAAATTTTCATGCAATCGTTAGAGAAAATTTGCTGCAAAGATTCTGTTTATTTTGGCGGAGCCATAAATTCCGGTCCTACCGGGTCTTTTATGGTTTCTGCAAGGATATCATCTATCGCCTTCATATCGTCGTTTGTTAGTTGCCAGCCATACACTTCATCAAGCGCATCCAGTTGCGATGGTTTTCTGGAACCCCAAAGCGGGATATTGGCGCCGGGCTGCTGCAATATCCACCGTATGGCTAAGTGTATCACGCGTTTTCCGTGATGGGTTCTTACATAATCATCTAACTTCTGTACAGCATACAAGTATTGTTCATAACGTGGCGATTGATATTTTGGGTCTACATTACGCAGGTCATCGCCTTCCCAGGTTGAATCAGGTTTCATTTTACCGGTGAGTAATCCACGGCACAGGCTGCTGTATAGTAGTGTGGTTAAATTGTTTTTTTCACAATAAGGCAATAAATCTTTTTCTATATCTCTTTCAAAGAGATTGTAGGGAGGCTGCACGCTACTCAAATCAGCATATTGCCTAAACTCCTCAATTTGATTTGTATCGAAATTGCTGACACCAATGGCCCTGATTTTTCCCTGGTCTTTCAGCTTTTGTAATGCTTTGGCCGTTTCTTCAATAGATGTATTGTGGTCTGGCCAATGCACCTGATACAAATCTACATAATCGGTTTGCAGCCGTTTCAGAGAATCTTCAATTTCTTTATTAATTCTGTCGGCTGAAGCATTTCGGAAAACCTGATCATCTTTCCAGTCTAAGGCGACTTTAGTAGCAAGTACAATTTTATCCCGGGGAACCGAAGATTCTTTCAACGCTTTCCCCGTGATTTTTTCAGAAGTGCCAAATCCATACACCGGTGCTGTATCTATTAGGTTGATGCCTTTATTTAAAGCTGCATGAATTGCTTCTATGGCGCTTTTTTCTTCGGTGCCACCCCACATCCAGCCACCGATAGCCCAGGTTCCGAGTCCGATTTCTGAAGTTCTGATGTCTGTTCCTGTTAAATTAAGGTATTCCATAGTTTTATGATTTTTGGTTTAATTATAAAACATGAATACCCTTTAGATGTTTGAAGATTCATTTGTTGTTAGCCTGCGGTAGATCGCCAAAAACCTTCTGAAAAACAAAACAGCGGCAATACCCAATCCTGCCACAAAGCCAATCCAGATGCCTTCCGGGCCAATCTTGAATACAAAAGTCAGCAAGTAACTTAGTGGCAGGTTTACCACGATGTAAGCAAAAAACGCGTAAATCATTGCTTTTTTCACATCTGCCAACCCTCGCAGAGCCCCCAGAATAGCTACCTGCATGCCATCAAAAAGCTGAAAAACAGCAGCCATAATCAACAGGCGTGACGCAAGGGCAATCACTTCCGGATTGGCAGTATAGAGTCTGGGGAGCCATCCTTTGAAAAGCACAAACATGATAGCCGTAAACGACATGAACATGAGTACTAAGTGCACTGAAGCCATAGCCGCTTTATACATGCCGGGATAGTCTTTTTTACTGAACTGATGCGATACGCGAATGGTGGTACCCGAAGCAACGCCTGTAACAATCATAAACGTCATACTTGCCAGCCCCAGCGCAATTTGATGTGCTGCAAGTGGCACTTCGCCAAGCCATCCCATCATGACTCCGCTTAAGGCAAAAGCGGAAACTTCAAGTAAGATTTGTAATGAGATGGGCCAGCCCACTTTGAACAGGTCTCTGACCTCTTGCAGATTAAAGCGGGCAGCAGAAAACATCACAAGATATCTCCGTAGCCAGGTTTTTTTAAAAAACATCATCACAAAAAAGACCGCCATTAAGATGCGGGCAATAAGCGTAGCATAGCCGGCACCGTTCAAGCCCAGCTCAGGAGCTCCAAGCTTTCCGAATATCAGCATATAATTCAGCACTATGTTGATAATGTTTGCCGATATGGTTACTACCATAGCTATACGGGTGTTTCCAATCCCTTCTACAAATTGTTTCAGTGTAAAAAACAACAAAAACGGAAGAAGTGAAACAACCAGGATTCGATAATATGGAACGGCAGCCGCAACAACCTGCGGAGGTTGCCCCATGCGATGCATAAAGAAAGAGATGCTGTAGAGCGCTATGGCCAGGAAAACGCCCATTATCAGGTTTGTATAAAGGCTGTTCCTAAAAAGCGATCCTGCTTTGCGGAAGTTTCCTTTGGCATAGGCATGACCCGCCAGCGGGGTTAGTCCGAATGTGAATCCCATTCCGAATACCATACCTATTATAAACACAGAGTTAGCGAATGAGGCCGCGGCCAGTTCAGTAGTGCCGACCCGGCCTACCATCATATTATCGATTTGCTGCACCAGCACCTGCCCGGCTTGTGACAGCATCACAGGCACCGCAACGTTTAGATTGCGACGATAATATGGAAGGTAATTTTTTAGCAAGGCAACAACATTTTAAAAACAGGGCGCAAATGTACAATGAAAATAAACAGCTAAAATACGATTAAGGAATGTGCTACAAATGTCTTTGCTAATTGCTATCAGACGACAAAGCTGGCGTGTATTTCATCTGTAACCTTGTATTTGACATGACGCTCATAATCAGGGAGATCGAGATCATCCAATGCGCTGAGCATTTCATACAGCGACAGGCACTCGGCCTGGTTCAGGCTCATGGAGGTTTCCTCAAATTTCCGCGCCAGTCTTTTAGCCAGTTTGAAATAGACTTTTTCAAGGATATGCCTCACCAAAACACGTTTTACAGGATCGGCAATCATTTCAAAATTGGCTATCGTAAGCATATCAAAAAGCGCTTTTACCTCGCTTTTGTTGAATTGAAATTTGATCTTGTCCCGGCTCATAAATCTTATCATTTTTTATAAGAGAGGATGTAAAGATATTAAAACTCTCACGAAAATGTTGTAAAGAAATATCTTTAAGCATTGTTCATAGATGGACAATGTGTTTAAAGACCGGACAGTACATACCGTAAATTTAAACTATTTTTTAAGGAAATTCTCCTGATAAAAGGGTTTTTTAAAATTTGGCACAATATTCGAAAGTAACATCTAAACCAAATGGCAATTTATCTGTTTAAATATCCAGATTAAATGTTAAACAAAATGAAAATAATCTTGAAATATTAATCAAAATCAAAAAAAATGAATACACAAATCAGCAAATACAGCATCCAGCCTTTATGGCGCGAAACAGTTCAGTTATCCAGTGAACTCATTCAGCAACTGGAAAAGTGTGGAGATATTTCCTTTGTAAAAAGAACAAAATGGTTGGCCGGAAGGCTTACCAAAACCATGTTAAATGCACTGCAAACCTCACCTCAAAACGGTTTGTTTGATGAGCTTGCCAGTTTCCACAGCCACTCTACAGAGCTTTCGCTGATGCTAATCCGGGCTGAGGGACTG
>CAYXJS010000168.1:0-2467 GCA_964465045.1 uncultured Bacteroidales bacterium | reverse complement strand
ATAGGCACCCAAATAAACAATCCCATCTTTCCGAAGAAGCGGTACGACAAAAGTATCAGTCCAAAATTGGCTAACAGGAGGACAATCCAATAAAGTTCATTCATATAGTAACGTATTGTGCGCTATTGAACACACGTTTGTGGTTTTTCGAACACAGTAAACAATCTAAAATTTTCTAACAAGCAATATTCCAGCATATTGCAATTGATGGCACAAAAATAGAATAATTAATCCAAAACCAACAGCAAAAGCCACAAGATGATACATAAAACCATACTCATAGCTCTTAGAAGCCTCAGAAAGCATCCGGGACATACCCTCATTAATATTATCGGTCTCTCGGTAGGGATGGCGGTTTTTATTCTCACCGCCCTTTACATACACCACGAAACTTCCTATGACCGCTACCATGAGCATTCCGGGAAAACATACCGCATCATCAACGATTCCAACTTTAACGGCGTTGGAGAAACTTCTACAAGCAGTCCGTGTCCGCTCATGAAAACCCTTAAGGATGAGTTTCCGGGACAGATAAAACATGCCGGACGCGTTTTCAACAACTGGAATGCAGAATATTTCATTGAATACGGCGAAAAAGGCTTTAAAGAAAAGGACTTTTTCTTTGCAGATTCAAGCATTCTTAACATTTTTGATATTGAGTTCATCCGCGGCAATCCGGAAACTTCGCTCCGCAAACCCTTGACAGTTCTGATTACTGAAAGCACGGCAAAAAAATATTTCGGTAATGAAGATCCGGTAGGCAAGACGCTGCGCTATGAGGAGCGTTTCAATTTTACTGTTCAGGGAATAATCGGGGACGCGCCTGCAAACACCCACTTTAAATATGATTTTCTTGCCAGCATGAACTCCCTGCGAACCTTTTACGGTGGAAGAATGCCACAGACATGGTATTGGAATCCTTTTTGGACTTACGTAACATTAAACGACAATGTTAAACCTGAAAACCTGGAAAGTCAGCTTCCTGATTTTGTCAAAAAACACTTCCCGGTTGCTCAGAGCGAGCGTAAGAGGCTCTACCTGCAGCCAATTGAAGACATCCACCTTCAATCACACCTCGACTATGAAATAGAGACAAACGGGGACTACAGTCATATCGTAATTCTCGCAACAATTGCTGTATTTATGCTGCTTATTGCGGCCATCAATTTTATGAACCTCTCTACGGCCACTGCTGCGGGAAGAGCCCGGGAAACAGGAATAAAGAAGGTACTTGGGAGCAAGCCTTATCAGTTGGTCGTTCAGTTTCTGATTGAGTCTACAGCCATGGCTCTGATGGCAATGATGCTGGCACTTGTCATTATCGGCTTGCTTTTGCCAGTATTTAACGACTTTACTGGCAGGATGCTTACGATGTCAACGGTGTATTCTCCGGAAGGTATAGGACTACTTATCCTGTTGCTGCTGATAACCGGAATCGGGGCAGGCATTTATCCCGCGGTTTTCCTTTCGCGGTATTCGCCTAAAAAAGTACTCAAAGGAGATGTAAGCCGCGGAATGCGATCAGCTCACGCCCGAAAAGTGCTTGTGACTTTTCAGTTTGCCATAGCCATTGCGCTGATTACAGGCACGGCAATGGCTTTTATACAGCTTCATTATCTGAGAAATACGCCAGTGGGGTTCAATGATGAAAATGTGATTCTGATACCTGTATCGCGCACGCCGGTAGTATCTAAGTACGATACTTTTGAGGGGGTTTTGGCGCAACATCCTGACATCCTTTATGTTACGACTACAGAGTATATCCCCGGAACAGATCATAACAATCATGAGTTTAAACCTGAAGGATATCCTGATGATGAATGGCAGTTTTATCCTACACTGATTGTGAGAGAAGATTTTTTAAAACTATTCGAAATACCTGTAGTTGCCGGAAGAGATTATTCACGAAACCATTCCCGTGACAAATGGGACGGTATTCTGATTAATGAAGCCATGGTAAAGCATATGGGCTGGAAGAGCAACCGGGAGGCCTTGGGGAAAAAGTTTCATTCTCTTGCCGGACAAGAACGCGTGATAGGTGTTTTTAAGAATTTTAATGTTAAATCACTGCACAGCAACACCACTCCGTTTGTGCTGAATATGAAGGAAGATGAGCGCATGATTAACTATTTTGCCTCTTTTGTGGCTGTCAAATATTCGGGCAATGATCCACAGTCCATCATCCGCTTTCTGGAAAAAACATGGCAGGATTTTGCCCCCGGGCGTCCGTTTGAATATGTTTTTCATGAAGATGCTATAGCCGGGCTTTATGAAGACGAGGAGAAGCTCGGTACGCTTGCCGCTATACTTACCGTGCTTATCATCATGATAGCCATCCTGGGATTACTTGGTCTTGTTTCTTTTATGACTCATCAGCGGGCCAAGGAAATATGCATTCGGCTCACTTTAGGAGCTTCTGTAAAACATATCATCCGGCTTATCTCAAAAGAGTTTGTGATATTAATCG
>CAYXJS010000167.1:0-6263 GCA_964465045.1 uncultured Bacteroidales bacterium | reverse complement strand
ATGATAAAGAATGGACTTTTGATGATATGGCATACGAAGAGCTTGTAGTTGATGCAGGTAGCATTGAAAATCAATCTCCTGAAATGCCAACTATCCTTGAACCCGATAATAATGCTCAAGACCAGCCTACTTCACTCACCTTGCAATGGGATTGCGAAGACCCCGATGGCGATCCTTTGACTTATGATGTTTACTTTGGAGAAAGTGATGCGCCTTCTTTGGAAGCAGAAGATATTGAAAACAAGGAATTCGGCGTTTCCGGATTGGATTATAATACCACCTATTACTGGCAAATCAAGGCCCATGATGATCATGGGAATTCTAACGAAAGCCCGGTTTGGAGTTTTACCACGCGGGAGGAAACGGCCAATGAACCACCGGAAACACCGGAACTGCTATCACCCGATAACAATGCTACGGATGTTTCCCAGACCCCAGCACTTGAATGGGAATGCGAAGACCCGGAAAATGATCCCTTAACGTATGACATTTACCTGGGTCAATCTGAAAATGATTTAACCATTGTAGAAAGCAATTATGACCAAACCAATTTTACTACGTCCGAACTTGATGCCAATACGAATTATTATTGGAAAATTGTAGCGGCAGATGACCATGGCAATACATCCGAAAGTGATGTTTATTCCTTCACAACAGAAAGCGGAGGCGGCACAACAGGCACTTTCACCGACCCACGAGACGGCCAAACCTATGAAACCGTTGAAATAGGTAGCCAAGTCTGGATGGCTGAAAACCTCAACTACGAAACCGAAAACTCATGGTGGTATGACAACGACCCGGACAATGGAGACACCTATGGTCGCTTATACACCGGGGATGCCGCCTTAGATGCCTGCCCGGATGGATGGCATCTGCCCAGCGATGAAGAGTGGAAAACCCTGGAAATGGAACTGGGAATGAGCCAAAGCGAAGCGGATGATGATGGCTGGCGCGGCACTGACCAGGGCGAGCAGATGAAGTCCACCAGCGGCTGGAACAACAATGGCAACGGCACCAACAGCAGCGGTTTTAGCGCCCTTCCGGGCGGCAGCCGCAGCAGCAATGGGTCGTTCCTCCACCTTGGCCACTACGGCGACTGGTGGTCTGCTACAGAGGGCTCAGGTGCGTACGCGTGGTACCGGCACCTGAACTATGACATCGACCAGGTGTACCGCGGCTACGGCTACAAGACGGTCGGCACCAGCGTTCGGTGCCTCAAGGACTGATTTTGGTTGCCGAAAGGCAACCATTGTCCATTTGACCATTTGACAATTTTCTTCACCTCGCCGCAGGCGAGGCCATTTTTTATTTTTTAAATTATAGAAATGGTAATAGAACAAATATTAAAAACAGAAGATAATATAAACATATATCTTCATAAAGAGGGGCTGTTTTGGCGGGCTTATGAATATTCGGCTTATGGTTTTATTGTATACATTAGACAATATACAGCCAGGAAGAAATTTATAAAAAAAGTGGACAGAGAAGTTGTTTTTATTGGTTTTCCTCATAGTTCATTAGTTAATATTCTTGATTTATGTAAACAAAATGGTTTTTCTGTAAACAAAAACAATAGTTTAATAAAAATAGAATTTTCAGAAGAAACGGAGGGTTATGATAAATGGAAAGAAGCTATAACAATTACAGATAGCAACAAGAACATAAAAGATGATGCTACATTAGTTAAGCGTATTGCTGATTTTCCTTTAGCTACAAAAACACCAATAGAAGCACAACAGTTTTTATATGAAATACAATTAGAGATAGATGGCAACTTATAATAATCTGCCTGTTTATAAAGCATCGTATGATTTGCTGCAGGAAATCACGCTTTTTCGTAAGCAATTGAGCAGAGAGTATAAATTTACTTTAGGAGAGCGCATTGTAAATGAAACCGTGGAATTGATAATAGGTATTTTTAAGGCGAATGTAAGCATTGACAAAAAAGAACTGTTAAATCAAAGCCGGGAACATCTTGAAATAGTGAGACTATTATTGCGCTTACTAAAAGATTTAAAACAAATCAGCCTTAAATGGTTTATCGCTATAAATGAAAAAATTGAATTCGTATCAAAACAACTTACGGGTTGGATAAAATCGGTAAACAAATGATTTGAGTTATTGCCGGAGCCTGTTTGCCACGGCAAATGGGGTGTGCATTAATCAGTCCAATAATCCACCATAGGAGTAAATGCCTGTTAGAATATAATTATTCAGGTTTCCTTTGGTTAACTAATTTTCATAGCCTGCAAATGGCTGTGCGAAGTGTAAAGAGGTTATTTATATAGCGCCCTTCCGGGCGGCAACCGCAACAGCAATGGGTCGTTCAACAACCTTGGCAACAACGGCAACTGGTGGTCTGCTACAGAGAACTCAGGTTCGAACGCGTGGAACCGGAACCTGAACTATGACAACGACCAGGTGAACCGCAACAACAACTACAAGACGAACGGCAACAGCGTTCGGTGCCTCAAGGACTGGTTAAAACCGCCAATGCGCGTTTTGGCGGGTTTTAAATTTTTAAAAATGCAGCTAAATATATTTGAAGAACATAACAAAACGCAACTACTTACTGATTTGTTTCAGGCCTATTATGATGCCCGCAGCAACAAGCGAAATACCATAAGCGCTCTTGATTTTGAAATGCATTATGAACATAATTTATTTGAGCTCCACAGGGAGATTTCTGAGGGTGTATACAAAATCAGGCCTGAAATCTGCTTCATTAATTTTAAACCGGTAAAGCGCGAAATATTTGCCGCGCATTTCCGCGACAGAGTAGTGCATCACCTGGTTTATAATTACATTGCTTCAGTATTTGAGAAAATTTTCATCAACGACAGCTACAGTTGCCGCAAAGGAAAAGGTACGCATTACGGAATTAAAAGGCTTGGTCATTTTATAAGGTCATGTTCTGAAAACTATAAAAAGGATTGCTACATACTAAAGCTCGATATCAAAGGCTATTTCATGTCAATAGACCGCCACCTGCTTTATGAAAAAACCATTCGCACACTCAATCAATTCAAACATAAGATTGATTTTGACTTACCTCTTGTTATGGGTTTGCTGGAAAAAATTATTTTTAATGACCCCACAAAAAACTATATTTTAAAAGGCAGGATAGTTGACTGGCAAGGGTTACCGTCATCTAAAAGCTTATTTTACTCCGGAGAGGGAAAAGGCCTGCCAATTGGTAACCTAACATCACAGCTATTCAGCAATGTATATTTAAACGAGTTTGACCATTTTGTTAAAAAGGATTTGGGAATTAAATATTATGGCCGGTATGTGGATGATTTTTTTCTTATTCATCCCGATCAAGATTATTTGAAGCAGATTATTCCAATGATTGACGATTATTTAAAAAGTAAACTTTTCGTATCGCTTCACCCAAATAAAATTTATCTGCAACATTTCAGCAAAGGCGTGCAATTTCTTGGTGCAGTCATTAAACCGTATCGCAATTACGCTTCAAGCCGTACGAAAGGCAATTTTTACAATGCCGTTTATGATTGGAATGGCATTATTCAAAAACAAAACAGGCTAAAAAAGAAACAAACGCAGAAATTTATAAGTACAATGAATTCATATCTTGGTATGATGAACCATTATAATGCACGCAAGCTGCAAAATAAAATGCTTTATCAGAAACTTGCCAATCGTTTTTGGCTATATGTTGTGCTTGCGGCAAATAAACAAGCCCCCTTGTTTGCTGACTGTAACACCAATTACAAGAAAGGATTTAAGTTAAAACGAGCTAACAAACAACAGTATGAATATGAGTAAACTTTCAGGAATGCTTCTAATAATACTTACTGGAGCATCAATTTCATTAAATGCCCAAATTACCATAGAGCAGGCACTTCCGGTCGACTCGGCATTAGCGTTTCAGTATTTGGAAGCGCCGGTAGTGCATAGCGAGAATCATCACGGGGTTACCTTTCCTCCGGGAGGATACTGGACCTGGGATGCAGGCAATGGCCTAAATACTAGTATTGAAGATTTTAATGTGGCCTGGTCCTTTACGGGTATTGTGGCTGATACGCTGGCAGCGTGCCTCGATACAATGCCTGGCCAGGCTTATCGTTTGTTTAATCTCGAAGAAATGACAAGCCCCGCAGCTTATCAGGATAGCGTAGTACTTTGGCTCAGCAGCCTGGGAATTTCTGTGGCTGTTGAAAGCGTTAATAATGAAACAATTCAAATATTGCCAAACCCGGGCAGAGGTAAAGGTTTTTACATAAACATACCCAAAGCAGGGAGGTGTGAAATTGTAGTTTTGGATATGTCTGGTAAAACGGTCAGGAAAATTTCCACCCGAGGTGTTTCAGGTCAAGACTTTTTTGTTAAAGGTTTTTTCAATGAGGGGCTTTATGTAGTGAGGATACGTGGCGAAGATTATCGGTATGTAGGGAAATTGTTAATAAATTCAGACCTCTGAATAGGGTAATCAAATAATTCCCTGAATAGTTCAAAAGTGAACTTTTGTTTACCCATAAGATATAAGGTTTTATGAATATAGCGCCCTCCCGATGGTTATTTGGAGGGTGCTATTTTCATAGGTGCTTTTCACCCATGCAGTGGTGGTTTTGTGTTCTGTTTATGGCAAACGTTAATCCTAAAAAATAGCACAAGGTTTCAGTTAAAGAAAAACCCCTATTTTTGAATTCAAGACCAATATTCATTATCCATGAATGCCACCATCACCGCGATAATTGTTGATGGAAATTTAGATTTATATTACTTGAGCCAATGAAAGCAAGCAGAACTGAATTACATACCTATGAAGCGTTGAATGATAAAATCGCGGAATTAACCTCTAACCTCGATAAATCAGATTACTGCCCGGAACCCGGGGAATTGGTAATCGAGGGCTTTGAGCTGCGCTCTGTTTACCGGCTTGAGGTGCCTGAAGATGCTGTTGAGCGATTGGTGGAAGTTTTTGAAAACAAGGATGGCGAGCGCATTGTTTTGCATGAGGTTTTTCATAACAAGGAAGGCGGAATGTATCAAAATGCTGCTTTTGCATCAGAGGAAAGAGTGCTGCAGTGGCTCAAACCACGCATTGAACAATCGCTTTCTTTTCCTGACCAATACCTCGTGGAATCCGTTTTAAGTGTGAATTTTATAAATGCAGCAGATAACCCTTTCCGGGATTCAAGTAACAGCTATGGCTGTGCACATTACAAGTGGATTTTAAAGGATAAGGATAAGCAAAAGAAGGTGCTGGAGTCATATCTTAAAAACAATGATTTGGATAACCTGATTGGAAGAGAAAGGGAAATCTACCGGGCTGCAAGGGAGCTTTATACTCAGCTTAATTCGAAGTAGTAAGCTTTGTTTTCAGGCTCAACCGACCATTTTACCACCTGATCTTCAATGGACGCGGATAGGATTAACTCATAGACTCTTCGTGGTTCGGAACATTTGAGTTTGCCCCTGAAATGGTTCTCCGACACTTCTTCCAGCGTCACATCCATAAAAGACAAAGGAACGCCCTGTTTCCGGTTCAGTTCCTCAATAATTGCTTCCAAAAGCTGGCTTTCTAATATTTCAATATCCATGTCAGTATAAACTTATAATCCGATAAATTAACGCGAAAAACCCGATCGTATCCGATAAATTAACGCTAAAATTTCGGATATAACCGATAAATTCATGCTAAAGGTAAATGAAGAATAACCAAAAGCCTGATAGGCAGTAGTATCAGCATTTAACCTTAACTTACGAACTTTAGTTAATTTGAAACGGAAGAATGCTTTGTTTTAAACCCAAAAAAAATGTTGCCAACCGCCTCATTGCCAACTGCCAACTTAAACACCTAAGCACTTAAACACAATTCCAGAACCTACTAAACGTAGAAACTTACAAACGTACTAACATATAACTTCCCCCACCAACAACGGTTCCTCACCCTCTTCAACGCGTTTGAGATCCACGTGGTAAAACTTGTTTTTCTTCAGGTTGTCGCCGGCAAATTTAACCGGTATGTAGTGTTCGCCATAGCCGTGTGCAAAACCTTGATCGTCAATTTTCTCCACCAACACCCGCTGCTGCTTTCCGATAAAGGACTTGCGGTATTTCAGTTTGTTATCCTCAGTGAGCTCTCTGATCACTTCGCTGCGTGCCGATTTGACTTTGTCAGGAATATGCTCCGGCATGCGGGCGGCCCTGGTGCCTTCGCGCAGCGAGTATTTAAAAGTATGGATGTGGCTGAACCCGATTTCCTGCACCACATTGATGGTTTCCTGGAAATCCTC
>CAYXJS010000166.1:0-6272 GCA_964465045.1 uncultured Bacteroidales bacterium | reverse complement strand
TAGAGGTGTCATAGACACTCTTAGCCAGGAGCTCATCGTACATTTCCTCTTTCCAGCGCAGATAATTACCGCTGTTTCCTACACCCTGAAGTCTTGTTACTTCAATACCATCACCATAGTCTGCTTGCGGCTGCATATCGCTAACATTTTTGTGTGGAATTCCTGTGTAGGATTGTATATTATTTCTTCCTTCCAGATAAGGAAGCTTCTGCCCGTAGAAATTGGCATCCGGTGTTTGCGATTCAGGATCCGGATTATAAGTCAAATAATTGTTGTACCCATAAGCTACAGCCTTATAGTAATATTGCTTATGATTAACCAGAGGCTCATTGTTAAAGGCATCCTCATCTACTGTGAACGTATGCTCAATACCATTATCAGAGCCTTCTACTTTAATTACGGGCACATCTGCATCCAAATCATTATTATATTCATAGTTAATAATCTGGTCAATTCCGTTGTCAATATCACACTGGAAAACCAACTGTGCTTTATCCGGATCGTCGAATTCTGCCGGAGAAACGTCTGGGCTAGTAATCTGATATACTTTATACCCTTCAAAAACATATGTGGAATCATAACGCTCATCGCTGGAAAGCGTATCCGGAGTAGTAATAGAAGGATCAATCTCTTCGTATTGCTCCCGGTAATTGTTACCTGTATTATTTATGTCACGGTTTGTGATATAAATAATCAGTTTCTGGTCTTGCTCCTGTAATGTTAAATCAGGGGCATTAGGCCCGTTAACTACCTGGAAGCAATTGTCAAACAACGCCTGCGCTTTATCATCAGCAACTTTCAATTTCTCTACTGAGGCATAAGGCCCACCACTCTGCGCTCTGGCCCATGGTATACCCACTGTAATATAGTTTACAGCTCCAGGCTTCAAAGTAAAAGGCCCCGCTGACTGCATAAAACGGCGGTCGCCTTCTTCGTTACCTGCAGTTTCCTCAGTCCAGTTTTTAGGTCCGTTAGGCTCTTCTCCACGAGTACCCCAATTACAGGGGTCAGAATTTCCAGGGAACATAAAATCAGCTTCCGGTCCATAACCTCCAGCAGAAGTGTGTCCATTACCACCATAAATCATTTTAGAGTTATCCATCCAGATACCACGCAGGTAATTATAATATTCTATTGCATAATCCGGGTCATTTTGGTATGCTCCCACGCTATTACCCGGGTTGTTGTGATAAACGAATCTGCGCATACCGAAACGTTCATTATCCACAATGCCGTCACCAAAGTTAACACCATTGATAGCGCTACCGTCATTGGCGCTGCCTTGTGGTGCATCAAAATCAAAAATGGAACAGTCTCCTGTAAACTCGGCATTGTCCTCTCCATCCGGGTCAATGTATGGTCCCTGGAAGAAGTCTACGCCGATAGCCGGAGGATTGGAGCCATAAGCCCAGGGCTGACCGTCACCATCCACTGATGAACCATTGTAAACATAACCTAATCCTCTTTCCACATCACAACCAGTATAGTCATCAGCCGCATATCCTAAGTCAGGGTCAACCCACTGGCTAAAATAAGTGTCGGCAAGTGTAAAAGTAGAACGGTTGATAATTTCATAGGAGTAAAAACTCATGTTGTTGAGTTCATCGTTTGTTGAAAACCCAAACGCCTGAGCTCTTATTTCAACCCCAATCGGGGTTCCCGTAGTTTCCGTGTGGGCATTTCCCTTGTCGTTTGTTACCCACCAAAGGGTTTGGTCACCTTTGATAACCTGGTCTGATAACACCGAAGAACCTTCAATTATATCACCTGCCTGCTCGTCGGCGGTAGGTGTTTTTGTTCCGCACAAGTCTCCTGATAGGTCATAGTAAGGATAATCACCGTTCTGGGGATTATAGTTACCATCGCCATCAGCATCGTAGAAGGGTGCCAGGTAATAACTCTGTCCTTTAGAAATATCACCGTGAGCAGGCCAGTTGCGGATTTCCTCCGGCATATTTGCGGCATAATCCTGCCAAGTTTCTCCACCGGCTTCAAAAGCAGCAACATGATCATTTACCAGTTGCCTGGTCATCGGAAACATTTGGTCGTAAGCACGACACGTCTCCGCATCAATTGCCGCAGAGCCATCGGTTGTTAATGGTCCAGTATAATAATCCGCTTTGTTTGAAGGTAGCCCGCCATGACCTTCCGGTCCGTAGCGATACATCTGAGCTGCCAATTTTAACTGGTTATTGACATCAACACCTCCTAACCAAAGCGATCCGGAAAACATGGAGGTTTTCCCTGAGCCTTTTGGGATTTCGTATTGACCATTCTCAAGGTCCCACCACATGTCACCACCAGTATTGATTCTGGCATTTACATTATTAATATCAAGGTACCTGAAATTAGTTGCAGGAAGGCAACCCGCAGCCGTAGCTTTTACAGCCGGTGCGCTTTTATTATTGTTCTTTGCCTTTTTCTTGTTCTCTTCAGCAAAACCACCTAAGCTACTGAAAAAGTATATTGAAAAAGCCAGAAGGAAAATTATAGATCTATTCATATTCATAATATTTTCTTTATCCGGTTATTTTAAAAATTAAGCTCTACACCTAAACGTATTTGTCTTGGCTGGCTGTAGTTAAATGGAGAATAAATTCTCATTCTGTACATATTCCGGTAAGCCTCGGAATCAAGCCTGCTGTTAATTGCGGTTTGCCATTCATCTGCTGCAAGGTAGCCATCATCGTCCGGGGTACCTGTTGCAGAATATACGTTTAGCACATTCATTGTATTGAATAAGTTCAACACCTGAAGGTATATATTTATTGACGCTGTACTTTTATTCTCATCGGCGCCAAATATGAGGTCTATATCACGGTCTAAGCGCATATCCACTCTAAATTGTGAGGGTTTTCTGGCTCCGTTGATAGAACCCTGAATCACACGCTGACCACCTAAAGGATAGATGCGGCTTGATTTTGTATAAGGTGTTCCGGAACCTCCATTCAGAGTAAAGTTTACACCGGTATTTTTGAGCCATTGTATTGACTTAACTTTATCACTGCCTTCTACATTTCGGGTTGTGGTAGGTCCGCTGTAGTTTTTACCTTCACCAAAGCGATAATCAAGCATCATATTGACAGCATGACGTCGGTCCATATCAAGCGGAAGCAAAGTACGTAGATTAGGCTGGCCTGACAAAATTAACGCTTTCGCGGTTTGGCTGTCTGATCCGGTACCTTCAGCAAATTGCAGTGTATAGCTCGCTTTCAATCTTATATTTTGAGTTCTCCGTAAATCATATGTTAAGGTTAAGCCTTTAACCGTACCAAAATCCAAATTACTAAAAGAATAATAGGTAGAAGGGTAAGCTCCTGTATATCTATAGCTCTGAATTTGATCGCGAATTTCTCTGTAAAAAGCCGAGATAATGAGTGATGAGGTATTGGTTAACTTCTGCTGAAAACCCAACTCATAGTCTATTGTCTGCTCAGGTTTCAAATTCGGATTATTATAAGAGGATGTTCCGCCACCTGAAGTAGGCATAAAGAAATATGAAACCGGATTCATTCTGAGATTATTCTTTGGCCGCTGTGTGAGCACATCATAATGGGCAAAGAAAAGCGCTTCATCTGAAATTGGGAAAGAGAATGCAATTCTCGGCATAACATTAATCTGTGGCTCGTAATCTTCAAAAACCTCGGAAGTAACATTATCATTATTCGGTTCAATTAAATAAGGTTGGATTCCTCGTCCGGCGCTAAGCGCACTTTCCGGGTCAACCACTTCCTGACCGGAAGCATTAAACCAGGTATTATCTGTACGGTAACCGGTTATGGCAGAAGGATTTTGCGCATCATCAACATAAACGGCATAATCATCACCGATATTTCCGGGAATGTTACCAATGGCCAAATCGTCATTAGCTCTGACTTCTCCGGCTCTGTAAGTTGGGTATAATAAATACGGGTCTTTTAAAACCATTTGGTTGGCATCAAAACGGTCAACACGAACCCCTACATTGAATATCAGGTCTTTAAATGCAAATTTATCCTGAATAAAGCCGGCAGTATAAATCGGCTCAAATGCGCCTACATTTCTGGTATTTACACCGTTTTCATTTGTTTCATTGAAGAAATCATCGAAAGATGGTTTGTTTTCCAACTGGTTACCATAATAATCATATCCGTAAGCTGCCCCCAAATTACTACCAGAGCGTAACAACTCATCCGGGCTGAACATTTCTATACTCAAATCACGGTTAAGTGATGTGGTATGCTGATTTCCATTATCATCATAATAACTGATAGTTCCATCATCACGATTATAGGAATCTATGTCAATCCATTCAGTACCTTGCACATCCAGGCCCATTGCTTCACGCAATTGTTCATCAAAGTGTCTTTGCGAGCTTTCATCATAAAGGCGGGGATAATTAATAGTATCCATAAATTGACCATCCATGTATACCGATTGAGGATCATCCAAATCGAGCTGCTCTATATGTGTGTTGGTTAAATCGCGCATTGCCTGCCACAGATCTTCGGCATTGTAGCCATAAAACCGCTCTTTACGCTGCTCATAACTCAAGCCAAACCGAAGTTCATGATTACCAACATCCGTGGATACTTTTAAATCCAACCCAAGCTGATCATCCATAACTTCCGTATAACTATAATAGCGCTGTGATGCACCTACATTTTGCCATAAGCCGTATACATCATCGGGGAACATGCTGTTGAGCAGGCCGCCATTATTTGTTAAGTTATTCTTATTATCATAAGCGCCCACAGGACTATCAAAAGAGTCATAAACCGTCCTGGAATAATTTGCCAAAACTTCATTTTGACCACCCGGCACAAAAGCAACCAACGTATCATTCCAGTTATCCATACGATAAGCATAAACACCAGCCGTGGAATCATATTCCATTTCATCAGAATAATTCCGTTCTTTATATGTAGTAAACTGACCCACATACCCATAATCAAACAGATTGTCCTGATGCTCCGGGTGTTGTATGGTCTGATTTATTCTGGAAAAATCCGCCTGGAATGATAGATAGGTATTGGAAATCAAAGATTCTTCTTTTCCCTCATTGGGGAACTTGTTTGTAAATCTTACAAATGCTCTTTTCGTACTACTTATTACTTGAATATTATTATCCCAGTTGAAAAGTGAATGTTGATAATTAAACACATTCTCATCTACATAACTGATATTACCACCAAGCGTAAGATTAACTGTAGGGGTTGTTTTGATATCCAGTTTACCGGAAAAATTAAAACGTGTTGAGCTGGTATTCTGTGTAGCGTCCATATGCTCAAAAGCCTCTTCACCCAAAAGGTTCGAATTATTTATAATAGAACCAGTTTCCGGGTCTACAAAAAAAGGATTTTGCTTCAAATCAGCCAGCACATCATCTTTTACTTTGTCAACACCGGTGCTGCTTGGGCGTCCGTCGTCTTTATAAATCAATTCCCCGGAAATGTAGTACCCGAGTAATGATGTAGAAGACTCTCCATCTTTTTTCTTCAGGAGCGGTCCGTTCAGGTTTAATCCGAAGCGATTATATCCAAAAGCATCGAGATATTCAGATGACTGTGCGGATATTCCACCTCCAAATTCCCTTGAGGGGCCCTTTGTTGTAATATTAATGATTCCGCCGGTGGCATCACCGTATTGGGCAGGCACACCACCTAAAACAACAGAAACCTGGTCAATGGAAGATTCCGGGAGGTTCTTGCCGCCAGTTACTCTAATTCCATCGATGTAATACACGGTTCCACTCTCTCTTTGTCCACGAATACTTTTTACGTCTCCGTCTTCAGAAAAAACACCGCCTACATTTGTTGCAATGGCTTCCACATTCTTGTTGGGCATTTTTTCAATCTCTTCGGAAGTCATGGTCCCGCCGCTGGATGTTTGGTCCTTGCTGATTAACGGAACTTTGTAGTCTGTAATGACTACTTCCTCCAGGTTTTGAGCCTCGGAGGTCATTTCCAAATCCAAAAATGTGATTTTGTCTGAGTTGACAACCACATCATTTACCTGTACGGGCTGATACCCTACATAACTCGCCCTTACATCATATTGTCCTGCATCAATCGGCTTAATGGTATAATTACCATCAAAGTCGGAAGTAGCTCCCGCCTCTTGCGATCCATCCACCTCAATAATAATGTTGGCGAAAGGAATGGGCTCCCCGGTATCTTTATCGAGGACTGTACCTTTCAGGGTACCTGATTGTGAAAATACTAACACGTTAGCTGTTAGTATTATTCCAATAGTCAATAGTAGATTTCTCAACATATTATATAATTTAATGT
>CAYXJS010000165.1:4386-6319 GCA_964465045.1 uncultured Bacteroidales bacterium | reverse complement strand
CGGCGTATTTCCAGTTCCACGGGTAAGTTTGGGTCTTGATGAGCAATGTTTATTCGAGTACCTATAATAAGATGAATTTCATCACTTTCAAGAAACAATTTAATAATAGAGTCTGCCGGTCCTTTGCCAAGCCGGGTTTTATTGCTGTAATCCCTGAGCATTTCCGCCACTTTGCTAAGTGTCAGAATCCCTTCAGTGACCAGGTCAACACCTTCCATATCAGCCATAGGAGGCAAATCAGGATCATGAAACTCAAAACTGTCAACCACCTCTTTGTCCAGCTCCCTTGAAATAATATCGGCTGTAGTAGCCCCGCTGATAATAATTTTACCGTCAAAGGCTGCCACTTCTTCAGCCAGTTTTTTATCGCGGTCCTTCTCAAAAGGCGGACCCGTGCACAATAACATTCGCCGGGGTTGCCTGAAGTATACCACTGCGCAGGATGTGTCGTCTTTTGCGTGGAAATTATCATTCTTATAAGCTGCATTTACAATTTTTCGCGCAAGCAAAGCGGCTGAAATGGTGGGTTCATTCCTGACAAGTTGCTCAACAAAGCTTTTCAGGTTATCATCACCCCACCCAAATGGATATTTCCCCATACCGAGACCTGATTGCGTAATGCCATCGGTAGTCAGAATAATGCGATCTTCCTGCTTAGCTTGAAAGGAATACGATCGTAATTCCTTCCCTTTGTTTTTTTCGGTTTTTAAAGTAACCTTTTCCCACTCATAATCTTTAACCTTTTTTCCGTTTAAGATCAGTGCGGGTGGATTATCAAATTCAAGGATAGTCGTTTTCCCATTATCCTCAATATCCAGAATGGAAAAGGTAGCATAACTGATTTTTCTCACACTATCTACCGGAAGCGTTTTCATGATAATCTCGGCGATACGCTCCATATCTTTGTGCTCCTGTGTAAAATTCAGGGCCATGGTAGCGCTGAGCGTAGCCAGAATGTTTGCCTTAACGCCATGTCCCAATCCATCAGAAAGCACGGCAATAGTGCGGCGCTCTTCCTTGATTCTCCTGGTAAGAAACACATCACCACAAATCCGCTCTTTTTGATGATTCCTCGATTCGTGCTTGATTTCAATATAAGGATAGTTGTTCATCGCTACTTTTTCTTATCGTGCGTATACGATTCTATGATTGAATTAAGCATTTTTTCAGTCTTAGCAGCTCCTTCACCCAACACAAAACCGATTTTTTGCACTAGCTCAAGGTTTTGATCAATCACTTCAGTAACGCGATTTACCACCTCCTCTTTTTGTACTTCGGGCATTTGCAAATCGCGGATTACTCCTCCGACAAGCCTGCCCTTTTTTATAGGAAAAATCGTCACGTTCAGCAACGCATCCTGAAAGTGCACATCACGATTATGGATGGTTTGGTTATCTGACATTACATAAGAAAACAAGTTATAAAACTGATATGGCAATAAAGATTTAAGGTCTGCTCCCACTAATCCGGGAATCACCTCATTTATTTCGCGGGCATCCTCACCCATGATTTCAATAAACTTGCGGTTCGACTGCACTATCTTTAGCTTTTGATCAACCACTACAACGCCGGCAGATAATTCCTGCAACACAGAGGAAGTAGTCTCGAGGGATTCCTGACTTTTTTGCTGCTCCTCACGGGCTTTCGCCTCCGATTTCTGAAGCGCTTTCTGGGTTTCAGAAAGCTTTTCATTAGTCTTTTTCAGCGTCGCGATGTACTCCTTCTTATTGTGTAAGGAGTGCTGAATACACATATCTGTTTTCGCTATTCCACTGGCGACGGCTTCGGCAAAATCCCTGCAAGAATCATAGCCGCATGCACCGCAGCCTACATTTAAACCGGCTCCTCCTTTTCCAAGTACTTTCAGGATTTCCTGTACTTTTTCCTCACTGGGTTTCGGAAGCCTTTGGTCATCATTTTTATAGGATTTTGA
>CAYXJS010000165.1:0-4286 GCA_964465045.1 uncultured Bacteroidales bacterium | reverse complement strand
TCACGGTATACGATAGCATCCGGAGAACAAGCTCTGAGGCAATCACCACAGCCGATGCACCTTTCCGGGTGGATATAAGGGTAATCCTGGTTTACTTCTACCGTAATTGCCTTTACAGGGCACGCCCTCACACAAGCATAGCAAACTTCGCAATCCTGCTCAATAATCTTTACTAAAGGTTCATCTACTTTCTCCATCGAAACCCGATTTTTTCGTCAAGAAATGATACAGTTACCGTTATTATTCAAATTTATCCTGCAAGAGCGATAACGCTTTATCTTTATCGATATGGAAATAAACCTGCCCGTCCATTTTCATGACCGGTCCTTTATCACATTCTCCATAACAATGAGAACCATGAAAATACACCTTATCATTAAGACGATGATCTTTCAAGTATTGCTTGATAATCTGAACCAGCATTTTATTTCCTCTTGAAAAGCAAGAGCTTCCCACACAAATTATGATTTCATGTTCGTAACTCATGACTCATTTCTTTATTCTTTTCAAAAATACAAATTATCCATTTGCAAAAGCTTAAATGTTATTTTATTAACAACTTAAAGCTTTTGACGCAAACAGTATTAAACCCTGATATTGTGCGAATTGTATTTAAGATGCGATTCCGTTTTATTTAAATCTCATATAAATTAAACCATTGTTGAATAGCAATTTCATATACATTATGAAATACAATTCTATTTTTCAGCTCATTATGATGCTTTTCATCCGTTTTTAAATATGTTATTAATATCACACTGTTATTTTTGTAACATAAACTTTATTTTATTTATATCTTTGTCGTTAATAGCATAAAAACGCATTTTTAATCAGCAAACTATACAGAATACAAGGCTTAGATGGAAGAAAAGGTTAAGGAAATCATTGACGGGCATGCCGGGAACAAGCGGGAGGATTTAATACCCATTATGCAAAAGATCCAGCAACAATACAATCACCTGCCCGAGGAAGCCGTATACATAGTCAGCAAGGAATTAAATATTCCGGCCAGCAAAGTATACAGCATCGCTACATTTTACAACCTGTTCCGTTTTCATCAAACGGGTAAATATCACATCCAGGTATGTCGTGGCACAGCCTGTCACCTCGAAAAATCATCTGACTTGCTCAGAGAACTGAAAAAAAACCTGAAAACAGAACCCGGACAATCCACCTCAGGCGGCCTGTTCAGTCTGGAAACCGTACCATGCATGGGGGCATGCAGCTTGTCTCCTGTAATACGTATTAACGACACCTTTCACACACAAGTCAGGCCTAAGGATGTAAAGCGCATTTTGGAAACCTATCGCAAGCAAGAAGAATTATGAGTCAAACAAAAGAATATAACCTGGTAGAAACCTTACTGTTAAACGATTCCTTTGAGATATCCCCGGGGTTACAGGATTATATCCGGAGACTAAGGCGGGTTATAGTAAGCAAACCCACCATTTATGTAGGCAGCGGTACATGTGGCCATGTGGCGGGCTCACTCAAAACCCTTTCGGCGGTTTCAGAATATTTAAAGGAAAAAGAGATTGAAGCTGAAGTGATTGAAACCGGATGCATCGGCATGTGCTGGGCTGAGCCTATCGTAGAGATACAACTGCCCGGAAGGTCAAAAATCAGCTATCAGAAGGTAACGCCGGAAAAAATAGGCAGCATCCTGGATGCCACTTTTCACTTCAACTGGGACCAAAATCACATTTTAGGACAACACCGGAATGAATTTGCAGAGCCCTGGGAAAACATCCCTTATGTAGAAGATTTCGATTACCTGAAAAAGCAGCACCGCCGCATTTTAAGAAACTGCGGAAAAATAAACCCGTACAGTCTTGATGAATATATTGCGCACGGTGGCTTTTCTGCTTTGGCCAAGACCCTGCTCACAAATACGCCTGCCAAAGTAAGGGATACAGTCATAAAAAGCGGATTGCGAGGCCGCGGAGGCGGTGGGTTCTCTACAGGCCAAAAATGGCAAAACGCTGCTCATACAGCAGGTGAACAAAAATACCTTATCTGCAATGCCGACGAAAGCGACCCGGGTGCATTCATGGACAGAGCTATTATTGAAGGAAATCCCCACCTGCTGATTGAAGGCATGGCTTTAGCAGCCTATGCCATTGGTTCAACAAAAAGCTACGTGTACCTAAGATCATCATATGAACTGGCTTACGAACGATTAAACAAGGCCATACAAGACTGCAAAGAAGCTGGCTTGCTGGGTCATGATATTTTGGGCAGCGGCTTTAACCTAAATATGCAAATCAAAACCGGAGCAGGCGCTTTTGTTTGCGGTGAGGAAACCGCCCTGATAAACAGCATCGAAGGCAAAAGGGGAATTCCAAGACCCAGACCGCCCTACCCTTCTCAGCAAGGGCTTTTCAATAAGCCAACGGTCGTTAACAACGTGGAAACATTGGCCAACGTACCGGATATAATTTCACGCGGGGCTGAGGAATACCGCCAAACCGGAACTAAAGACAGTCCGGGAACCAAAGTATTTGCGTTAAGCGGAAAGCTGGAAAAATCAGGCTTGATTGAAGTCCCGATGGGGACTACCCTTCGCCAAATCATTTTTGATATTGCCGGAGGCATGAAAAACGGAAAATCCTTTAAGGCCGCACAAATCGGTGGCCCTTCGGGCAGTTGCCTTGTAGAAGAACACCTTGATACACCCATTGATTACGATTCCTTACATCAGGCTGATGCCATCATGGGTTCTGGCGGACTTGTTGTTGTGGATGAAGATACGTGCATGGTAGAACTTTCGAAATACTTCATTGAGTTCCTGCAAAATGCAAGCTGCGGAAAATGCATCCCCTGTCGCGAGGGAACACATCGCATGTGGGAGATTTTAGAAAACATCACACAAAGGCCGGCTGACGGCAACCACCAGTCACTCGACCGCTTTAAAGGCGTGATGCAGATGGAAGACCTGGGCAGAGTTATCAGCGAAACTTCCCTCTGTGGTTTGGGAAAAACTGCTCCCATGCCTTTGCTTAGCGCGATGAAATATTTCAGAGAAGAATTTGAAGAGCATATTTATGAACGAAAATGCCGCGCCAATGTATGCCGTGGATTACGCATTTATGCCATCGACCCGGAAGCTTGCACCGGCTGCACGCTTTGTGCAGTGAAGTGTCCTGAAGAGGCTATCATTGGTGCAGCACGACATCCTCACTTTATCGTAGAAGATAAATGTACCGGTTGCGGAATCTGTTATGAAGTGTGCAAATTTGATGCAGTATTGCTAAAATAACGAACATGTTGATAGATATAGAAGTAAACAACAAAATTATAAAAGCCAGGAAAGAAGAAACAATCCTTTCGGCATTGAGGCGTAACGGGCTTAATGTCCCGACCTTATGCCACATGAAAGAGCTCCTTCCCAATGGCGCCTGCCGGCTTTGTGCGGTAGAAATTGAAGGTTTTCAGGGCTTAATTCCGGCATGCTCTTACCCGGTAAATGAATGGATGCGGATTAAAACCCATTCGCCCCGCGTGGTAAAGGCCCGGAAAACTATTGTAGAACTCTTGCTCTCCAATCATCCGGATGATTGCCTCTATTGCATCCGGAACGGTAATTGCGAATTACAGCATCTGGCTGAAGAATTGAACGTACATGACAGAAGGTTTTTTGGAAGCAAGAAAAAACAAAAAATAGACAACAGCAGTCCGGCCATAATCCGAGAACCGGATAAATGTATCCTTTGCGGAAGATGCGTCAGGGTATGCAATGAGTTGCTGGATGTTTCCGCAATCGAGTTTATCCGCAGAGGTACGCATGCCACTATCGGGCCGGAATTCAATAAAGGCATCAACACATCCACTTGCATCAACTGCGGACAATGCATCATGCATTGCCCCACAGCCGCATTGCATGAGAGAACTTCGTTCAATAGTGTAAGCAAAGCGCTGCATCAACCTGAAAAGCACGTTATTGCCATTACAGATACCGCTATTGGGGTATCGCTTGCCGAAGAGTTTGGCTTAAAACCCGGAAAGGACCTCTCCGGATTATTGAATACCACATTGCGCGCAATAGGTTTTGATGCCGTTTATGATACTGCTTTTGGAGCCGATTTGTATATCGGTGAACTGGTGCATGAATTAACAAAGCGAAAAAAAGAAGGGAATTCCCGTCCTTTGCTTACCAACCATTGTCCTGCCTGGATAAAGCACGCAGAACAGACCAAGCCGGACCTGCTCAAGGATGTCACTACCGCGCTTCCTCCGCAGCAGCAACTGGCTAAAATCCTGAAAACCTATTATGCAGAGAAGAAAAA
>CAYXJS010000164.1:0-6589 GCA_964465045.1 uncultured Bacteroidales bacterium | reverse complement strand
GACTGCAATCTGACCATCATTTAAAGATTCAATCAAAAACCAGTATTGAGATTAACTGGGAAACTGCGGCAGAAGAGGAATTGACGTTCTCACTAAGAGACAATCGCGACAGCCTTATATTAGAAAAAAGTGCTGGTATAGATGGTGTCCGGTTAACAAAGGAACTGCAACCCGGCCTATATTACTGGAAACTGATGAATGCAGACTTTGACTTGCTTTATTGCGGTAAAATAGAAATTGCAAAACCGTAAGCCGATTCTAATATCCGATAAAGATCAACCCACTCCAGTCCACAGGTAATTCACCGTTTTCAATCATGTTTACTTTTGCTGTTTGTAATGCCTTCCGGTATGATTGTCCCTCAGCTACAGCCTCATAAAACATAGATATCATTTCCATGGTTTTCTCGTCATGTATCTTCCACATAGAAGCAATCATGTTGGGGACACCGGCAAAAATAAATCCGCGCGGAAGCGCATAAATGCCTTCGCCTTTAAGGATTTTTCCGGTTCCGCTTTTGCATGCAGACAATACGGCAAGGTTTGCATCCAGGTTCAGGTTGAACAATTCATTGATATACAGAATGCCATTTTCCTCAGCCTGCGTCTTCAGGTTTGGCGGGGTAGAAAAAAAGAGCCCTGACAACTCTGGTGAATTATTGCTTGAAAATCCATGCGTAGCGATGTGTAGGATTTCTGTTGAGGGTAAACCACGGAAATTTGTTTCCGTGGCCTCGGTTTCCTTATACATTCTTGAATTGTATTCGTTTTGAGTGAAAAGCGTGTTAATAAACTCTACTTCTTGCAGGGAAAAGGGAAGAGGGGCAAGGTAGTTTCTGTTATCACCTTTAAAAATATCCCTGTAATCTTCCATGTTAATGTTCCGGAAATTTAGGTTTTCTGCAGTAGCTGCATGATTCTCATTTGTAAAACCCGGAGCAAAACTGATTATATTATACTGTGGTTCTTTCAGGTGGAAGCTTTCTGAAGCTTTTTTGGATTGCAGCCATAAACGGGCTGAATAATGATAACTGATGGTATGCTGTTCAATGAGGGGGCGTGACTCCCATGGAACATGCAAGGCCTCAAAAGGCACATTATGCAGTTCATTGTCGGGGATAATTATTAAATGATCTTTATTTTGAATCTGCTCATAGAAGGGTTTGAGCAGGATTTCCGTGAGATCAGGCTTTGCCCATTTCCTGCCGGTTTTTATGTTTCGTAAAAATTCACGGTACGCTCTTTCAAAGACCTCATCTCGTGGAATTTTGTGCATCCACTTATTTTCGGTTGTTATGATGAATGCATAAATATGATTTTCAGTCATAAAATATTCCATAAAAGCTTCATCAGTTTTTAATTCAAGCTTGATTTTTTCAGGTGTTACAGGTTTGGTTATTTTTTCAGAATCTTTTTTGGATGGTTGTTTCCCGCTATGGTCTATTAATCCGGATATGGCAATCTTAGTAAGGATAATTTCCTGATTCAGTGAATCGGAACTACCCGGAGTGGTTTTATCTTGCTTTGCGACTAACAAATTGTTGAGTTTGTTTTCCAGTTGCCGGCGTTTCCTTTTTAAAGCATCATTGTCATCGGTTTCACCTGAACCGCGCATGTTATACATCTGTGCCAAAAGTGTTTTGGTCTTTGTGGCAGTAGCAAAATGGTAAATCTTATGATATACATCCTTATCAGGAAAAACGTTCTGGTACTCTTCAAATGAAATCAAACCTTGCTCATAACCTTGCCGGTTCAGCTCTATTACTCGCGGCAGGCTCTGAAGGTTTACTGAGCGTTGCAGTTGATTAACCAGCGTATCAATTGCAGTATAATGCTCTGTAATGAACTTGATCCATTTTTTATCAGATGTTGCTTCATACAAACTTTCCATGATCAGGATTTTTTCCATAAGGCCTTGCAATACTGCATTGACATTACTGTTGCTTTCTAGTTGAGACGGTAGTTTACTATAGGTAAGCGTGTTAGGTGTTCCGGGATAATTCGTTAATATGGATTTTTGAATGTTGTATAAAGCGCTGTCATAATCTTCCTTGTAAAGGTATGTGTCGGCCAGATGGTAGTAACTTCCGCCGGTTTGCCGGCTTTTTATACCCGTAAGCTTTTTATTTATAGTTAAAGCTTTCTTGCGGTAATGAATGGCTGAATCCAATTGATTATTCAGCATCAGTGCTCTCGATAAATTTCCATAAACGTTAGAAAGTGACATTTGGGGAGCTGAAGGCATCATTTCTAATATTTTAAGCGCTTTTCGCGAGTATTTCAGCGCTGAATCGGCTTGTCCGGTCATGTTGTAGGCAATTGACAGGTTGGAGTAAAGCTTTTGTTGCTCAAATACATTTTTGGTATTATTTTCAAAAAGTACCATAGCAGCTTTAAAATCATCCACGGCCGGTTTTGGTTTACCCTGCGATAAAAGGTTTTTGCCACTAACTTGCCATGCTTTTCGCATGAGCTGTGGCGATTGCATTGTATCCTGCTTTAGCATAATCTTGGCTTGTTCCACCAACTCATATGAAAACAGCGTTTTGAAAAATGTCAATACATCGCTGTAGTGAATATAGTATTCTGCTGTCTTGTGAGCAGGATCATTTTGTTGCGAATAGGTTATCAGTTTTTCAAGATATGTATATCCTTGTGGATTTTGAGTAGTGAGCAGGGCGGTAGTTAGCATATGGCAAGCCTCTGCTTCTGAGGGGCTGTCGGGAAACGAGTCCGAAAAGCTGGCATAGGGCATTATCATTTCTATCAGCTTCTGGTATTTTCGTTGTTGAAACTCCTTTTGGCTCTTTTCTAAAACAGTATCCGGAAAGTGATTACAGGCCATCTCATAAAACCCTTTTATGTTTTTATAATCAACAGATTGGGCATTAATTATAAAGGGTATCAACATAGCCGGTACCATTAAAAAAGTAAATATCTTTTTCACCATAAAACACAAATTTTAGTCATACCACCGCTGTAAATTTAAGAAAAAATTAACAAGGTTTATGCCAATGTTGCATCTGAAAATTTGTAGCTTCGTTTATTTCCAGCATTTAAGTCGGGTTATACTGAGCAGAGCTATGGTGTCTTGAATTATCTATATATTCAGTTTAATAAGTTTGTATGTTTCTAAGATTTTAGGTTATTAGTATGAAGATCAATAATTTATATATCACAATCCTTTTATGATAACATTCTGACAAACAGTACATTACGTTATTTAGTGAAAAAATGGATTCTTTATAAATAAAACTTGTTTATGTAAAATAAAAAAAGGGCTCGAAGCCCCTTTTTTTGTATAATTTTTATTCCAATTTAAACTGTTTATAGATTAATGGGCTACTACAAATTTATCGGTGGCAATTATTTTGTTTTGCTCAGTAATGTGATAAAAATAAATTCCGTTTTTCAGTTTAGCGGTATTTATATTAGTTTCTTGCGTATTATCAATGGGTTGCGTTAATATTCCTTTTCCTGTCCGGTCAAAAATATTTATTTGTGCATTTTCAGGATTTTGCTTCCAATAAATTCTGACTTTCAAAAAGCGGTCAGCCGGTACTGGATACACCTGAAGTTCACTAATCGCATCTATACTCTCTATGCCGGTACTTTCAACCTTGTAATTTACTTCTATTCCGGTTTCATTTTCAGGGTTGCGCTCATCATAAAAATAGTAGCTTATGCTTGATGTTCCTTCATATCCTTCATGGAGGTAATCCCCGTAGAATTCATCTGAAACTTCTCCCGGCTCTAAAGTTAAGGACATCGTAGATGTGTCTACAGAGCTTCCGAAACAACTCCCCCAGCAGAAATAATTATCTGTTCCGGAAACAGGGTTGTTTTCTACCCTGCGGACTTTAACATCAATGGGGATTTCATCATCATTGCGAATATTCACACGGGCTTTTACTAAAGATTCATCCATGCTTCCATTAACTACCATTGTTTCTTCATAATCCAGAATTTCTTCACTTTCGGGGTGTATTAAGGTTAATGTCGACTGGTTTGTGTTTTCAGTGATTTCATAGTGTACTTCAACGCCAATTTCATTTTCAGGATTTCTCTCATCATAGAAGAAATATGCTATTGTGCTGGTTCCTGTGTTTTCTTTCGGCCTGAAGTCTCCGTAAAATTCGTCGGATGTTTCACCGGGTTCAATTGTAATGCTCATTAACGAAGTGTCAACAGATTCGCTGAAACAAACTCCCCAGCAAAAGGCGTTTCCAGACCCTTCTACCAAATCGATTTCCTGGCGGCGAACTAACACGTCTACAGCCTCATCGCCTGTGTTTTTCACTTGAATATAGGCGTAAATGGTCGATTCATCAGGGCTTCCATTAACTGTAATAGCTTGCCCTTCTTCTAAAACACCTTCATTTTCAGTAGAAAGCTCTAAGGTTTGCGCTAATGAAGCATAATTGAAAAGGAAAAAACCGAATAAAGTAAATAGTAATTGCTTTTTCATAATCTTTTGTAGCTTTTTAATAGGATACAACCATTTCAGAGAAATAGTTGCTTTGCTTTACGTGATTCCTTTCTTTAAAGTTAATTTTTGTTTTCAATACTTCTTTAGCTCGCGAAAGTTGAGATTTGGAAGTGTTGACTGATATATTTAACATTTTGGCGATTTCCGGGTGTTTGTAGCCTTCTATGGCATATAAGTTAAAAACCATCCGGTATCCTTTGGGTAAACTTTGGACCAGGGCAAGCAATTCTTCATGCGAAAGTCGTGAAATCACAAAATTGTTATCTGCGCGTTTGGATTCCATTCTTTCAAAATCGGTATCCGGAAAAGCGGGCATTTTGCGCTTGTAATAATTTATGGCTGTATTGATCATAATCCGGCGCATCCAGGACTCCAGGTTACCTTCATTTCTGAATGTTTTTAAATGTCTGAAAACTTTAATAAATCCTTCCTGTAAAATATCTTCAGCCTCTTGTTTACACTTGGCAAAATGCTGGCAAACGCCATACATTATTGAAGCGTGTTGTTGATATAATTTCTGCTGTGCAAGGGTGTCGTTCTCTAAACACCTGTAAATCAGATTTTCAGTCACACTCATAAATCAAATTTTCTATTGCTCCTTATCCTGTAATAAACCGATACACTATCAGTTTTACGATTGCATAAAAATAAATATTATTGTTTTGATATATTTAACTTTAACAAATTATATCTTACAGTACAGTAGATCAGGTTATAACGACATGTTAATTTTCTTACAATATTAACATTTCCAGGAAAAAAGTGGCTGATGTTGATAAATGATAGTTTTTCCGATATTTGCGACAAATTCATACAGATTTGAAAACCTACGATTATACAGAAGTACAAGAGCTGACCAACGCTATTTTTGAAGCTATGGGTTGCACTGCTGAGGATGCCCGCCAGATTACCTCGGTCTTGTTAAGGGCGGATCTGCGCGGTATCAAAACACACGGGTTAGTGCGTTTAAAAGAGTATTACCGGCTTTATGAGATGGGAAAAATTCAGCCCCGCGCCCGGATCAGATTGTTGCATGAAACACCTTCAACAGGGCTGCTTGATGCTGGTAAAGGTTTTGGAATGATTGCCGGCAAGCAGGCTATGAAGATGGCCATAGAAAAGGCTAAAGTAGCTGGTACAGGCTGGGTAAGTGTTAGAAATTCAAATCATTTTGGTATTGCCGGAGCGTATTCCTTTATGGCTGTAGAAGAAGATATGATAGGCATTGCAATGACCAATGCCAACCCATTAGTAGCGCCCACATATTCCAAAAAACCTATGTTAGGTACAAATCCATTGGCAGTTGGAGTTCCGGCTAAGCAATACCCGCCTTTTATGGCTGATTTTGCTACGGCGCCTGTGGCCCGCGGGAAACTTGATATGTGGCAGCTTACTAAAACTCCTGCACCTGAAGGACTTTTACAGGATGCCGAAGGTTTGGAAACAGATAATCCGGGTATATTATCGCTTAACGGAAGTATCAAAACCCTGGGCGGAAAAAGAGATTCAGGAGGTCATAAAGGATTTTGCCTCAGCGCCATAGTGGATATTTTTTCCGCGGTTTTACCCGGAGCGAATTTTGGACCAACTGTTATCCCCACATTACAATATCTTACTGAAGCAAATGCTTCCGGAAAGGATCAGGGCATCGGTCATTTCTTTGGAGCTATCCGGGTTGACGCTTTCCAGACCAAAGATGCGTTTTTGGAACAGATGGATCACTGGATTGAAACATTCAGGAATGGAGAACCAATTGACGGGAAAGAACGCATTATCATACCCGGCGATCCCGAACGGGAGCAAGAAGAATACTACCTCAATGAAAACCGGATTCCACTGATGGAAGAGGTAACGGAAGAAGTGGACAGGATCAGGAAAGCATTAGGCGTCACGGCAAAGGTGATTCCGGCAGGCAATTCATTTCGTTAGTCTTGAGCCATTATGAGCTGGAATATCCGTGAAGTGATATTTTCATGAACGAGCCACATAAAACTACATTAGCTTTTGAGCAGGTCTTGCATGTTGAATACCCCTTTTTTGCCCTGAACCCATTCGGCAGCTTTAACAGCTCCTAATGCAAATCCTTCCCGGGATTTGGCTT
>CAYXJS010000163.1:0-6611 GCA_964465045.1 uncultured Bacteroidales bacterium | reverse complement strand
CTCTTTTTCCATAATTCACCTGTTTGATGTTTATATTTCGCGAAATAACGAAATGTTTTTTTGATGACAATGAAAAATTTCGTTCAGAGTATAATATAGAGGAATTCTAAATTAATTAGACGATACAGTCAGTAGATTGTAAATCTTCCTGGAAAGAGGAATATAATTATATTGGAGGTTTGAATTTGATTACTTATTGAATGTAGAAATTCGATTTTCACAGAGCTGAATATTCCAATAGATGAAGATATGCTATGAATTAGATTCCCGCCCGACTGAATGATATCAGTCGTTCGGGCGGGTCTTGCCCAATGTTTCGCTTATAGGGCTTTAAAAAGGGCTAGACTTTTGTAGCGCGAAACATGGGCGGCGAAATGACGGTATAGCAAGGGTAGACATGGAAAAAGCGCGCGACGACACGAAAAAAAATTAAAATGCGTCGTCGCGCGCTACGGCCCGCCCGAACGTTCCGCTCGGTACGGGCGGGAATCTATTATTCGGAATTTGGTAAACATCGAAACTTCACTCATCATATAAAAAACTATATTAAAGTCATATAAGACTAACCTCCCGAAATAATGCTAACTGATGTATATACAAAATAGAAAGCAAAAGCGATGTGAACGAACGGGATTTTGATTTTTTGGCGATATCAACAAGAGATTTTATAAACTTGCGCAGAATTAGCTTTTTACTGGGCTACAAAACTGTACTCCGGTTTGTGTTTTTCATAATATGCAAATCCCTCTTTTGTGGCAATACCCCGGATAAAATTGTCAAACATGACTTCAAACAGCGTATTGAAATTAAACTTTTCGGGAGGGAATAATTCAGGATTATGCAAATCAATCAAGCGAGAAATATACAAGCGGGCAATTAACTCAATGCTTAAGTCTTTGCGATACATGCCCTGGTTGATGCCTTTTTGGAGGTTTATTTTGATTTTCCCGAAAATAAAATCAGTTCGTTCATCGAAATGCTTTTGATATTCATTGGGCCAGCGATTTTTCAGGGATATGGTGACAAACGGATTAATATCCTGAAACTTATCCGCCATTTCCTTACTTACGGTAAGTAAAATTTCAATGGCGTTTACATTCTCAAAATTATGTTTTTGAAAGATACCAGCAAAGTTTTCCCTTTCATAAGCCAGAACCTGGTCTACAAGCTCTGCTGTGGTTGCAAAATATCCATTAAAGATATCACGGTTTATATTGACCTCTTTGCAAATCCGGTCTATCGTAACCGTTTCTATCCCTTCAGCAAGCGCCAGATTACGGACAGTTTCTAATATTTTTCTTTTCTGTAAAAGCATTTAATTTACTGTAAATCAACCAACTTAATTTATTGAAAACAAGGCGGTAAATGTATTAAATTTTTTTAACCTGATTCAAGTCATGTTTTGCAAAAGAACCCTTAGCTTGCACGAACGACTTTTTTCATAAAAACTTGTTTATCACGAATAATTTTGAGGTAATAAATTCCATCAGGTAAATGGAACTGATCTACTGGAAGGGTGACGGGATATTTGCCACTCGGATAGGTGTTGTTTTCAATCAGTGTTCCTATTTTCTGTCCTGAAACTGAATAAAGTTCCACTGAAATCTTGCCGGGTTTTTGCATCACAAGGCGCAGGTTAAGCTGATCAGTAAACGGATTGGGAAATGTTTTTGTGATAGCAGAAGGATTCAGCGGCTTTTCTATGTTTACGGCCAGCGGATCGACAATAGCGGTATAGAGTTTCATTCCATTCTCATAAGCCGCCCATACCGGTCGAACAACGTCATTATGGGCTGAAACGTTGGTATAGTCTCCGAAAAAGACACTGGAAACCGGGTCAAACGGATTTTCGCTGATTTTGAAATTCGTAAATGTTTCCCCGCTGTCTTCAGATACAGCCATGTAAACATCTGTAGTGATGCCCTCATGGTTTCGGCGGTCATAGAAAACAAAATAAAGCTTTCCGTTAGTTTGGTCTATCGTCATCCAGGTAAAAAACTGATGTTTTCCGGGCGGGTCGTCGTTTACGCGCACAGGCTCGCTCCAGGTTTCTCCTTCGTCTGTCGATTTTGCCATCCATACGTCCGTATCATCTTCTCCGTTTCTTTGGTCGCTCCAGTTAATGTATATCGTTCCGTGATGCTCGCCACCGGAAGTATCGCAGGTTGTAACGGGCATTCCATTGGCTCTGTAAATACCCGGAATATCAAGGTCCCATCCTCCGGGATGGGGGTCTACCGGAATATCTTCATCCAGCCAGGTTTCTCCCTCGTCATAAGATTTATCAAATACAATCCCATCCGGGCCGGACCATGCCACATAGATTTGTCCATCCGGGCCAACAGCAGGTACGGCTCCTTCTACGGTGCTGTCATTGTCCAGACAGTTTCCAGCGGTTTTGTTAATGCGAATTGCCTCGCTCCAGCTTATACCACCATCTGTAGATTTTGAAAACCTTATAATGCTTGAATCCGCGGGATCATTACTGTCATATTCATCAAACTGAGTCCAGGTCATGTAAATATGATTGTTGCTGCGATCAACCACAGCCCATTCCTTATCCTGCGCTTTGGTTCCATTCAATCCCGTATAAGTATCTACTGGCCACGATTGTCCCAAATCATCCGTTCTTTGGCAAACAATCCGGTCTATCCAGTTTCCTGAGGATGGATTCGCAAGATGCATAAAATAGAAGGAACCTAATGTGTCGACAACGATACAGGGATCGCCCCAAACGCCGTTCTCGGCGGAAGTTAAGGTGTAGCTATTCCAGGTGTATCCGCCATCTTCAGAAACATAATAGTATTTCAGGTTTGATCCTGCCATCATTTGATCGGTGTTTTGTGGATTGATCATAATGGAAGGTTCGTTGGGTGAGCTTACTATTTCCGGATTATCTATGCGAATATTCGGGTGCTGGGAAAAACTATATGAGACTGCTATAAAGAGCATTAATAAAAGAAACCTTGCTTTGGTCATTTTTGCTGATTTTGAATTTTCAGTAAAATTAGGTTTTTTTTGCCCTGATATCAACACGTTTATAATTATAGTTTGGTATTACATCAGAAAAACCTGTAATTTCGGGAATTCGAATAAACAAGAAATCGAAATAACACCATTTATGGGCAAGGAAACCGAGCGGAAGTTTTTAGTGACAAACCGCAGTTTTGAAAAAGAGGCTACAGATATCATTCCCATTGTGCAAGGATATATTTGCAATCAGCAGGATAAAAATGTACGTATCAGAGTTGCCGGAAACCAGGCGTATATAACAATCAAAGGCAAGACTTCCGGATTTAGCCGTCCTGAATTTGAGTATCCTTTACCGGTAGATGAAGCCCGTGAAATCATCAATTTATTTTGCGATGATACAATCCAAAAAATACGCTATTTGGTTCATTTTGAAAATTATAACTGGGAAGTGGATGTGTTTGACGGTAAAAATAAAGGGCTGATTCTGGCTGAAATTGAATTGCCAGATGAAAATGCGTCATTCAAAAAACCTGGCTGGTTGGGCTTGGAGGTTACCGGAAATCCGGATTACTATAATGCTATGCTGATTAAAAAACCTTATATACACTGGAATAAAAAAGGGTAACCCTTTTACAAGCTACCCCTTTCTAGCCTAACTACTTCTTATTAATTTTACTTAATGACGGAGACACGCAAAAACTACTAATTGCTCAATCCGCATACAACAGACAAAGCCAAACCATAAAAGTTGCACGTTTTCACATTTTTTTTGAAACCGATGCTGTAACTTTTATTCTCTATTCCACGTCAAAAAGTAAAACATAAATGGCCTGGATTGATTATCAAGTGAAAATGAAGTAATTTTACCTTATGATAATAATCATAATCGTTGAAAACAAAATTAACAAAAGTGTAAATGTGAATAAGTTCAGCCATCATTTAAATACCAGCGTTTAACTATATGAGACTTATAGTCCTATATACCATTATTCTTGTTTTTTTGTGCGGAAAAACTCAGCCGGTTCAGGGTGAAACCATTCAGCCTAAAGAACTTACCAAAGCGGTTTATTTAATCAAATCGGGCGATTATGATTTGGCTATAGCCTTTTGCTGCGAGGCGTTAAAAGCAAACACCAATCTTACACAAGCTTATTACCTGAGAGGCTATGCGTATTTTCAGATGAATGAGTTTAAAAAGGCGATTGAAGATTTCAATCAAACCCTTAAACGAAATCCCGGATATGCAGACGCTTATTATTACCGCGGAATTTGTTACAGAAAAGAGGGAAAAATATGGTCTTCGGCACGAGACCTGAAAAAAGCCAATGACCTTGACCCTTCAAGCATGCAATCCTCACTTTTCGTTGAACTTTTTAAATCCATTTTTTAATCCCGTTACTGCTTTCACTGACTTGCCATAACAATTGGTTACCTTTGCCCTTATTATGGCTAGTATCTATATTCATATTCCGTATTGCAAAACCAAATGCCATTACTGTAATTTTTATTCGTTGGCTTCCAAAAAATACTTTGATGATATTATGGCTGCGCTTTCGCGCGAATTGGAACTCAGAGCATCGTTTTTGCCGGAACCGGATATTCAAAGCATCTATTTTGGTGGTGGGACGCCTTCACTGGTTTCCGTTTTACAGCTCGATAAAATATTACAAACAATTCATCAGCGATATAACGTAGCGGGTAATGCCGAAATCACATTAGAAGCCAACCCGGACGATTTGCATTCAGGCATCATTAGAGAGTATAAAGCCTTAGACATCAACAGGATAAGCATGGGTGTGCAATCGTTTCATGACGATGAGCTGGCTTACCTCAACCGCATACACAGCAGCCGCCAGGCGGTGGAAGGTGTTGAACAGACCCGATCGGAAGGGATCGAAAACATCACCATCGATTTAATTTACGGATTGCCGGAAAGTACTTCCATTAAGTGGCAGGAAAACCTCAATATGCTTAAAAAGTTAAACATTCCCCACCTGTCGGCATATGCGCTTACTGTGGAACCTGGCACGGCGCTGCACCACTTTATCCGCAAAGGAAAAATAAAAGCCCCGGGTGAGGAAATGTTTCTGGAACAGTTTCAGCAGCTTCAGCAGTTTGCAGATGATAATGGCTATGAGCATTATGAAATCTCTAATTTTTGCCAAAACAAACAATATGCCCGGCATAACACGGCCTATTGGTTCGGGAAACCATATTTGGGTATTGGGCCCTCAGCGCATTCATTTGACGGGAAAAAACGTAGCTGGAATATTGCAAACCTGAAAGAATATCTTACCGGGATTAATAATGCGAATCCAAATATGCAACACGAAACCCTAACCATGGAGCAACACTACAATGAGTTTGTGATGACAAGATTACGCACAAACCGGGGTGTTTCTTTTAAAGAATTGAAAAAACGTTTTCCGAAAAATTTCGAGAGGCATTTTTTTAAAGTGCAGAAAAAATTCATAAAAAATGAATTGCTTTATCAAAAGGAAGATGCTATAGCGCTTACCAGGAAAGGCATTATGGTTTCAGACTCCATTATTTCCGATTTTTTTATGGATGTGTAAGCTTAACCCTCAAGTAAACCGGCTCATGATCGCTGAATTCAAAGTCCATTTGTAAAACCCGGACTTCTTTTACTTGTAATTCCGGTGAAGCAGCAAAAAAATCAATCACGGTATTAGGCGTAGAAGAGGTGTAAGGCTCTGCAAGCGATCTGTTGGTCGGGCTGTTTTCACTCCATGCCCATTTCCAGCGTTCGCCCAATAAGGTGTCGCTTAGTTGATGGTCAAGACTGAAAAAATCCTCAGAAATTTTTGCTATAAAATCCGGAGGATTTTGATTCCAGTCGCCGCCAATTATGACTGCATGACCGGCTTCTGTCTGCTCACGGGCATACTTCCTGATAATTGCGGTTTCTTCTTTTAAGGCTTCTTTATCATCTACATAAGCTGAGTTATGGATGTTCATCACCACAAGCATCCGGTCTTGAGACAAGGCATGTTTTGTAACAAGGACTGCACGGTCTAACATAAAGTATTTTTGTGGCCACGGATGGCTTTGAGGCAGGGCCAATCTCAGCGCCTCGTCAGCAGCGTATTTTGAGAAGGTCATCATTCCTGCTTTAACACGGCCAAGTGGATTGAATACAGGTAAGGGAACAAAGGAAACATCATAGTTTTTGCTGAAAACGTTATGATATCCGGGTAAAATATTTCTTAATGCAGCTACCTGATTATGATAATAAGTGCGTTTGGAGTGCCGGTCAACTTCCTGTAAAAGCAGGAAATCAATACTGTCGTTCGCTTTCAGAAATTTTTTAATGCCCTGATGATATCTTTGATGTAACGCTTGTTCGGCACGGGTTTGCTTTCCGCCATCATAAAAGAAATCCATTTCTGCTCCCAGGCCGGCATAACCAATATTCCAGATGAGGAAGGAAAAGGTACTGTCATGCTCTATTGCCGAAGCTTGTTCAGGTTCTTGTACAAAAAGCTGTTCCTTTTCAGGAGGATTATAGTCCTTATAAATCGAGTAAATGATAAAAAGCACAACCACCAAAAAAGCCAGTTGCACAAAAGAGAGCAATAACTTTAAAAGAGAATACAGAAATGTTTTAAGCCTCATAA
>CAYXJS010000162.1:0-6626 GCA_964465045.1 uncultured Bacteroidales bacterium | reverse complement strand
AGTTATCGTAGAACTCTCCAAACCTGAAGATAAAAGAAACGGGAACTCAAAATCGTCAAAACCATTCAAAGGCAAAAAGGGTAAGAAGAAACAAAAGTGGCAGAGAGCTACAGCATAGCTCTCGTTTGGCCATCCAAAAGGCGCTGATTGCATGTAACCATTGAATTGAGTTTCTGAGGAAATTCTTTCTGGCGAGTGTGTCAGCGCCTTTTTTGCTTGCTGCCAAATTGCTGATTCTGATTGAATGTGTTTTGCTGCTTTTCGTACTTTTGCAAAAAAGAACAAATATGGAACTGAACGCCCTATCACCGTTAGACGGCAGGTATCACAAGCATACAAAAGTACTGGCATCATTTTTTTCTGAGGCAGCGCTTATTCGCTATCGTGTTAAAGTGGAAATTGAATATTTCATCGCACTTGCCGAAATTCCGCTTCCGCAATTACAGAGCTTTAACCGGGAAAGAATTCCTGAACTCAGAAATATCTATCAAAACTTTACGGATAAGGATGCGCAAAAGGTAAAGGATACGGAATCCGTTACCAACCATGATGTGAAAGCCGTTGAGTATTTTGTCAAAGACAAGTTCGATGAACTGGGGCTTTCGCCCTTCAAGGAGTTCATCCATTTCGGCCTTACCTCTCAGGATATTAACAATACGGCTATGCCTATGATGACCATGGATACCACCACCAAAGTAGTCATGCCATTGCTCGATGAAATCATGGATAGCCTTATGGAGAAATCCAAAGCCTGGGCAGAAGTCCCCATGCTGGCGCGCACCCACGGGCAACCCGCCTCCCCTACTATCCTGGGCAAGGAAATCCGCGTATTTCTCGAGCGTTTGCAGACCCAGATCCATCAAATGAGCCAGGTGCCGTTTTCCGGGAAATTCGGCGGCGCTACCGGCAATTTCAATGCCCATCACCTGGCATATCCCGAAGTAGACTGGCCGGCTTTTGCCAACAGGTTCCTTTCGGAGAAGCTGGGGCTGGAGCGTCTGCAAACTACCACACAGATAGAGCATTACGACAACCTGGCGGCGCTCTTCGATGCATTCCGTCGTATCAACACCATCCTGACAGACCTGAACCGGGATATGTGGAGTTACATATCGATGGATTATTTCAAGCAAAAAATCGTAAAAGGGGAAGTCGGTTCCTCGGCTATGCCGCACAAAGTGAACCCGATTGATTTTGAAAACTCGGAAGGAAACCTGGGAATGGCCAATGCTATTTTATCACATCTGGCCGAAAAGCTTCCGGTATCGAGGCTGCAAAGAGATTTGACAGACTCCACCGTTACGCGCAACATCGGTGTACCGCTCGGACATATGGTAATCGCTTACCATTCTTTAGTGAAAGGATTATCGAAGCTCGTTTTACATGAAGAAAGTCTCCATGCTGATTTAGAAAACAATTGGCCTGTGGTGGCTGAGGCATTGCAAACCATACTGCGGCGCGAAGGATATGAGAATCCTTACGAAACGCTGAAGGATTTGACACGCACCCATGATAAATTAAACCGCGAAAAATTCATGCAATTTATTGACTCGTTGCATGTAGATGAAAATGTAAAAGCAGAGATGCGCCAAATCACGCCTCATAACTATACAGGTATAAACTTCTTTAAGGGATAACCGTGACTGTCCCGGTCCGGGATATATTTCTTTCGTTTTGTTCCTCATCCGTAATTACGAAACGAATTATATAAGTATACGTACCACGCTGTACCGGTTCATCCTGGTATGTGCCGTCCCATCCTTCATTTCGGTCGGTTGTGTTGAACAACATCTGTCCCCACCGGTTAAAGATTTGCATCTGAAAATCGCTCATCCCTTCAATTTCGCCCGAAACCTCAAAGACGCGGTTCTCTGCTATATTGCTTTGTAAATGAATGGCATTGGGAACCTCAAGGGGAACAAAAACCACCTGTGCGGTATCCGATTGATAACAACAATTTTCATCCTCAACCGTCACGATATACTCGCCTGTTTCGGTTATCCTAACTTCTTGTTCATCCGAAAAAGGGTCTTCCCAATCGTAACTGTAGAATTCTCCGGGTGATAAAACCAGCGACGACCCCGGAAAAACGTAACGATTCTGGCCCAGGTCGGGTTCCGGCAAAGGATGAATGGTCACCGTTTGAGTGTAATCAAAGGTTTGCCCGTCTGCTTCCAGCGTAAGCGTAACTTCATAACCTCCCGGTTCAGAAAAAACATGGTAGGGATTGAGCGGATCGGACAGATCACTCTCCCCTTCAGGATCATCAAAATCCCAGATGGCATCATCAATATTCATTTCGTTGGTAATCTGAAACCAGGTTTCATCCCCGTGGCATTTGGTATCCCATGTAAATGGAGGAATATCCAGGTAATGCGAGGCAAAATTGGTCAACCCCTGCGTTGTGAGGTTGGCTTCCAAATTCACAATTTCTTCATCATAATTACACAAAGCGCCCGGGCGATCCGGATTTTTTATCATCCCAAGTTGGCGTTTTCCTGCACGGGAAACCAGGATTCTCCGGTTGGTTGTTAGTTGCAGTCCCTCCACATCCTGTTCAAAATCTGAATCTGGGTTTAAAGTAACTACGGAATTCAAAATAGCAGCCTCGTCTGGCAAGGTAATGTCGGCCTGAAGCAGCAGATTATCGCTATCGCTTTCTTGTGTACCTGTGGCTGTAATATAAAGATAATTTCCGGCGGGCGAAAACTCCAATCCGAAAGCTCCTTCAAGCAAAGGATCATCCAGCGTAATTCCACTGGATATTGTTCCGGTTTCCTTGTCAAAATCAAACAACTCAACGATTCCATCTCCCAAAATGGCCACAGCCAGCTTTGTACCATCAGGTGAAAATTTCATAACTCCGGTAGAATTCTGACTTTCATTCTCTTCATCCTGAGCAAAATCATGGTCTATTCCATAAGATTGCGGTTCAGGATTATCCGTTACCAACCCATCTGATGTCAGCCTATAAACATAAAAGTTATCATTTTCCCATCCGTGAGCTACAATCCAAAAATCCTCGCCATCAGCATGTTGTGTGGCTGTAATCTTTTCTGTACTGCTTTCCAGTAGATTGTTGTTTTTGCTGACCACGCGGGCTCCGCCTTCGATATCGATAACATGATAATTTAGTCCTTTATCTTCCTCCTCCGGAATCGGAACATTATTAGCCACATCGGTAGTGAAAACATAAAAACGGGTTTCGCTTCCGGGCAAAGGCAAAAATACAGCAGGTTGTACCGACCCTACATTACCATGGATATTGCCCCCATTTTGAATAACGTTGAGATTGTTATTCATAATGCTGATTCCATTTGAGATAAACAAAAGGTTACCGGCAGAATCGCTCAGGGCAGCCGTAGCTTTTGAGCGCGACAAGGTTCCGGGTAAATCATACACCTCTTCTGTGCCATCACCGGTAAAAACAAGCCTGCCCGGTGGCAAAATGATGTTTTGCGCTTCTCCGGGCACTACATATGAACAGCGGTTCTGACTACGAACTGTTTCTGCTGAAAACAAAAGCAATATAGCGCTGATTGCGATTAGCCAACTGGATAAATTTTTCATGCTTTTATTCAATAAGAATTTTGGCATTTGCTTTTCTGTTGTCTCCGGATACAGAAATGATGTAAATGCCCGGGCTCAGGTTATCAACATCCAATTCTTCTTCCGTAACTTCAGCCTGTTCAGCAGAAAATCCCTTGCTTATTAATTCACGCCCGGTGATATCCGTTAGCGTGATTCGTCCGTCTCCTTGCCAATCATTCATGATAACGGTAATCCGTTCCCGGGCCGGCACCGGATAAATGCCAATACCCTGCTTTTCTAATTCTTCAATTCCGGTACACTGGCTGAAAGAGAATACTACGGTAAGCGCTTTATTACTCACACATCCGGTTTGGCTGTTTGTTACACGAACTTCATGAGTTTGCATGTCAAAAGAGATGCCAGAAGTAGCTGCTTGCTTTACAGCTTCTTCAGAACCGTTGTCCCATAAATAGTTTGCCTGGATACCTGAAGAAGCATCCAGCGACAAAGTATCATAAATACACGCCTTTAATGTATCGTTGGTAGCGGAATATCCCTCAGGAACCAAATCAATTTCCGGAAGCGGATTCACATTCACGGTTAATGACTTGATACTTTGATTAAAACCATCATCTACAAACAACTCATATGTTGTTGTCTCCCCGGGAGCCACCTCCAGCTCTTGTTGTTGCGAAATCTCTGCATCATTCTTTTTCCAGATATAAGAGTATTCTTCTGACCCTCCACTTGCAGCAGCTTTAAGCAAGGTAGTATCGCCATAACAGATAGTTTGCGGTGATGCAGACGGAACTGCCGTTAGCGGACCACCGCTGAGCGAAACCAGCGTTTGGTCTTCACCACTTTGGCATCCTTTGGCATCAGTAACCTCAACCGTAAACGTAGTTGGATCATACAAATTCGTTGTTTGCGGACTGGGCACGTCATCTTCTTCCAGAAACGTATCATCTCCCCATTCATATGAATAATCACCTGTGCCTCCGCTGGCAGTGGCTTCAAGTGCAGTGCTGGTTCCGTAAGGAATAGAAAAGTCTTCAACCGCTTCTACCGTTGGTAATTCATTTACAACCACTGTAACCTGCCCGGTAACTGTATTGAAGCCGTCAGTTACTTCCACCTGATAGGTAGTAGTGCTTTCCGGAGCCACTGCAGGATTGTAAATATCTGAGCTAAAATCTCCGGACTCATCAGACCATTCATATTCATACTCTCCTGATCCTCCAGAGGTTTGCGCCCTGAGCTGTGTTTGTTCTCCATAGCATATTTCATCCGCTACAGCGGAAACATCCACTGAAAGAGCGCCACCTGTAACGGTAATCACGGTCTCATCACGACTTATACATCCCGTTTCATCAGAAGTTACTTCCAGTTCATATTCTACAGTATTTTCGAGGTTAATGGTAGTGGGATTCAGGATATTGTCTTCCTGCAGCATATCCTCCGGCTCCCATAAAACGGAGTATTCAGCAGGGTCCCCTTCCAGGCTTCCTTCCAGCTGAGTATATGTACCAAAAGAAATACTTTGATCCTCTCCTGCATTCATTTGCGGGGATTCGTATACCTCTACATCATAATAAACCGGATCACTCACCTCATCGCCCACTTCAATAATCAGCTCATATTCTCCGGCATTTTCCTGGGAAGCATCCGGAAACACAATTTCCTGCTGCGTGGAAGTAAAGCCGTTTGGGCCGGTCCAGTTATAATCAGCCCCGGACACAGTGTTTGCTGACAAGACCAATGTATCTCCTTCACAAACAGGTGCATTCGATGATATTTGACCAGGCAGGATGCCACAGTCGGTAGCGCCATCTCCTCCGGTTTGTGAGAAATTGATATTGCATTCCTGGTTTGAAAAATTCGTAATCATCAGGATATAATATTCGCCTTCCTCAGCTCCTGTAATGTTGCAGGTTTCCGTAGAGCTGCCTGAATAGCTGCAATCTTCTATCTTATCTCCCGTAAGATCATCCAGGCATGGATCATACGGATCATCAAAAGGGCCCCAGGCAATAAAATCAATATCCACCAAAGGGTCGGAATACATATCGATTACGATATCTCCCGGATATTCAATCCGCAAATGATACCAAACCGGATTGGGCTGTGTAGTCAGGCATCCGTAATCAGGGCCATCTTCAGCCGGCGGGGCATTAGTAGATGCCGGAAATTCATAGCTGGTTCCTGTACAGAACGGGTCAGACTCAAAACATGAGCTACTCTGGCTGATGCTGTAAAAAGCTAATCCCAGAAACATCAATAGTAAAACAATTCTTCTCATCACTTATTTCTCCTTTTTCTGAAATTTATCATGATGTTTTAGCCAGTCCTGTTTTTCTTGTGAAGACTTTAATGCGCTGTTCCGCTCCGTAGTGGCTTTAAGACCTAAAACAAGGGCTTTAATATGTTCCGGGGGATATTTTTTATAGGCTGATACAGAAAAAGCTTTGCTATTCAGATCGTTATCAGTTACAATGATATCATCTTGCTCATACAATTCATTTACAAAACGAACCTTATCATAACGTTCTTTTAATTTCGTAAAATCAATATGATAAATGATTTTCTTTCCCTTAACTTCGGTTTGCTTAATAAACGAATCTTCTGCTATGGCGCTTTGCGCAGACAACATGGCTGTTCCCGCCACAAACCACACCAGGCTGCAGGCCAGACTAATTTTCATAAATAATTTCATGGTAAACTCCTCTATTTAACTGCAAATTTACATTAATCTGACAGCATTGAAGCCCAAAAAGTTGTTTTTAAATCCATTCGCATCATTTAACAAGAAATGATGCAGTGAATACTGTTTCTGAAAATGCTGCAGAAAGGAAATACACTCCGGCTCCCCATTCCTTCACGTCAATAATATATTCATCATTATTAACCCTATCGCTTAACACAACATTCCCATTTATTGTCGTCACTTTTATTTCAACGGTATTGCCCCTGGCTTTTTCTGGCATCATAATTTTCAGATATTCCTTTGCGGGATTAGGATATATCTCCAATCTTTCATTGCCGTATTCTTCTACTCCAACACAACCACTAAATGTAAAAACCGCCATAATGCTGTC
>CAYXJS010000161.1:0-6639 GCA_964465045.1 uncultured Bacteroidales bacterium | reverse complement strand
TTCATCTCTTCATAATTCCGGTCTTCAACAAACATAGGCAACCACATTCCTTCATCGGGTACTTGATTTGCGAATGTGGTTAAGGCAAAAACAAGTAATAAAAATCCAAAAATTAACTTTTTCATATTTAATGTTTACGTGAATATTTAAGCTTTCAGGCAAAAATGCATCGGCATAATCGCATAGTTTATATTGATTTACAATTCAAGATTTTCTAAACCCTGTTCAAAGATAACATCTACCGGAATTCCTGAGCTATTCAATCTGTCCAGGTCTTTTTTGAGTTCCGGTGACATTACTCCCTTTTTCTCAACCCATTCCTTAGCTTCCTCATAATTGCCATCGCCTTGCATATAGAGAATCTTCTGAAGCAAGCTAATCATGGTTTCATGCATCTTATCAAAATTGACAGTATAAGTGCCATCGTCGTTGCGCACAAACGCACCATTTTTCTGGAAATAATCAAAACGCATCATGTTTGCTTTGCCGTGTGCGCTGGCAGTGCCGAACCTGCTGGAACGGAAGATGCTGGCAAAAAAGGTAACATAATTATCTTTCAACTGGCCCTCGGTAAGCTCACCTTGCTCATAGAGCTGAGAAACCAGGAATAATCCCATAATATCGGCTTTCCCCTCTTCTATGGAAGAGGCTACTTCTTTAAGCGCCTGACGTACTTTACCTTTGTTGTTTACGGTGTTTTTGATGCCCATAGCATGACCCACTTCGTGGAAAAGCGTGTTCTCAAAAAAGGCATTGAACGTGACATGTTTTCTTTGATCAGGATCAATCAACAATTCAGAAATAGGAACTAAAATGCGATCGAATTTGGCTTTCATGGCATTTTTAAGCATTAACTTCCGCGTTCCGTATTTGACATGAACTTCTTCATCGTTCGGCAGGTTAATGGCAATCGTTTTACTGCCCGCATTGCAATCTCCTGCATAATAAACGGCATCATATACATTCATGTCTGATTTGGTACCGGGCACTTCCTGTTTATATTCTTCCTTAACGGGAAGTTGCTCCTGCAAGTCAGGAAGCATTGCAGAAAAACGAGACAATTTTTTGCTCCAGTCAGGGTCTTTTATCAAAACAAACGATTCAAAAGCAGCTTTGTAACCGAAAAGCGCGTCCTCATAATTTTCTATCGGGCCAACCACAAAATCGATGTTGGCATCTTTTACTTCCATCCATGCAAAATCACTATCAAGATATTCGGAGGTTAAAAACGCTTCAGCACGAAGGTTCAGGTATTCTTTGAGTTGCGGGTTCTTAGCAATATCAGCCGCTTTTTTCAGCAGGTCTGATGCTTTTTTCAGTTGTGATGCATACGCTTCATGATACCAAACTGATTTCAGGTCTCCGTTGTCATCTCTGCGAATAAGTGTATAAAGGCTTTCCTTGTCGGGATTGTCCCATTTCTCAAATTCGCTGCGCTCCATGTCTTTAGGATAGTAATTGGCTCCCGCAGGTTTCGGCCCAACCTCTTCAAAAAACGGTTTGTTATTATTGAGCCTGTCCCACGGACCGTAGTTGATTTCTGCAAACCTGCGTGCATCTTCACCCTCAATACGGCTCATAAAGGCGCCTTTGCCACCAATTGCCTGCTCCCAGAAAAGTTCTTCCATGATATCTGCCACTTCAAAAAGAATAGGTAATATATCCTTCTCTTCTTTTGTAAGATGATTCGGGTTTGAGGATAATGTAAAAGGCGCGTAAATATCTACACGTTCTTTTACCTCTGGCACAGGTGTAAGTTCTCCGTCAGGGACGATTCCCTGTCGCTGATTTTCCTTCTCTTCTGCAGTTTGTGTTGCATTGCAGGCTACCATTGCGGCCATTACAACCAACATTGCAATTCCTTGTAAAATTCTTTTATTCATTGTTTTTCTGTTATTGATTTTATGCGAACGAAAGTATAAAATTTCTTTCGTTTTTCCGCTAACAGGTTTCGATAAACCGTTACTCATCGCGTAAAGCATCAATTGGTTTTATTCTTACAGCTTTTCGTGCCGGGATCATTCCTGCAAATACACCCGAAAGCACCAGAATGACTAATGCCAGAATAGCCACAGAAAAATCTATTTCTGGATTTCTGAAGGCGTTGCTGTCGCCACCCTGCATGGTGAGTCCGTAGTTTACGGCTTCAATAATTCCCACCCCTATTACCAGCCCGGTATAACCTGCCAGAATGGTTAATACTACCGACTCTGTAATTATTTGCTTCATTACTTTATACGGCGTGGCGCCTAAAGCCCGTTGCACTCCAATTTCTCGCGTTCTTTCTTTTATGATTACCAGCATAATATTGCTAATCCCGATAACACCAGCCAAAAGCGTTCCGGTTCCTACAATCCAAATTAGCAAATCGATGCCCGTAAAAAGGCCTTCAATTTGGTTGAACTGTTCTCCGAGATTAAAATACCCGAATGCTTCGCGGTCTTCCGGGTGAATTGTATGACGCCGGGCCAGAAGATCAAGAATATTGTCTTCCAGCTCTGCAATTGGAACATCATCTTTCGCTGTCAGGGCAAACCAATGAATCTCGTCCCCAAAATTATATACCTGCTGCATGGTGGTGAAGGGAATAAACACAGAGCGGCTTTTGTCACCGCCAAAATTGATGTTGTCATTCAGCGGTTTAAAAACGCCCACTACCTGAAAATACACTCCCTGAATACGTATATACTCTCCTATCGGGTTTTCGTCCGGACGAAACAACACTTCTTTCACGTGTTCGCCAATGATGACACTTTTTCTTTTCTTCTGTACATCAATGCGGTTAATAAATCTACCCTGAATCATCTCTGCCGGGTCAATTTTATTCCAAACCGGATCATCGCCAAATACGCTGAACGAACCGGTTTTTAGTCCTCTTACTACATTTTGGTTGTCGTTTTGAGAAGCTCCACCCTGGAGGCGCGGTGCAATGTGTTCAAGTCCCGGGATGTTTTCTCGTAAGGCTACCAGGTCCTGGTTATTAAACAAATAATTCCGGCCTTCATTATATCCTTTGTAGGCTTTGGTAGTTGGCTGCGTCCAGACAAAAATACTGTTTGTAGCAAAGTCGCCCATTCCGGCCATAACGCCGTTTTGCAGCCCTTTCCCTGAACCAACCATAATGATCAGCATGAAAATACCCCAAAAAACACCAAAGGCCGTGAAGAATGTTCTCCATTTATTCTTTTTGAGTGTGCTGAATACCTCTTTCCAATGGTCTATATCAAACATAATTTCCTCATTTACTCATCGCGCAAAGCGATTACAGGTTTAATGGCCGCAGCTCTGCGTGCAGGGATAAAACCTGCAATAAGGCCGGCTACGATTAAAACAACAGTAGCTTGTACGGCTACTCCGATATCAGCAGAAGGATTACGGAAAAACTCTGTATCTGCCAGCGGAGCCACCAGCTCAAGCAGGCCTACACCCAGCACAAGTCCTACATACCCGGCAAAAGTGGTTATCACAACCGATTCCTGCAGTACCAGCGCTACCACACTCCACGGACTTGCTCCAATGGCTTTTCTTACGCCAATTTCCTTGGTACGCTCTTTTACTGTAATGGCCATAATATTGCTAACCCCAACGATTCCGGCGATAATGGTTCCGATACCAATAATCCAGATAAAGATTTTGATGCCTGCAAACATATCCATGGTATTCTTAAGTTGCTCTACGGCATTCCAGATAAACAAGGCTCTGTCATCATCTTCCTTAAACTGATGCTTCGCTGCAATTTGCTTACGTATGCGCTCCTCCATCCTGAGGCTTTTAGCAACGGTTGGGGTCTCAACCGTAGCTGCCATAGTATGAATGCGGTTGCTTGTTGAAAATATCTTTTGTGCCGTTGTAATAGGGGTATAAACAATCCGTGTATTATCCCTCCGGCCTGCATCATCCGTAAAAACACCCACTATCTTAAAGGGTACATCATTAATGTGAATATATTTCCCGATAACTTCCTCGTTGGTAAAATCCTCAAAAAGAAATGACTTAACGCTGATTCCAATACATGTCACTTTGCGGTAATCCTGAATATCCAATTGATTTATGTAGCGTCCTTCGAGGATTTCAACCTGTTCGATGTGTTTGTATTCCGGATGAGCCGTAAACACATCAAAAGCAGAATGTTTGTCTTTATAGTTTACGCGTGTTGTTCCCAGCCTGAAACGTCCTGAGATATATTCCAGGGCCGGTTCGGTCTGACGCACCAGATCGTAATCGTCATTATGGAAGCGAATGTGTCTGCCAGACTGATATCCGGCATAGGGCTCAGAGGTTGTTCCTGGATTAATCCACAGGGTATTGGTAGCTGAGGAAGCGAACTGGCTGCGCATTCCGTTTTCCAGGCCCTGCCCGGCGCCCAGCAAAATTATGAGCATAAAAATACCCCAGGCAACGCTGAATCCGGTTAAAACCGTCCTCAGTTTGTTCTTCTTTACGGTAGAAATAATCTCCTGCCAGTTGTCCAGATTTATGATCCTCATAACTCTATTATTTTATCACCTTCAGGGATTCAGAACCGGACAAACCGGAAACTACCTGAATATTGACGCCATCACTCAATCCCGTGACCAGTTCCTTTTTCTCAAAATGACCATCCTCCTTTTCTATTTCTACAAACGGCATTTCTTCATCAAACTGCACTAACGATTCTTTTACAGCCAATACATCCTCTGCTTTTTGCAACACAATGTCGGCATTAGCGCTATACCCGGCTCTAACAAAAGCCGTATCATCAAGGTCTAATGCGGCCCTGATTTCAAACTGGATAGCCCCATTTTCTTCTGTACCTTTTGGACTGATATACTCTAAAACAGCATTGAATTTGGTTTCTTCAATTGCCCCTATGGTAAGCTCTATCGGCATTCCCTCGCGTATTTTGCCTACTTCCGTTTCATCTACATGGCCTTCAAAAATCATGTTGTTCATGTTGGCTACCATGGCGATGGTCGTGCCTGCATTAAAGTTATTGCTTTCAATAACCGAATTCCCGATTTCTACCGGTACGTCCAGTACCATTCCATCTATGGTAGAACGGATAAGGGTGTTGGATGCATTGTCTGCTTCCTTACGGACACCTTCTTTTATCAGCCGCACATTGCTTTCCGCCGCTTTCATTTCTTCGCGGGCTGACTTTAAAGCCACATCATATTCCTGGAACTCCGAAGCCGGGATAACCTGCTCATCATAAAGGCCCTTATAACGTTCATAATCTGTTTTCGCCTTTTCAAGCTGTATTTCCGCTTTTTTTACGCGGGCTTCTGCCTCATTCAGGCTTACCATGTTCGGAATAACCTGGACTTTAGCCAGTAACTCTCCCCTTTTCACTTTCTGTCCGGCTTCAACATAAATATCGCTGATAATTCCGGAAATGGTTGGTTTTATCTCAATTTCAAATCGTGGCTTTACAGAACCTGTAGCCACAGTCTTTTTGATGATATCGGTCTTAAAAGGTTGTTGCGTTTCAAAAATTTCAGGTTTGCTTCTTGATTTATCATACAGATAACCAAGGGTTCCGATGAAAATTGCCAGAACCAATACCCATGCGCTTGTTTTTAATACTCTTTTCATGCTAAAACTCTTTTTATGTGAATTATTTTCTTGCTATAGCTTGTGCGGCGAGCCATTTTTCCCGTTCGCCGTTGTATAAATTCTTTTCGATGTATCCGTCTTTCAGATGAATAATCCGGTCAGTCATAGCAGCAATATCCTGTTCGTGCGTTACAATCACCACCGTAATGCCAGACTGGTTAATCTCCTGAAGTATCTTCATTACATCATAAGATGTTTTGGAATCGAGCGCGCCGGTTGGTTCGTCGGCAAGTATCACTTTCGGTTGTGCAATCAAAGCCCGGGCAATCGCCAGCCGCTGCTTTTGCCCTCCCGATAATTCATTGGGAAGATGATCAGCCCAATCTTTCAAACCCATTCTGTCAAGATATTCCACCGCAAGCTTATTTCGCTTTTTCCTGCTTATTTTTTGATAGTAAAGCGGCAAAGCTACATTCTCCATGGCGTTTTTGAATGAAATTAAATTGAAAGACTGAAAAACAAAACCGATGTAAGTGTTGCGTAACGCCGCGGCTTTTGTTTCATTGAGGTTTTGAATCAATTGGTTGTTCAGGTAATACGCTCCTTGTTCATAATCATCTAAAATCCCAATAATATTGAGTAGCGTGGACTTTCCTGAACCAGAAGAACCCATGATAGAAACAAACTCACCAGATTTTATCTGCAAATCAATACCTTTGAGTACATGCAACTGGTTAGAGCCGGTTGTATAAGTTTTATGGATATTGTTTAACTGAATCATAACTTTTCTTTTCGTATAAAAAGATAATTCAGTTATTGTGCCAACTTTGTTAGTTGACTGGTTATATGTTTTTTACAATGCGTTTAGAACCTAAAAGCGGACTAAAATTGTTCGGTTTCTACTGTACACTGTTCGTTTGCGTACGATAAGAAAAGATAATTTCATAAAAAATTCCTTCTGATTCTAATTTTTTCTGTATTAAATAATCAAATACCTAATTATGGCGGCCAAAAAATTCAAGAATAAATATCGTATCTCATCCATAAGATTACATAACTGGGATTACCGTTCAAATGCATAGTATTTCATTACTATCTGCACTG
>CAYXJS010000160.1:0-6644 GCA_964465045.1 uncultured Bacteroidales bacterium | reverse complement strand
TATACGGAGACAGGCGCCAGCTTGTTGACGCGTTTGCTGATGGAGTTGGCAAAGCGTTTGCAGTGGAATGGCTCTCCCGAGAGCAGTATGGCATCGCATTCGCCTTCGAGCACAGCAAACTTTCCGCCGATAGTTTTGGCTATCTGGTAGGCTAAAGCATTGGATATAAACTCTGCTTTTTCATCCCCACCTCGAATCATTTCTTCTACTTCGGCAGGATTGCTGGTTCCGAGGTAGGCTTTGTAACCTGACTCTTCGTTAATCATTCTGAACAGCTCTTCCTGAGTAATCTCACCGCTGAAAGCCATGCGTATCAGATCGCCAACAGGAAGGGTTCCGGCACGTTCAAATGAAAATGGACCGGCCCCGTCAAAGGTCTGATTGACATCAATCACTTTTCCGTGCTTGTGGGCGCCAATCGAGACCCCACTCTCGATGTGGACAATGATCAGTTTTAAATCCTCATAAGTTACGTTGTTGGCTTTCGCAAATTTGCGCGCTACCGTTTTGTGGTTTAATGCATGGAAAACCGATTTTCGCTCAAACCTGGGGTTTCCCGTAACGCGCGCAAGTGGCTCCAGCTCATCTACTACCATCGGATCGGCAATATAAGCTTTTGCATTGGGCAACTGTGATGCGATTTTATCTGCAATTATCCCGCCAAGGTTATTGGCATGCATGCCTTGAACGCCTTTACGGAGGTCTTGTATCATTTTTTGATTGACTTCATAAATCCCCGACTCCATGGGTTGTACCAGTCCGCCACGCCCCATGATAACCGCAATGCTGTCAAGGGGTATCTCATTGTCTTTTAGCTCCTCCAGTATAAGGTTTGTTCTGAAATCATCCTGCTCAGGAATGGTTTTAAATTTTTTCAGCTCCTCTTCCTTATGACGGATGGTTTTCAGATACACAATATTAGTGCTTTCATAGACGGCCATTCTGGTGTGGTCCTTGTCGGGATTGATGGCTAAGATTCGTTTATCAAACATGTTTTTATTTTTTTTGCAATTTACATATTTCTGCGATATTGACCGCCCACTTCAAACATTGCAAAGGTAATTTCTCCTAAAGTAGCATGTTTTGAAGCTTCCATCAATACATCAAAAATGTTTTTGTTTTCAACGGCTGCTTTCTTAAGTTGCTCTATGGTCTTTTGAGATATTTTTCTGTTGGTTTTCTGAAGATTTTTCACCGTACTGATTTGTTGCTTTTTTTCTTCTTCTGTAGCTCGTATTATTTCTCCGGGCCGCACCGTAGGGCTACCTTCATCTGAAAGGAATGTATTCACGCCCACGATGGGCAGCTCACCGGAGTTTTTAAGCGCTTCGTAATACATCGACTCTTCCTGAATTTTCCCGCGCTGGTACATCGTTTCCATCGCGCCAAGCACGCCTCCCCTCTCTGTAATCCGGTCAAATTCAGAAAGCACAGCTTCTTCAACCAAATCTGTCAGCTCTTCGATAATAAATGAGCCTTGCAACGGATTCTGGTTTTTTGCCAGCCCAAGCTCCTTGTTTATAATCATCTGAATTGCAAGGGCTCTTCTCACAGATTCTTCTGTAGGCGTGGTAATCGCCTCATCATAGGCATTGGTGTGTAAAGAGTTGCAATTATCATAAATGGCATAAAGTGCCTGCAGGGTAGTGCGGATGTCATTAAACGCAATTTCCTGTGCGTGTAATGAGCGTCCGGACGTTTGAATGTGATATTTCAGTTTTTGAGAGCGCTCATTGGCGCCATATTTCAGCTTCATGGCTTTCGCCCAGATGAGACGAGCCACGCGACCAATCACAGCATATTCTGCATCAATGCCATTAGAGAAAAAGAAACTGAAGTTGGGTGCAAATTTGTCAATATCCATTCCACGTGAAGCGTAATATTCCACGTAAGTGAAGCCGTTTGCCAAGGTATAAGCCAGTTGCGTAATGGGGTTGGCGCCGGCTTCGGCAATATGATATCCGGAAATGGATACCGAATAAAAATTCCTTACCTTGTTGTTGATAAAATACTCCTGCACATCACCCATCAGCTTAAGCGAAAACTCAGTGGAAAAGATACACGTATTCTGTGCCTGGTCTTCTTTTAGAATATCCGCTTGCACGGTACCTCTCACTACAGCAATGGTTTCAGCTATAATTTTTTCATAAACTTCCTTTGGCAGGATTTGGTCTCCGGTAACACCCAGCAACAGCAATCCCAATCCGTTGTGACCTTTTGGCAGTTCTGCATTGTAGCGCGGACGCTCAAGTCCCTGGTCATCGTATAGTTCTTTCAGCTTTTTTTCTACCTGGTCTTCCATTCCGTTTTCACGGATGTATTTTTCGCACTGCTGGTCTATGGCCGTATTAAGGAAATACGCCATCAGTGAGGGAGCTGGCCCGTTAATGGTCATTGATACTGAAGTCTTGGGGTCTGCCAAATCAAAACCGGAATAAAGTTTTTTGGCGTCATCAAGACAACTAACTGAAACCCCGCTGTTACCTACTTTACCATAAATATCTGGTCTTGGGTCTGGATCGTGACCGTAAAGCGTTACGCTGTCGAAAGCCGTGGAAAGTCTTTTGGCGGGCTGATTCCAGGAGATATAATGAAACCGCTTGTTAGTGCGCTCGGGACTTCCTTCACCGGCAAACATGCGGGTTGGGTCTTCCTGCTCGCGCTTGAAGGGGTAAACACCGGCAGCAAACGGGAAAGCTCCCGGGACATTTTCTTTAAGATTCCATTTGAGAATGTCTCCCCATCCTTTGTATTGCGGCAGCGCTACTTTTGAAATGCGGTTATGCGAAAGCGTTTCTTCTTTGGTTTGAATGGCAATTTCTTTATCCCTCACTTTAAAGGTAAAGGTATCCTGTTCATATTGCTTTTTTCGTTCCGGCCACTTTTCAAGCATTTCCAAGCTCTCCTGTGAGAGTGCATTTTCCGCGTCTTTGGTTTTCTGGTTAAGCAATTCCTGAGTATTGGCATCCCCTGGGATTTCTTCAGTGGCGATTTTGAGTGCCTGCAGTTTTTGTGCCTTTTCGGCTTCCTCATCGGCCCAACGGTTATAGTTGCGGATGGTTTCGGCAATTTCGGAAAGGTAACGCACCCGGTTAGGTGGCATGATGATCGTGCGCTCAACGTCTTTAAGCTTCAGCTCAAATCCTGAAGTAAAGCGTTTGGGATACTTTTCCTCCAGCTTATCCACAAATGCCTTATAAAGCCGGTCTACTCCCGGATCATTAAACTGCGACGCCATCGTACCAAATACCGGCATGGTTTCGGGTTTCTTATGCCACAATTGGTGGTTGCGGGCATATTGTTTTCTCACATCGCGCAAAGCGTCCTGAGCGCCTTGTTTATCAAACTTGTTCAGGGCAATCAGGTCAGCATAATCAAGCATATCAATTTTTTCGAGCTGAGTGGCAGCACCATAATCGGGAGTCATCGCGTAAAGCGAAAAATCGGAATAGTCAATGATTTGGGTGTCAGACTGGCCGATTCCCGAAGTTTCGAGGATAATCAAATCAAAGCCGGCGTTTTTAATAATGCAAAGCGCATCTTTAATGTATTTGGATACCGAGAGGTTGGCCTGCCGTGTGGCCAGCGAGCGCATGTAAACACGTGGATTATGGATCGCATTCATGCGGATGCGATCGCCAAGCAAAGCACCACCTGTTTTTCGTTTTGAGGGATCAACAGATAGTATGGCTACTGATTTATCTTTAAAATCAATCAAATAGCGCCTTATCAATTCATCAACCAATGATGATTTGCCGGCACCGCCTGTTCCGGTGATACCAACAATGGGGGTTGCTTTCTTATTGCATTCTGCATTTAGTTCCTGAAGTTGATTTTTGATGTTTCGCGGATAGTTTTCAGCGGCAGATATCATTTGAGCAATAGCCTGATAATCACCCTGAAAAATCTGCTCGTTAGAAACTTCAATATCTTTACCCAACGGAAAATCGCTCTGTTTCAGTACATCATTTATCATACCCTGCAACCCCAGCGTGCGTCCTTCATCGGGAGAATAGACATGTGTTATTCCATACTCATGCAATTCATCGATCTCTTCAGGGAGAATGACCCCGCCGCCGCCACCAAAAATTTTGATGTGACCCGCGCCGCGTTCCTGCAAAAGGTCATACATATACTTGAAATACTCCATATGGCCACCCTGGTAAGAAGTGAGTGCGATAGCCTGCACATCTTCCTGAATGGCACAATCAACAATCTCAGCAACCGAGCGATCGTGCCCGAGGTGAATCACTTCAGCTCCTGAGGACTGGATTATTCGTCGCATAATATTAATAGCGGCATCGTGCCCGTCAAAAAGGGAAGCAGCCGTTACAACACGAACGGCATTTTGAGGCTTATAAACATCTTTTGTCATGATAATCAGTATATATTAAAACATCTGGATATACAAATATAAAGGAGACTTTTATTTTAACAAAGAAAATAGCAAATCATATTTTGATATTTACATACAAATAACTATTTTGGACAACAATTTCATCTGAAATATACGGATAATTTTCTAATTTTAAATAGATTATGTATCATTAAATGCTATTATTATGGATTCAAAGCAAATACTTTTTATAATATCACTACTTATCACTCTGGGTGTATTCAGTTTTTCCATGACCCGCATTATTCGTTTCCTGAAACTCACACGAGCGGGCTTTCCCGTAAAAAATATTGGTGAACGGCTGAAAGTAACCTGGAATGTGGCTATCGCCCAAACGAAAATATTTCGCAATCCTGTAGCCGGATTTTTCCATGCGATGGTCTTCTGGGGTTTTATCATCATTACTATCGGGAGTGTAGAAATGGTTGTGGATGGCTTAGCCGGAAAAGAGCGGCTATTTGCAGCCGCCGGACCGGTTTATGATGTCATCATTGGGCTGGGTGATGCTTTTGCGGCTTTTATCGTCTTTGCTATCCTTGTTTTTCTGGCAAGACGTCTTTTTTTGGATATTCAAAGATTTAAAGGCGTAGAAATGAAGAAGAAGTCAAAACTGGATGCGAATATTGCCCTGACGTTTATTCTATTGCTGATGATAAGCCTTATCGGGATGAATGCGGCATACGTGGCTTTGCACGGTAATGGCTATGAAGGTGTTTTTCCGGTAAGTGCCTGGCTGGCCGGTTCTATGGATAATATGGATAGCCATTCTCTTCATGTAGTGCATGAAGCCGGGTGGTGGTCGCATATTTTATTGATTTTTGTTTTTGCCAATGTTTTGCCTTACTCTAAGCATTTCCACGTATTCATGTCGGTACCCAATGTATTTCTGAGCCGCCTTGAGCCGCTTGGGTATGTGAGAAACATGAAAGAAATCACAGAAGAAGTAAAGATGATGATGGATCCGGATGCTGCTTTTTCAGAGCCGGAAAGCGAAGAAGAGCCCGAAGAACAAGCCACTTTTGGAGCTAAAGATGTGGATAATTTAATCTGGAAGAATTATTTCGACTCGCTGGCTTGTACGGAGTGTGGCCGCTGCACAGCGGTATGTCCGGCAAACATAACCGGGAAACTGCTTTCACCCCGGAAAATCATGGTTGATACCCGTGCCCGCATGAAAGAGAAAGGTCCCGGGCTTCTCAAAGACAAAAGTTACGACGATGGAAAATCTTTGCTGCGTGATTATATCACAGAAGAGGAGTTGTGGGCCTGCACTATGTGTAATGCCTGTGCCCAGGAATGCCCGATTAATATCAATCAGCCTGCTATTATCCTCGAATTACGCCGCTACCTTGTTATGGAAGAAGCGGCTGCGCCCTCAGAACTCAATGCCATGTTCACCAACATCGAAAACAACGGAGCCCCCTGGCAATACCCCCAGGAAGACCGCATGAAGTGGGCGGAGGGGTTGTAAAATAAGTGTTTAAGTGCGCATGTGTTTAGGTGTTTAAGTAAGTTATAATCTAAAAAAACAATAATGAGTAAAATAACAAGATTTGAAGATTTAGAATCCTGGCAGCTTTCAAGAGTATTGGTTAAAGATATTTTTATTTTCATGAACGAACTCGAAATAAAAAAGGAATACGAATTAAAAAGTCAGCTAAAACGAGCTGTTTTATCCATCATGAATAATATTGCTGAAGGATTTGGTAGATATCATCGTAAGGATTTTGTAAAATTTCTTGATTATTCAAGTGGCTCTTCTCCTGAAGTAAAAAGCATGATGTACCTGATGGAAGACCTTGAATTAATAAAAGAAAGCCAAGCAGAAGAATTCCGCAACAGAATAGATGTTCTACAAAGCAAAGTGCTGGGGTTGATACGGCATCTGACAAAGAATACTTAAGCAATTGTTTAGATGAAGTAATCGCAGATTGAATATGTGTTTATGATCAAGAGTTAATACTATAAACGTTTGAAATAAAGTTTAATATGTATGACAATGTAAGCTTAGCTGATTTGAAAATAGTAAATGAAAGTTTTACATTCAAAACTGTGAGAAAACTGAATTTATTCAAGAGAAAAGATTATCTAACTGGCTTATTTTTAATAATACTTAAACACCTAAGCACATACATACCTAAACACCATCTAGAGTAATATATAAAATCACAACAATAATTGAAAAACTAAGATTATGTCAGAAACAACGAAAATAACCGTCCCAATCATAGCTGATAAGCATGCCAAT
>CAYXJS010000159.1:0-6689 GCA_964465045.1 uncultured Bacteroidales bacterium | reverse complement strand
AAGTAGAAGGCCGAAAAAACCTCGCTCCCTCCTGCTCCACAGAATGCCAGGATGGTATGGTGATAAAAACCAGCACGCCAAGGCTGATTAATGCACGCCGCACGGTTATGGAATTTATTCTCAGCGACCACCCGAAAGACTGCCTCACATGCGCCAAATCAGGCATGTGCGACTTGCAGGATATGGCTGTCAGATTAGGCGTTCGGGAAATCCCCAACGAGGAAATTGCAGAAATATCCAGATACCGTCTTGATACTTCACCGGCAATTATCCGCGAAATGGATAAGTGCATTATGTGCCGCCGCTGCGAAACCATGTGTAACGATGTACAAACAGTGGGTGCGCTCTCAGCCATCAACCGCGGATTTGAGTCTGTAGTAACTCCGGCTTTTGAAATGAACCTTGAAGCTTCGCCATGTACTTACTGTGGGCAGTGCGTAGCAGTTTGCCCCACAGGCGCGCTCACGGAAAAAGACCATACCGCCGATGTTATTCGTGCATTATCTGACCCGAAAAAAACCGTAGTAGTGCAAACTGCACCTGCCGTCAGAGCAGCATTAGGAGAAGAGTTCGGTATGGAATACGGAACGTTGGTTACCGGCAAAATGGTTTCAGCTTTACGCCGGTTAGGCTTTGACAAGGTTTTTGATACCGATTTTGCGGCCGACCTAACCATTATGGAAGAAAGTGCTGAAATGCTTAACCGGTTAACTAAACATCTGAATGGGGATAAAGACGTTAAACTTCCAATCCTTACTTCATGCTGCCCGGGTTGGGTGAATTTCTTTGAGTTCCATTTCCCTGACCTAAAAGATGTACCTTCTACAGCACGATCACCGCAACAGATGTTTGGCGCCATCGCGAAAAGCTATTATGCTGAAAAGATGAACATCAAGCGCGAAGATATGGTGGTAGTTTCCATCATGCCTTGCCTGGCTAAAAAATACGAATCGCAGCGCGATGAGTTTAAAGTAGATGACAATCCCGATGTGGATTTTTCGATTTCTACCCGCGAATTGGCGCATCTGATTAAACAAGCCAATATGGATTTGAAAACCCTGCCCGATGAGCAGTTTGACAACCCTCTGGGAGAGTCAACCGGAGCCGGTGTAATTTTCGGAGCAACCGGCGGTGTGATTGAAGCAGCCACTCGTACGGCCTATGAGTTGCATACGGGTAAAACACTTGAAAAACTGGATTTTGAACAGCTCAGAGGGATGGAAGGCATCCGTAAAGCTGAGGTTGATTTTGACGGCTTGAAACTTAACATTGGTATTGCGCACGGATTAGGACATGCACGCGAACTGCTGGAAGAAATCCGCGAAGGAAAATCACAGTATCACGCCATTGAAATCATGGCTTGCCCCGGTGGATGTATAGGAGGCGGAGGGCAACCGCTGCACCACGGCAACTCGGACATCCTGAAAAAACGCATTGCAGCGCTCTATAAAGAAGATGCTGGCAAAAAAATCAGGAAATCGCACGAGAACCAGAATATCAAAGAGCTTTACAGCGAATATCTCGGGAAACCGCTTGGCGAAAAATCACACAAACTGCTGCATACAAAGTATTTTGATACTCGCCAAAAGAAAAAGTTTAAGGTTTAATGTTGCTCACCGATAAAAAGAGAATACTATGACAAAAGTAAAAGTAGAACTGAAAAAACAAGATATAGATAAAATCAAAGCCATTTGTAAGGCTTTTGATCACAAACCGGGCAACCTTATCAATGTGCTGCACCGAACCCAGGAACACTTTGGTTATCTGCCCGCAGAAATTCAGGAAGCGATAGCACAAGAACTCAATATGAGCGCTGCTAAAGTGTATGGTGTAGTTACCTTCTATTCCTACTTTACCATGACGCCAAAAGGCCGCTACCCGGTGTCTATTTGCACCGGAACAGCCTGTTATGTAAGAGGTGCGGAAAATGTACTTGAGGAATTCAAAAAAGAATTGGGCATAGCGGTTGGAGAAACCAGCGAAGACGGAAAGTACTCACTGAGCTGCCTGCGCTGTGTTGGCGCTTGCGGATTGGCGCCGGTAGTTCTGGTAGGTGAGAAAACCTACGGCAGAGTGGCCCCCGATGACGTAAAAGCCATTATTAAAGAATATGAAGAGAAAGCGTAGTTAGTAGATAGTTTTGTTTTATTTGCCCTGCTGTTAAATAATGGCAGGGCTTTTATTTTTATTATTTTTACGGAACAAATCAATTTGAACCTAAAACAGCAATATGATGGATCAAGTGAACTTTACATTAGGTTTTACGGCTATCCACATCATAAGCTACATCCTTGCAGGATTAGCAGACCTGCAGCTTGCCAAAAAATTATATTCCGGCAAAAGCAGGCTATACAAAGACATCCTGAGGGATATGGATGATGAACAGGAAAGCCGGCGTATTAGCAAATGGCTGATACCTTCTCAAATCGTTCGTGGTATTTTGATGTCGGCTGTTCTATGGCCTCTGCTGCCGGCCATTGAAAGCCTATCCTTTGGATTACAGTCGCTTTTTTTGAGCGCACTGATGTTTATTTACGCCGACTTTGCCAGCGCCGTGCCTTTTTCCAACACAATTGAAGGCCTGGTGTATCTGAAAAAGAAATTTGTGAAACCAAATGTATTCTATACCATTCAACTCGAAGCTGTCTTATACAGTCTGATGTTCGGGTTGTTGACTGCATGGCTGGTTATCTGAAATAAAACACATAAAATTATAAAGATGAGAAAGAAAATATTGCTCTCACGTATCTACCCTCATGAAGGAACTGAATTGCTTAAACGCGCAGGATTCACTGTTACAGAGCAAAAAAGCGATGAACCTCTGAGCCAGGAAGATCTAATAGAACAAGCTCAACAGCACGATGTGCTTTACTGCACGTTAAGTGATAAAATTGACAAACATTTCCTGCAAGCCTGCTCCCATCTCGAACACATTGCACAGTTTGCCGTAGGTTATGATAATATTGATGTGGAAGAAGCTACGCGCCTGCAAATCCCGGTAAGTTACACACCAGGTGCTATGAAGGAAGCCACGGCAGATATCGCTTTTGGACTGATGATAGCCACAGCGCGCAAGATGTTTTTCCAGCATAAAAACATCATCAAAGGAAACTGGAAAACATTTTCACCCACAGCTAAGCTGGGCATAGAACTCAAAGGAAAAACACTGGGCATATTCGGGATGGGACGCATCGGCATGGCTATGGCCGAGAGATGCCGGGGCGCTTACAACATGCGTATCCTATATGTCAGCCGAAAAGCCAAACCCGAAGCTGAAAGTAAGCTGGGAGCGCAGAAGGTTGATTTTGAAACATTGCTAAAGGAAAGCGATGTAATCTCCCCGCATACGGCGCTGACCAAAGAAACAAAAGAACTTTTTAACAAGAACGCCTTTGCAAAAATGAAACCTTCCGCGTTGTTTATCAACACATCGCGCGGACAGGTACACAACGAAGAAGACTTGATTCAGGCCCTTAAAGCCGGCCAGATTTGGGGTGCCGGACTGGATGTAACCAACCCCGAACCTATGCAACCCGGAAATCCGCTGCTGGATATGGAGAATGTTACTGTTTTGCCGCACATCGGTTCCGGAACGATTGAAGCCCGGACAGAAATGTCAAGAATGGCCGCACGTAACATCACTGAGTTTTTTCAGAAAGGAACCATTCCCAACCCGGTAAACCCGGAAGTGCTTAAGCAACATAGATGATTTCCAAACCCGCTTATACAGCAACTTTTCAGGGAAGGAAAAAATCCAAATGTTATTGCGGAGTTGGCGCGTTATTAATAATTCTCTAATTTCGCCGATGTTATGGCAATGTATGGAAAAAGGGCGATTGTGGCAGTAACCAATGATTTGGTAACAGACCAAAGAGTGCATAAGGTGTGCCTTTTTCTGGTGAAAGAAGGTTTTAATGTTAAGCTGGTTGGTCGTAAGCAATGGAAAAGCCTCCCTGTTCCCCGGCGCAGTTATGATACATACCGGATGAGATTGCTTTTTGAAAAAGGACCGCTGTTTTATGCGGTATATAATATCCGGTTGTTTTTGTTTTTGCTTACGCGAAAAGCAGATCTTATTGTCGCCAACGACCTGGACACCTTGCCGGCTTGCTATCTTGCAGCAAACATCAGAAAAACTTCGCTGGTTTATGATACTCATGAGTATTACTGCGGAACACCTGAGCTGGCAAACCGTCCTTTTGTAAGAAATTTCTGGAGAAAAACAGAACAACGCATTTTTCCTAAGCTAAATGATATTATTACGGTAAACGACTCTATTGCTGCGCTCTACAAACAGGAATACGGAAAAACCCTGCATGTGGTGAGAAATATTCCTCCAGCCCTCACCCAACCGGCAACAACTACACGTAAACAGTTGGGTTTGCCCGAGGAAAAAACCATCTTAATCCTGCAAGGCGCCGGCATCAATATAGACCGGGGCGTGGAAGAGCTTGTTGAAGCCATGCCTTACGTGCATGATGATGTTATGTTGTTAATCGTAGGCTCCGGTGATGTAATATCGCAACTGAAAAAAAGAGCAAAAGCTCTGTCGATGGGAGATAGAATCCGGTTCATCCCAAAAGTTCCTCTGGAGAAGATTCAGGCCTATACAGCCGCAGCCAATATCGGGTTAACCGTTGATAAAGACACCAATATTAACTATCGCTACAGTCTCCCGAATAAGCTGTTTGATTATATCCGGGCAGGTATTCCAATAATTTCCAGCCGGTTAAAAGAAATCGAACGGATTATCCGGAGCTATGATATCGGAACATTTATCCAGAACCACGAACCTAAACACATGGCTGAAGTCATTAACCAGACGGTTTCAGATACAAATCAGATTTTAATCTGGAAAGGGAATCTAAAAAAGGCCAACCGAGAGCTGACCTGGGAAAACGAAGAAAAGACACTCCGTAAAGTTTATGAAAAATACAAATGATAAACACTTGCATGTTGTGGCTTTTGCTACACCTTATCCTCCGAGATACGGTGGTGTAATTGATGTGTTTTACAAAATTAAAGCGCTTGCAGAACAAGGCATTCACATACACCTGCATGCGTTCACATATGATGGCCATCCTCCCGCTGAAGCGCTCCAGTCCTTCTGTGATTCCATCCATTACTATGAACGGAATACGCATTGGAAAACAATGCTTTCCTTAAAACCTTACATCATTAAAAGCCGCCAAAACAAAAAGCTGCTTCAAAACCTGCTGAAAGATGATTATCCCATTTTGTTTGAAGGACTGCACACGACAGGTTTTATCAATCACGCCGGACTGTCGGACAGAGTGAAAATAGTAAGAGAAGCCAACATTGAGCATCATTACTACTATAACCTCTTTAAATCGGCTCAAAGCCTGAAAGACAAGCTGTTTTTCCTGATTGAAGCTGCAAAATTAGCTTTATATCAACCCAGGCTCAAAAAAGCCAGCCGGATTGCAGCCATAAGCATGAAAGACCGCGAATATCTTCAAAAACATTTTCCTCACAAAAAGGTTATCCTGCTTCCTCCATTCCATAGCTCAGAACAAGTAAACGCGCAACCCGGAACAGGGAAATATGTGCTGTATCATGGAAATATGTCAGTTGCCGAAAATTATCGCTCCGCAGAATATCTAATCCGGGAAGTATTCAGCCATATCAAAACCCCGTTCATCATCGCCGGATTAAACCCGCCGCAGCATCTGAAAAGTTTGGTTTCTAAGTACAATCACATCCGCCTGATTGAAAACCCGGATGATGAAAAAATGAAGAAACTGATTAGCGGAGCACAAATCCACGTTCTGATTACGTTCCAGGCTACCGGGTTGAAGCTGAAACTCCTCAACACCTTGTACAACGGCCGCCATGTTATTGTCAACTCAAAAATGACGGAAGGCACCATGATAGAGCCCTTATGCGAAAATGCAGACACCGGAGAGGAATTGCGACAAAAAATTTCAGATTATATGGAAATCCCATTTAAAAAACACCATCTCGAAAGACGCAAAACCTTTCTGGAAAACCATTATTCCAATACAGAAAATGCCCGGCAATTCATAAAGGTTATATTTTCCTGAAGTTATTAAGTTTGTATGTGTTTAAGTGCGTAAGTGTTTGGTTAAGAGTCGGTAAAAGGCAGTGCCGAAAAACCTGCAATCTCTGATTGCTTGGTTTTTCGTGCATCCTCGAAAAAAAGTATGATACTTTTTCGGGATTGGCAATTAAAAATTCCGGGTTTCGGGTTTATTGTGACCTTTGCGAATTCCCTGGTGATCATTGTGGTTGAAAAAAAGCGAGAGTTCAGCATCTGTTTGATAACTCTAAGGTTTATCTTTATGGCACGCAGATAAAACTGATCGGCGCAGATTTCTGCTTTGACAAGGATGAATGAATGAATGAATGTATGAATGGAAATTTATGGAACTGGTTCGTTTTAAATGGTCATTATGTTGTAATTGGTAGTAATTGGTTGTAATTCTTTGGTTTTTTTCTTACCAATTAACTCAATCAACCAATCAACGGCTCACGCGTTCCTAAATGACGGGAAAAAATTCCATCATAGCTTTTGTTTCGATTATAGGGGCTTTAGGTTGAGATTGAGCCGTATTCGTGACTTCATTATCTATATAATTATGAACCTTGATACCTTTTCTGAAAAACATTTGGAAAAACAATGAACCTGTGCTGATATTTGCATCATA
>CAYXJS010000158.1:0-6750 GCA_964465045.1 uncultured Bacteroidales bacterium | reverse complement strand
ATAATAAAGAGACATTGAAAACGACCTGATAACCCAAAGGTAGTTAGATGAAATATAAGAAAGAAAGAAAGAAAGAAAGAAAGAAAGAAAAGAAACAAGAAAGAAGTATGCCTGCTCGTACAGGTGATTTTATTAATCCCTCCTTGACATTTCTAATCCTCACAAAGTCATATAACTAAAACTATTTAGAAGAAGCATTTTATTTATTAACTCAAAAATCAAGAACTATGAAAATCAAATTAAATGCTTTTATAATACTTCTTTTAAGTATATTGATTAGTACTTCATCAATAGCACAGAATAATGAACATCAATGTAAAACAGATAGCTTAGGTACAGGTTTAGCCATGAACTTATCTTCAAATTATGAGGATTATATTCCAGATAAAGACCAGGATTACCAGAACACTCCTGTATTAACAATGATGGTAAACATTCATTTAATGAGGCGCGATGACGGCACCGGTATTTTTCAACCTTCCCAGGTAGGTGATTTCGAAGATGCCATAGATTATATTACGAACTTGTTCCGCGATTTTCACTTACCTGTATTAGAAGTAGACCCGCCAGCGCCCTACATTGAAGATAGCAGAATCCAGTTTAAACTAGACACCATCTATTTTCATGATGACAGCGATTTTTACTCGTTTTCAAATGCCTATCATCCTGAGATTAAAGATGCCTATGGAGAAAATACAAACCGGATATTGAATATTTTCTATTTTGAATATACAGGCGGGCCAACATACGGAATTGCCCATATGGGAGACCCAATGATTGAGATAGGTGTAGACCCTCAAAACGTTGGACCAAGCTCAAGATTATTGGCACATGAAATGGGTCATATCTTTCAATTAGGGCATACTTTTAATGGATGTTTCTTAGACGACGGATTTGATGACACCTATCATCCCGATGCTAATGTAGGCTGGGTTGATTGTGGCCCGAACCAACTGCAGGAGCACCGGGAACAATGCCCTGATACTACACTTTACGGCGTCTCGAATAACTTAATGGGATATAACAAATGCAACAATTATCTTTCTCCCAAGCAAATGGGATATGCTATACGTTCCTCATTAAATCTGGAAATGTTATATGACTTAATGGCAAATGAAGTCGATTCATTACAAACTACAATAACAGATGATATTACATGGAACCATAATCACTTTCTGAATCATCAACTCACTATTGAATCACAAGGTCAACTTACTATTACGGATACTTTATTTGTTGGAACAGGAGCCAAAATTATCGTCAAACCGGGAGGTAAACTTATTGTGGATGAAACGGTTATAAAAACAAGACGATCGCAGGAGAAATGGCATGGAATTGAGGTTTGGGGTCAACCTTCGCTTAGCCAGGTTCCTATATCTAACCAGGGGTATCTGGAAATCAACAACAGCAAAATATATTCTGCTGAATGTGGAGTACAAGTATATCGTGAAAGGACTTTTGGCGATGAACGTTCTATTATTGATATGACCGGAGGAATTGTTTTTATAAAAGACTCTGAGTTTATCAATAATATAGTATCGGTGGACTTTGGCGCTTATAGTCAGAATAATATTAGTTACATCAACAACAGCCAGTTTTTATTTAACCCGGCTGAAGGCGGTGGTACAATGCAGTCATTTATTGAATTACACAGTGTTGTAGGAATAAAAATAATAAACTCTGATTTTACTATCAACTCCAGTTTAGGACAAAACACAAATGAGGGAAAAGGAATTGTCAGCTATAATTCCCATTTCATGCTTGACGGCATATGCACTTCAACTACCAGCCCTTGTGATCAATGGGAATATTCCACCTTTGAAAATTTAAAATACGGTATTTATGCGGTAAACTATACTTCTGACAGGTATATTGATATGCGGCATACTGAATTCAACAACACTTACAGGGGCGTTTATGTGAGCGCCATTGATAATGCCCGCATTACTAGCTGTAATTTTAATTTCACAGACCAGAGTTTTTATGACTGGACCGACCCGTACGGGATATACCTGGAAAGTAGCAATAACTATCATGTAGAGAATAATGATTTCGTATTTGACGGCTCAACTGTTGTGGGAGCTGCTACCGGGGTGTATATATTGAATTCCGGGCCGTATTACAACCGGGTTTACAACAACTACTTCGAAGGGTTGGACTACGGAGTGGTAGCTACTGGGGAAAACCGCAATAATGTGTATGAAGGGCTGTGCATCAAATGCAACGATTTCGTGCAAACCCATAATGACATTTTGGTAACCCCCGAAGACGGTGGCCCGACAGGGCCGAATATCGGAATCGCCAAAAACCAGGGTTCAGGTATAGCCAGCGACACAGCCGCCGCAGGGAATACTTTTACGGAGAATTCTATGGTTTACAACATCGATAACAGCTATGGGGCGGAACATTTTAATTATTATTATCATAATAAAAATAGTACTCAAGAAAAAGTAGAACCTCATCCAATTAATAATGACAATACTATTCAAAAAATAATGAACGAGGATTCCGATTATAATTCATTGATATCTTGTCCTTCCAATCTAGGATCAGGAGGCGATATCAGCAAAGAGCGTAGTACGATGGAATCCGCTTCACAGGATGCTTCAACCACCGAGGCTACTTTGCAAAGCCTGGAAGATGGGGGCGATACGGAGCAACTGAACTACGAGGTGCTTTCCAGCTTCCCGGATGAATCGCAGGAGCTGTATCTTGACCTGATGAGTAAATCGCCGTATCTTTCGGATACCGTTTTAAAATCATCGGCCGAAAAAGAACTGGTACTGCCCGATGTTATGATAAGGGACATTATGGTGGATAACCCGCAATCGGCCAAAAAGGATGACATAATGGATAAACTGGAAAACCGGAGCAACCCACTCCCCGATTACATGATGGCGCAAATCATGCAGGGAGTGGACATTAACGGCGCCAAAGAAATCCTGGAACAGGAAGTAGCCCGCTATAAAGAGAAACGTCAGCAAGCCTACCGGAACCTGCAGCGGATTTTTAAAACCGATACAACGCTTCCGGGGGCGACCGATAGCTTGAAAAACTTGCTGCAGGAGGAGCCGTCGATAAAGGCCAAATATGAGCTGGCCTTCCTGCATGTACAGCAAGAGGAATACAACCAGGCCGGAGAAGTAGTAAATAATATTCCTGGACAGTTCACCCTTACGGACGAACAGCTGCAGGAAAACAGTAGCTATGAGCAGTTAATTAACCTGTTGGTTGCTATGAGGCAGGACACCCTGGCCTTCCCCTCGGCCGACAGCGCTCATATCGCCAGTTTATGGGATATTGTGGATAACGGCAGCGGAAAACCGGTGCTTTATGCCGGAAATATGCTCCGGGCCATGGGAGAGATGGAACGGGAAGAATACGTTTATCTGCCCTCATCGAATAAATCAGAGGAGATACAGGATTACAGCAATGCTGAAATACCTGAAGAACAGAAACTGAAGGTATACCCGAATCCGGCGAAAGGATATCTCGTAGCTGAATACCACCTGGAGAATATGAAATCAGGGGTTATTCGAATCATCACTTCGTCAGGAAAAACCGTGCATAAAGAAAAGCTGCAATACAATGAAAACAAAAAGATGATTGACCTGCAGCATCTCGAAAGCGGTACTTACATTGTGCAATTATTTGCCAATGGTAAAGAGATACAATCCGTTAAAGTAAGTGTAACGAAATAAAACAATAAAAACAAGAACCAACCCCTTTGTTCTTTGTGGCAAAGGGGTTGGTTTTAAATGGCAAATTATGAAAAAGTTAGTTATACTTGTTTTTATAATATCGGCTTCAATGAATCTATTCTCTCAGGAAGAGTGGATTAGGACCTATCATGAAAATGATCCGGCCTTATTCATATCAATACAGGAAAGTTATGACCATGGATATTTACTTTCAGGTTGGATGGATAGAAGCTACCCGACTTTCTGTTGGCTGTTGAAAACTGACATCAATGGCTACATACTTTGGGAAAAAGTAATCGGGACACCTGAAAATACTACAACACTAATGAACTTTACTGAGAACCAATTAGGAGAAATATTCATAACAGGCCATACATATATTGAGAATGAATGGGGTGGAGATCCTTATGTTATGAAATTAAATGCTTGTGGCGAACGGGAATGGTGTAATATACTTACAACCGAATATAACTATGACAATGCAAGAGATGTGGTACCAACCGAGGATGGGGGTTGTATTGTAAATCTATATCACAGAGGATATGAAAATGATCCTAATTATAATGGTGAAGATCGTCTCTGCTTAGCCCGCTTTGACGAAAATGGTTACAAAATTTGGGAAACCTGCTACAATAGCACCGATACCCTAACTGGTAATGAGGAGAATAAACATCTTCTTAAATTGCCCAATAATAAGTTTCTCGTTTCAGGTCATACTTACTACACTGATTCTACTACAGGTTTAGCTTGGTTAAATTGTTATTATATCCTTACAAATGGTGATGGAGAATTCTTGTGGGAAACCATTGTACATAAAGACAGTGCCGGTTATGAAAACGGTTCCGGAGGAATTGCCTGGGAGTCAACGCTAAGTCCGGGAGGTAACTATATACTGAGTAGTATAAGCCATTATATAGGAGCAAACGAATCGCGCCCGGCAATACTTAAACTGGACATGGAAGGAAATGCCGAAATTGCAGACCTGGTATCAGGTAATACGAATGGTAAATTATGGTCATCTGAGCTGGTTAATGACAGTACGGTTATTGGAAGTGGGGGTTGGGGTGAAGATGCTTCTGAAGACCCTGCCCTTGCCCTTAAATTTGATACCGCTGGCAATATTATTAATCAAAGGGAGGTAACCGGAGATATCTATCTAAGCCAAGTAGAAAAGACTTTTGATAATAAATACCTCTTTTTCACGCAGAGCGATGAAGGACCCATTGATCACAATATACACCTCATCAAATACAACCAAAACCTCGAATACGACAGCATTTATAACCAGCCGATGGTGTATGACTCGCTGTGTCCCTACCCCATTGCCAGCGATACCATTTCGCTGGATGATTGTATGATTTCTGTCTCCAATGAAGAAGTTGTACCTGAACCAACCACTTATTCACCGGAGCTGAAGCTTTATCCCAATCCGGTCCGCGGCCCGGTCACCGTCGAGCTGCCAGGCTACATCGAAAAACACAGCGACCAAAAAGGCTTCCAAATCACCCAAAAAGACTACCAATACCACAGTGAAGCTGTTCTGCACATCATCAACATCCACGGCCAAGCTGCAGCCACCCACAAGGTGAATGGAGAAAAAGAAATGACTGTACCTACCCAGGATTTGTCGCCGGGGGTTTATATGGTGGTCATGGAAGTGAACGGCAAACGGTATGCGAAGGAGAAGGTGATAGTAAGGGAATGATATGTTGTGTTGATATAGTGTCTTTGCATGCATAAGTGTTTATGTGAAAGTTGTCAAAAGGGAGTTGGTGATTTAGCTGGAAGCACAGGGCTAAGAGCTCAGAGCGAAGCGAACAGAATTGACAGTAACATTTGAATGTTTTAATGTCTGAATAAGAGGTGTTCAGTACTTTTTATATTGCCAGTCCAGACAGATTTGTTTAGAAACAGGCTTGGCGCTGCATGTTGCATCAAAAACCTGCCAGGACTTACTAAAGCCAAACCTCATGTCTACTGTATACCCAATATCTGTTTAATAATGTGTTAATTAACGCAATTAGTCAAAATCTGTATCGATTTGAGCTTTTGGAATGTATAACTTCTCCTTAATAATCAACTAATTAACTTAATCAACTCAATCAACCAATTAACGATTCACCAATCAACGATTCACTAATCAACAAATTAACCAATTAACTATTCCCTTTTATTTGGAATTTGGATATTGGATATTGGAATTTTTTCTTACGAATCAACTCAATCACCAAATCACGCTCATGAGGATTCCTTTCAAAATTTTATCTAAATCTGATTACGGTTAGCGGAAAAATTCCGACCTTTGTTGTTATATTATTAACAATGTTATAAAATTAACGATTATGAGTATAGCCGATATCAAAACTTTCATAGAAAAAATAGAACTTTTCAAAGGATTATCAGACCAGGAACTGGAAATAATTACCCAATATTTTGAGGCTCAAACGTATCAGTCCGGTGAAATCATTTTTGAGGAAAACCAGCCACGCCAAAACTTTTTTGTGGTATACAACGGTGAAGTCGCACTGCTTAAAAATACCAGTCACGGCGAACAAAAACTGCTGACCGTTTTCAGCCAGCACGACTTTTTCGGCGAGGGTTCCCTGATGGATGACTCCCCGCACTCTACCACAGCTAAAGCAACTACGGCTACAAAACTGCTGCTCTTAAATCAGCAAGTTTTATCAGATAACGGGGACTTAGCCGTAAAAATTTTCAGCAACATCGCACGGGTTATTAGCCGCAGGATGCGCCAGGCTAATGCGCATGCCCTGCACTCAGCCGCCCAATACGAATCCGGAAAAACCCGTAAAGAACACGATTTGCTGGGGTATCGCGAAGTGCCGGATGAATACTATTATGGTATTCAAACGCTTCGGGCAATGGAAAACTTTGATATCAGCGGCGTAACACTCAATTTCTTTCCGGATTTGGTTGAATCGCTCGCCATGGTGAAGATGGCTGCAGCCAAAGCCAATTATGACTTAGGCCTGCTTGAAAAACCGGTAGCCGATGCTATCATCAAAGCATGCCAGGAACTCATTAACGG
>CAYXJS010000157.1:0-6795 GCA_964465045.1 uncultured Bacteroidales bacterium | reverse complement strand
AAAGCGATTTATGATTCCAAAACCATATATAGCTAAGTGGCAAGTACATGCTCCCCGGAATGAATTCTTACAAGTAGACCAAGATGAAGTCCCCCACTATTTAAGACCAGATATTAAGTACAACCAAAATATGGCTTTTGAATGGTTGAAAAATGAGTTGATTGAAAACATATAGAAAATTAGATATTATTCATATTACTATGAATAAGGGCGGAATAAAGAGCCCAAAAGCAGGAATAAACTCAGAAGACACCGAAACAATCATTAAAAAAAATGGGGTATCCGTTCAACACCCGTAGTTTAATTTGTAAAATAGTAAAAACCTCATGTCTAGGTAGTTATAGAAACGATTAAGATTATTAACTTATTGACATGCAGGGTTTTATCTTTTAACGGGAGAAGATGAGATACCCCATTTTAAAAAAACAGATTAGATTATCGCTTCTGGTGGCGGCTCCGGGAACTCCGAGGCCGCTTTTTGTTGGCCCTCAAGGCAATCCTCTCCGGCAGCTTGCCGGAAAAGCCAGTTAGCAATCCTCATGCACAGCCCTGTGCCAGGATTGGAGAAATTGAAAAGCAACTCTTGTCTTAACCTTACATCACTTCAGTCTCATTCAAAAACACCCATCTTTTCTTATATCTGAAAATCAAAGTACAACAGACAGAAATGTGTGAATGTTGTAACTCTTATATATGAATTGTGTAACAGGCATGGTGATTTTGTCCGGTACCTTTGTTTTATAAATAATTATAAAATTCACAGAATGAAAAAGTTAAACCTAATACCAATTATCGCCACTGCTTTAGTTGTTTTTTTTACCGGTTGTAAGAAAGACGATTTTGAGCCCGAGGAGTTTTTATGCCCGGAGGTGATCTCTACAATACCTATAGACCAAGCTATTGATGTACCTCTAGATCAGATAATTTCAGCAACCTTTAGTGATGATATGGATTCTGCCACCATTAACCAGGAGTCGTTTATCATTCAGCAAGGTGAAACCTCAATAACCAAAGCAGTTCCATATAGCGGAGTAACTACAACCATTAATGGTAAAAAGAATGCTAAATCCATCCATCAAGAATCTGCTATCGTTCAAAAAAACAGAACCTCAATTACCGGAGCAGTTTCATACAGCGGGTTTACTGCAACCTTCTCACCCTCAAATACACTTTTACCTAATGTAGTTTATTCAGCTACTATTACTACCCAAGCCAGTGATGTAATCGGTAAAGGCTTAATGGAAGATTACCATTGGTCTTTTACGACTATTTCAGAGGTGACTTTATCCTCAAACCCGGAAGATGGCGGAACAACCAGCGGCGCAGGCACATTTAAGAAAGACTCTGTAATTCATGTAGTCGCCAGCCCTAATGATGGTTATTCTTTTGTCAATTGGACCTTAAACGGGACGCCGGTTTCAAACGATCCGGATTATCAGTTTGCCATGAACGGAAACAAAGATTTGGTAGCCAACTTCACATCACAAAACGTAGTGAGCTTGTCATCAAATCCACCTGAAGGCGGAACTACAACAGGAGGCGGCGCTTTTGAAATGGGTGCATCAGCAACCGTATCTGCAAGTGCAAGTGTAGGATATGAGTTCTTAAACTGGACAGAAGGAGCAAATGTTCTTTCTCAGAATGCGAATTACACCTTTACCGTAACGGGCAACCATAATCTGGTGGCCAATTTTACAGAAAATAGTGCTGCGCAGTTCATCGTTGATTTGTCGAGCAGCCCTGCTGAAGGCGGAACTACATACGGAGGAGGAGCCTTTGAATTGGATGCCTCAGTGACCGTATCGGCCACTGCAAACGCCGGATACACATTCTCGAACTGGACAGAAGGAGGAGTCGTTGTTTCTCAGAATGCTGATTACACCTTTGCAATAACTGAAAACCGCGAACTCGTGGCCAACTTTATCGAAAATGGTGCAGAACAGTTTAGTATTGAGCTGACTGGCAGCCCGTCTGAAGGCGGAACCACAAACGGAGGCGGCACCTTTGATTCAGGTGCTTCAGTGACCGTATCGGCCACTGCAAACGCCGGATACACGTTCTCGAACTGGACAGAAGGAGGAGTCGTTGTTTCTCAGAATGCTGATTATACCTTTACCCTGACAGGAAGCCGCAACCTGGTGGCTAACTTTACAGAAGATGGTAGCGAACAGTTTATGGTTGAATTGTCAAGCAATCCGCCTGAAGGCGGAAGCACAAGCGGAGGCGGCACCTTTGATTTGGATGCCTCAGTAACCGTAACAGCCAATGCCAATGACGGGTACACATTCTCGAACTGGACAGAAGGAGGCAACATTGTCTCGACAGATGCAGAATACACCTTTACGATAACAGGAAACCGGGAACTGGTAGCCAACTTCATTGAAGATGGCACCGAACAGTTTACGGTTGAATTGTCAAGCAATCCGTCTGAAGGCGGAAGCACAACCGGAGGCGGCACTTTTGATTTAGGTGCCTCAGTGACCGTTTCTGCCAATGCAAATGACGGGTTCGAATTTGTGAACTGGACAGAAGGAGGCAACATTGTATCGACAGATGCAGATTACACCTTTACGATTACCGGGAACCTGATATTGGTGGCCAACTTTACAGAAGATGTACCGATTGGTCCCGCTCCAATTGATTTTGGTGGCGCCGGTAGTTTTTCCACCTTAACAAAATCCGGAATTTCAACAACAGGAGTTACTTCCGTTCAAGGCGATATCGGCGTTAGTCCGGCAACATCTACATCTATAACCGGGTTCGACTTAATAATGAATACCGATGGCCAGTCATCACATACAACAATTCCCACACTTGTAACCGGAAATGTTTATGCTTCTGATTATGCCCCGCCAACACCAAGTATTTTAACGGTAGCTGTTGCCGATATGGAAACGGCTTACACCACAGCCAATAATTTAGTAGTCCCCGCACCGGTTATAGATATAGGTGCCGGAAATATCAGCGGCCTTACCTTGGCTCCCGGATTATACAAATGGAGTACCGGAGTTTCAATAGACCCTGGTTCTACTGTTATTTTATCCGGTACTGAAAATGATACCTGGGTTTTTCAGGTAGCACAGGATCTTACATTAATGTCCAATGCACAAGTCATTTTGCAGGGTGGCGCACAAGCCAGTAATATAACCTGGGTTGTGGCTGGTCAGGCCGTTCTTGGTACGGAATCCGTATTGTTTGGTAATATCCTGAGTAAGACCCTGATTTCACTCAATACAGGAGCAACCGTTACAGGCAGGTTATTGGCACAGACCGCTGTTACCTTGAATACAAGTACAGTTATAACACCGTAATAAAATTGTGATTATCCCCTTCGTGGGATTTTCCAAAGTATCTATTATAAAAAGAAAAAAATGAAACTCAATATCTAAAACAAATGTTAAAAAGGAATCGCGCATGACGCGATTCCCTTATAACCTGATTGTTAAAGGTTTTATAACCGGCGCTTTTCTTCTGGCTGCCATTTATTCACCTCTTCAGGCACAGGATAATCCGGAGGTAACCTATACACAACCATCGTGGCGGTTTGGTGTAGCTGGCGGTGCAAACTTTAATTTTCACGAAGGAACCACACAGCAACTCACCAACGACTTTATGGTGGGCACCGCCTTTGGCGATGCGCAGGGAATCGGGCTTTTTGCCGCCCCGGTGCTGGAGTTTCACCGTCCCGGAACAATGCTGGGATTCATGCTTCAGGCAGGCTACGACAACCGCAATGGTTCATGGGACCAGGTACGGACACCTTGTAACTGCCCGGCCGATTTAGAGACCGGCCTGTCGTACATCACCATAGAACCCAGCTTACGTATCGCGCCGTTTAAATCAAATTTCTACATCTATGGCGGACCGCGCTTAGCGTTCAACCTTGACAAAGATTTCCTTTACCAGGAAGGGGTTAGCCCGGATTATCCGGACGTTCCTGCCAGGCCGGATGTAAAGGGTAATTTCAGCGATATCAACAAATCCGTCCTCTCGATGCAGGTCGGTGCCGGATACGACATCCCGCTATCAGCGGATACAGAACAAACGCAAGCCATGCTTTCTCCCTTTGTTTCTTTTCAACCTTATTTTGGACAGGATCCGCGTTCTGTTGAATCATGGAACCTGACCACCATAAGAGCAGGCCTTGCACTTAAGTTTGGTCGTGGCAAAGAAATAGAGTTAAAGGAAGACCCTTATGTGCTTGTAGCTACGCCTGCTGAACCTGATGTAACCTTCACTGTTGACGCCCCTGAAAATATTCCTGTAGAACGTCGTGTAAGGGAAACCTTCCCGGTACGTAACTACGTATTCTTCAATGATGGATCTACGGAGATTCCGGGCCGTTATGTTCTGCTCCGGAAAGACCAGGTAAAAGACTTCAGCGAGGACCAGTTGGAAGTATTTACACCTAAAGAACTGACCGGCCGTTCAAAGCGCCAGATGACCGTCTATTATAATGTACTGAACATCCTTGGCGACCGGATGGTGCAATATCCGAATACCAGTGTAACCATGACCGGATCTTCACGGCAAGGTGTACAAGACGCCAAAGCAATGGCTGAATCGACAAAAAAATATCTGACCGATGTGTTTGCAATTGCTCCGGCAAGGATCCAAACTAAAGGCCGTTTAAAGCCTGTAACCCCATCAGAACAACCTGGTGGCGAACGCGAATTGGACTTACTCCGTGAGGAAGACCGGAGGGTTACCATAGCTAGCGGCTCGCCTGAATTGCTGATGGAATTCCGCAGTGGCCGTGATGTACCCCTCAAACCAGTTAAAATCAATGTAGTTCAGGAGGCGCCCCTCGACAGTTATGTTACTTTCAATGTTGCAGGAGCGGATACCGCATTCACTTCATGGTCAATGGAAGTGGAAGATAAACATGGAATGGTTCAGGAATTCGGGCCCTATACCCAGGAGTCGGTTAGCATCCCGGGCAAAACCATTCTGGGCACAAGTCCTGAAGGTAAATACAAAGTAACAATGGTTGGCCAGACAGCGAATGACAAGCAGATAAGGAAAGAAACCACTGCAAACCTTGTACTCTGGACACCGCCAACGGCAGAAGAAATGATGAGGTTCAGCATTGTTTATGAATTCAACACCTCAGATGCCATCGCAATGTATGATAAATACCTTACCGAAGTGGTAACCCCAAAGGTTCCTGAAAACGGAACGGTAATCATACATGGCCATACCGATGTTATCGGTGGGGAGGATGTTAACCTGAGATTATCAACTGCACGGGCAAATGATGTAAAAGGTATTATGAAGAAAGCATTGGCCAAAGCAAACAGAACCGATGTTCATTTTGAAGTCCACGGATTTGGTGAAAATCAATCATTAGCGCCGTTCGATAACAAATTCCCGGAAGAGCGATTTTATAACCGGACAGTCATCATTGATATTATACCTGCGAAATAAGATTTGGTTTAGTATTTAGTTTTAAAAGAGGTCATTTATGGCCTCTTTTTTTGGTTTAATTCCGTATTCTTTCCCATCATCAACGGCCTTAATTTGAAATCCGGATAGGGTTAAGCGGAATTTGTAATTCCGCTTTCTCTGATTTTCGAATTTGCAATTCGAAGTGTGAAGGAAAAACTTCAGATTTTCTTAATGCCCATAGTTTTTTAATAATTGAATAGCAAAATACGTCAAACGAGAAATGTGTGAATAATGTAATTTTTAAAAATGATTATGTAAAAGGTATCGTGGTTGTAACCAGTATCTTTGAGTTCTAATAATAAAATATACAAAATGAAAAGAGCCATTTATTTCGTAATCGTAATGTTATTCACTTTAAGTACAACAATGGTATTTGCCAATAAGTCGGATTCAGGCTCCGAAAATGAAACAACGGTTCCCGTGAAAACGGAAAAACAACTGTCTGATGACGAAGTCGAACGCATCACCGAGCGCGTTAAAGAAATCCGTACAATGGACAAAAGCGACTTGACAACGGAAGAAAAGATTGAACTGAAGAAAGAGCTGAAGGAAATGAAAAGAGATGTTAAGAAAGCAGGCCAAGGGATTTATATTGGTGGCACTGGGCTTATTATCATTATCATCTTGTTAATCTTACTGGTTTAATCAAAAATAACGAAAAATTTGTGCAACACTAAAAATGGTATTGCACAAATTTTTTTGTTTATGCCGGAATAATCATCATCTCAGGAAAGGAACTATTCACCTTGCCAATGCATCAAACCACCATAGCGAGAAGTTTCCTAACCTACTGATAATAAAAGAAACCATACCTTGCTAAATGAAAGCCATGGCAGGAATCCAATCATTAAATAACAACCTGAAAATACTTTCCGGCACCTGGTATGCCCGGCGGTTAATCTTCATTGGTTTGATTGTTACCCTGTCATTCCTGGAAGCTTATTCACAGGAGTATTTCCAACAGGAAGTTAACTATAGAATTAATGTTTCGCTCAACGACACGCTCCATCAACTACATGCATTCGAAAACATGGAGTACATCAACCATTCTCCTGATACGCTTCGTTTTATCTGGTTCCATCTGTGGCCGAATGCCTATTCAAACAACAACACCCCATTAGCCAAGCAAGTATTCCGGGCAAACGGGAAATCAAAGCTATTCGATGATCCGGAAATGAGCGGATTTATCGATTCACTGGACTTTAATGTAAACGGTAGCCCTGTTCAGTGGAGCTTATTGCCCGCTCAGCCCGACATCTGCCGGGTTGACCTGGATGAACCCATGAAACCCGGTGACACCATACAGATTACTACTCCTTTTCGTGTAAAAATCCCCAAAGGCGTAAC
>CAYXJS010000156.1:0-6837 GCA_964465045.1 uncultured Bacteroidales bacterium | reverse complement strand
ATGAAACGAATTGCTCTTTTTGCTTCAGGTTCGGGCACGAACGCTGAAAATATCATCCGGTATTTCTTTTATCATGAAACGATTACCGTCTCGGCGGTTTTTACGAACCGTTCAGATGCGCCCGTTTTACAAAAGGCTAAAAAGTACGGCGTTCCCTCAGTTGTGTTTTCCCGCAAAGAACTGTATGAGGAAAACCGCGTGCTGCGATTGCTTTCCGATGTAAAAGCTGATATGGTTGTGCTGGCTGGATTCCTGTGGTTGATACCGAAAGAAATCATCCGGCAGTATCCCGGAGCCGTTATAAACATCCATCCAGCTTTACTGCCTGATTACGGGGGCAAAGGGATGTATGGTAAGAAAGTCCATCAGGCGGTTATCGACAACGGCGATAAGGAATCAGGCATTACCATACATTATGTCAACGAGAAGTATGATGAAGGAGATATTATCCATCAGGAAAAATGCACTGTAGAAGAGCATGACACTCCCGAAACGCTGGCAGAAAAGGTACACAAACTCGAATACGAAGCTTATCCGCCCATAATTGAGTCGTTAATAATGGGACTTTCAGCATAGCTGGATAAAGGTTAAGCAAATTATCAATCTTTTAAAGCAAATCTGTTACATCAATGAGTTTGAGCTAAAAGCCGTTCACTATTCTAATAAATTATAGAGGTGTAATGATAGTTACATATTTAAATAAAAGTTGAAAATAATAGATTCCCGCCCGAACGTAGCTCGGTACGGGCGGGTCTCCGTCAGGCACTTCGCAGATGACTTAAGTATTTCTCTAAATAATATTGGCTCAGTGCCTTCCGTCGAAAAGACGGGGTTTTGGTTACACACTAAGCAAAAGGGACGCGCTGACGTAATAATTTTCTCATTAAAGACGTCAGCGCGTCCCTTTTGCCTTTAGCTATCGAAATATACGTCATTTCGACTGAGGTCATCTAATTGATATAGAGAACTATAAAGGATTATACTTCTCAAAATGTACAATTGCACTTCAAACTTATCTGACCGAAGGAGAAATCTTATCAACCTCTAAAGAATCAATGCAAAAATTATATTAATCAAACAGTCAAAGCTCATAGATAAGTATTTATTTTAACGCCTCATTTAAAATATAAACTTACTAACTTATTAAACTGAACCCATCAATTTTTTAATTTTACATCCAAACTTAAAAAAATCAGGAAATGCAAAACAAAATTCAGTACAAATGCCCCAAGTGCGGAAATACACGTTATGAAACAGACATGATGAGGGCTACGGGTGGCGCTTTTGCCAAAATCTTTGATGTGCAAAACAAAAAGTTTACCGTGGTAACGTGTACAAACTGTGGTTACAGCGAGCTTTATAAAGGTAAAACCAGCGGACTGGGCAACGTTTTTGATTTCTTTACCAGTTAATAAGGTCATAATTTAGTATAAAAGACATATCTTACTATTTTTGCGCCATGGCAAAAAACAACGACGATCTATTCAAAAAAATCATTGCCCATGCTAAGGAGTATGGGTTTGTTTTTCAATCAAGCGAGCTCTATGATGGACTGAGCGCGGTGTATGACTACGGTCAGAATGGCGTAGAGCTGAAGAATAACATAAAAGATTATTGGTGGAAATCCATGGTGCAGTATCATGAAAATATTGTAGGACTGGATTCGGCCATTTTTATGCACCCACAGGTATGGAAGGCCTCAGGCCATGTGGATGCCTTCAACGATCCCCTAATCGACAACAAGGATTCCAAAAAGCGCTATCGTGCGGATGTACTGATAGAAGACTATGTGGAAAAAATCCGCGGGAAAATTGAAAAGGAGATAAAAAAGGCCAAAAAGCGGTTTGGCGATGATTTTGATGAAGAACAATTTGTCAATACAAATCCCCGGGTTCAAAAATACAATGAGCAGATCGAAACTATTATCAGCCGGATGGTGAAGGATTTGGAGAACGAGGATTTTGATGATCTGAAAAAGCTTATCGAAGAACTGGAAATTGCCTGTCCGGTCTCCGGTTCTAAAAACTGGACGGAAGTGCGGCAGTTTAACCTGATGTTCGACACAAAATTAGGCTCGCTAAGCGAAGGCTCCAACAAAATATATCTCCGGCCGGAAACGGCTCAGGGTATTTTTGTGAATTACCTGAACGTGCAAAAGACAGGCCGCATGAAGCTTCCGTTTGGTATTGCCCAAATCGGGAAAGCTTTTCGGAATGAAATTGTGGCAAGGCAATTCATCTTCAGGATGCGGGAGTTTGAGCAAATGGAAATGCAGTATTTTGTAAAGCCCGGCACGGAGAAAGAATGGTTTGAATACTGGACGGATCAGCGCGTAAAGTGGCATAAGGCGCTGGGTATAGAGGATGAATATTATCGCTTGCATGAGCATGATAAGCTTGCTCATTATGCCAATGCCGCCTACGATATTGAGTTTAAATTCCCGATGGGCTTTAAAGAGCTTGAGGGCATTCATTCACGCACCGACTTTGATTTATCAGCACACCAGGACTTATCAGGCCGTAAAATCCAGTATTTCGATCCGGATACACAGGAAAGTTATGTGCCCTATGTTGTGGAAACGTCTATTGGGTTGGACCGCATGTTTTTAAGCGTGCTTACTTTTGCTTATAACGAAGAAACTCTTGATGACGGCTCTGAACGGATCGTGCTGAGAATTCCGCCGGCACTTGCGCCGATTAAAGCCGCCGTATTCCCGCTTACCAAAAAAGACGGACTTCCCGATAAGGCGCGTGAAATTATGGATACGCTTAAGTTTGATTTCAATTGCCAGTACGAAGAAAAAGACGCTATCGGAAAGCGCTATCGCCGTCATGATGCCATCGGAACGCCTTTTTGCATTACAGTAGATCATCAGACGCTGGAAGACAATACTGTAACAATCCGTGAGCGCGATTCGATGGAGCAGGAGCGGGTTCAGATTGATGAGCTGGAGCCTATTATCCGGAAAAAGTTGCGCATTAAGATGTAGCAGGTATTTTTCGGTTTGTTAACGTATCAAAGCGTATCATTTAAAGCAAATGATCCTGGTTTTTAAGTACAGATAACCAGATAAGTAATAGCAATACTTAGTGGATAAAGCAGCAGATTGATTATAATGCTAATAGAATTTGCTGCGATTTACTGCCTCTGTAAAATAATATTCACGCTCATCTCTCATTTTTTATATCTTATAAACAAAAGAAAAGCAATAGATTACGGTTAAAAATGAAAATTTATGAGTTGACTCATAAATTTTATATTAAATAGCGGAGTTACCTCATAAATTTTTTATTTTTGTGAAAAGTTATTGAAAAGTGGGAATATTAGAAAGAGAAATACAGAGTAAAATAGAGAATGTACTATACACCAGCAAAAAAATGGTCATTCTTTATGGTGCCCGGCAGGTCGGGAAAACCACATTGGTAAAAAATATTATTGACAATAATAATTTCAATGCCGAGTATTTCAATTGTGATTATCTGGATATTCAAACCATGTTCAGGCTTGAAAATGCAGAAAACTATGCTGACATAATAGGGAATCGTAACCTGCTGATTCTGGATGAGGCTCAGCGCATCAGCAATATTGGACATGTATTGAAAATTTTTGCTGATGAATTTCCTGACGTCCATGTTATTGCAACAGGCTCTTCCAGCTTTGAACTTTCAGGAAAAATAACTGAACCCTTAACGGGTCGAAAACGTACTTTTACGCTTTATCCACTTTCATGGGATGAACTTGTAAATGGGAAAACTTATACTGAGCAAAGAAGAATCTTAGAACGAGTGCTCCGCTTTGGTTTGTATCCTTCAGTTGCATTGAAAAACCAGGAACAGGATATTGTAGATGAACTTGAGGAGATAACCAATAGCTATTTGTTTAAAGATCTGTTTTCATTTCAAACCATTAAGAAGCCTGAATTGGTGCATGACTTGGTACGTTTACTTGCTTTTCAGCAGGGACATGAAGTCTCATACAATGAATTAGCACAAAAACTAAAGGTTGATCAGACTGTGATACAAAGATATATCGACATTCTGGAAAAAGCCTTTGTTATATTTCGTTTGCCGGCTCTGCGTAAGAATATGCGAAATGAAATTGGAAAAGCACGAAAAATTTACTTTTGGGATAATGGTATTCGCAACGCTTTAATAAAGAATCTGAACACTTTTGATTATCGTAATGATATGGGCCAACTTTGGGAAGGTTTTTGTGTCATAGAACGGCAGAAATATCTTAGTTATAAAGGCGGTCTCAACCCCAACACCTATTTTTGGCGAACGTATGCAAAACAGGAAGTGGACTATATTGAAGAAAAAGGAGGGGCTTATAGCGCGTTTGAATTTAAATGGTCTGAATCCAAAAAAACTTCTTTACCAGAATCTTTTAATAAGTATTATCCGAAAAATACTTTTCAGGTTATAAACCCTGCTAATTTTCTTTCCAAATTGTTTGGAGATTGAAGAGGAGAAAAATAAAGACACCAATTATTAATTGTTGTGGTTAATAACTGCAATACATCATCAATTCATACTCCAACAGACTTAGCCCAACTCTATTATTCTTTTTCGTCGCTATTGTCTTGAGGTGGGGGAGGTTGTTTTTCGTTGAACTCGTTCATCGTGCGTTCTATGCCCATCATTACAAAAGAGATGCACATTTCAACGGCTTTATTTACTTTGGGTTTAAGCGCTTCTATTTCTTCCTTTGACCAGCGAGAAAGGACATACTCAACCTGGTATCCTTTGGGGAAATCATATCCAATTCCAAAACGCAGGCGTGGAAACTGGATTGTTTGTAATATTTCAATAATGTGCGCCAGTCCGTTGTGTCCGCCGTCGCTTCCTTTCTTTTTCATGCGCAGCAATCCCAGAGGAAGCGAGACGTCATCCACGATAACCAGGGTTTGTTCTGTTGAGATATTTTCTTGTTCCTGCCAGTAGCGGACGGCTTTCCCGGAAAGGTTCATATAAGTGGATGGCTTGAGCAGGATTACCGTACGGCCTTTGATTTTTATCGTACAAACATCTCCGTATCGCTGGGTTTTCCATACACCTTTCTTTTTCTGTGCCAGGACATCCAACACATCAAAACCGATGTTATGTCGCGTACCGGCGTATTTTTCACCGGGATTTCCAAGTCCGGTGATTAGATATTTATCCATAATAAAGTCTTTAAAAAAAAGGGTGCATAAGGTTTTATCCCGATACACCCTTTTAAATATTTAACCAAAACGCAGTTTATTCTTTTTCGCCTTCGGTATTTTCCTGGTCACCACCTTCTGCAGCTCCTTCTTCTCCGGAGGCTTCTTCGCCTTCAGCGGCGCCTTCTTCACCTTCTTCCTCTTCTTCAATTTCCATATCAGCACCCATAGCTGCCATGGCACGAGCAGATTTAATGGCAATTACCACACTGTTAGTAGGATCAAGGAGAGTAAGCTTGTCATAAGCTACTTCATTGACCTTAATTGTGTCGTTTACATCCATATTGGATACATCCAGATCAATCGTCGCCGGAATGTCGTTAAGCAATCCTTTTACCTGCAGTTTTCTGCGGTTCATGTAAAGCTTTCCACCTTTTTGCAGTCCTGGTGCTGAGCCCATTGCCTTCACAGGGATAGTCACCGTGAAAGGCTTGTCCTCAAACACTTCCAGAAAATCGATATGTATTACTTTATCGCTTACCGGATGAAACTGAACTTCCTGAACAATGGCCTGATGTTCTTTGCCGTCTATGGTCAGGTTGTATAAAAACACATCCGGATTCCAGATCGTTTTTACCAATTCTTTATTTTCCAATGTAAATTGTTTCTGTTCTTTACCTCCGTAAATAACAGCGGGCACACGCCCTTCTCTGCGATGTTTTTTAGCATCTTTTTTCCCTACGTTCTCTCTCAGAGAACCGCTCAACGATACTGTCTTCATAAAATGATTTAATTAAAGTTTATAATAGTTATAAAATTGTGTCCTGATTTTTCAAATTTTCAAACCTGAAGATTGAACTGATGGATTCATCATGTCTCACTCTTCTGATTACTTCACCAAAAAGGTCTGCCGTAGAAAGCACTTTTATTTTGTCTGATTTTTGCTTCAGCGGAATGGTATCTGTAACAAAAACCTCTATAAAAGGAGAGTTTTCTATACGTTCCAAAGCATCTCCGGACAAGATGGGATGCGTAGCCACGCCTCTGACGCTGTTGGCTCCTTTTTCCATCATAAGCCGTGCTGCTTTTGTGATACTGCCGGCCGTATCAATGATGTCATCTACTAAAATAATGTCTTTTCCTTCCACTTCTCCTACAACAGCCATCGTTTCTACGGCGTTGGGTTTTGCGCGCTGTTTGTAACAGATTATAAAATCAGTTTCCAGCACTTTTGCATAAGATGCGGCTCTTTTCGTTCCGCCCGTGTCGGGTGATGCCATGCTGATACGTGGCAGGTTTAAGGCTTTAAGCTGAGGTACGAAAATTGATGAAGCAAATAGATGATCCACCGGAAATTCAAAGAAACCCTGAATTTGATCGGCATGCAAATCAATCGTAATGATGCGGTTGACACCGGATGCCGAAAGTAAATTAGCAATGAGCTTAGAAGCAATAGAGACGCGCGGCTTGTCTTTGCGGTCTTGACGGGCAAAGCCAAAATAAGGAATAACAGCTACAATATTGCGCGCTGAAGCACGCTTGGCCGCATCAATGATCATCAACAACTCAAAAAGGTTATCAGCCGGCGGGAATGTAGATTGGATGATAAATATATCGTTTCCACGAATGTTTTCTTCAAAAGAAGGCTGAAATTCTCCATCAGCAAATTCTACTACATTAACATTCCCAAGCTC
>CAYXJS010000155.1:0-6920 GCA_964465045.1 uncultured Bacteroidales bacterium | reverse complement strand
GGCAATCATACTTTTCATCATTTAAACGGATGGAAAACAGAAGACAACTTATATTTCCAGGATATTTTTGAGGCTGACGAATTAATCAGAAGCCCTTTTTTCAGGCCTCCTTATGGAAAAGTCAGCCGCAGCCAGGTAAAGCGCCTGAAGGAACAATTTCATATTATCATGTGGAGTTTGCTTAGCGCTGATTTTGACACCTCTATTACGCCGCAAGAATGCTATAAAAACATCAAAAAGAAAACCAGGCCTGGAAGCATTGTCGTTTTCCACGACAGTGAAAAAGCTTCTAAAAGAATGCAATACGCTCTTCCGGCATTGCTCGAAGAATTATCAGAAAGTCAGTACACAACAGAAGCACTGGATAGAAATAATTTTCAGTGATATACTACTATTTTTCCGGTTTCTACAGAATCATCCTTCATCCTTGCTTTTACAATATACATTCCGGCCGGTAAACTCCGCATATTCATAGTCAGGCGATACTGTAAATCAACCTCTCTCTGATAAACCCTGCTGCCGTTAGCCCGGAAAAGCTCAAGATGGGTTACCGGTTTATCAGAAATCAGAATGGCCTCATCCCGCGTAAGGGTGCCCGCGATCTGTAAATTTTCCTCTTCAGAGGGATTTGTATTTAAGTCTACACGATTTCCATCAGAAATCAGCCGGTATTCAGGATCGATAAATACGCTATCAGGTGTAAATCCTAAATCTTCCACAAAAACCTGGCCCGAGGCTTCATGCTGCAACACCAATGTAGTATCTTGAACATCATTTTTCAATTTTATGGGTACCGGCATTTCAAAGAAATCTACCGAGCTATGACTTTGCTCCTGCCATAAAGTTATTTTAACGGATTCCTCATCCAGCATTTTACAGTCAGCATAGTATTGCGGGTGCCCCTGACCATAATACCAATCATCCAAAAACTCTGTCAGAGAGGTATCAGCGGTTTGTTCCAGATGATATACCAGGTCTTGCTGGCGTGCATACCCAAAGGCTACCTGCGGGTCAGCCAAATAATTCCGAATCGCTTCGAAAAAGGCCTCATCGCCAACAACCCATCGTATCATATGCAACACATAAGCGCCTTTCGCATAAGACAGCCGTCCATTAAAAATTCGTTCCGGGTCTTCGATATTTTCCACATAAACAGAACCATCATCTTTACTGGTGATAAAATCAATGGTTTGCGGTCTCCAGATATTCCACCATTTATCCGTATCAAAAGCCATCTCGTAAGCCAGCCCTGAAAGATACGTGGCAAAACCCTCGTTAAGCCAGATGTCATGCCAATCAGCCAGTGTAACATAATTCCCAAACCACTGATGTGCCAGCTCGTGTGTAAGCAACTCAAAATCCCATGACCCGATAAAGGTCATGGTTTGATGTTCCATACCTCCACCCCGCCCCATCTGAGCATGGCCGTACTGCTCCTCTGAGAACGGATACGGCATAAACAAGCTGTCAAATAATTTTGCAGAGCGATAAAGATTATCCACCTGTCGAACTGCGTGGCTAACATCACCATAATAGATGTAATTTACTATTTTTAGCGAGTCATCTCCGAAAGGGTAATGTGTTTCATGATAATTGTAATCGGCTACAGCAACCGCAATAAGATACGTTGCAATAGGATAACGATGCTTCCAGTGGAAAAGCCGGGCGGAGTCCTGCTTTATCATTTTGCTTGATTGAAGTAAACCATTGCTCACGGCAGTAAATTTCGGCGGTGCAACTTCGATAAACACATCCAAAGAATCGATTTTGTCATTCAGGGCATTTTTTGATGGCCACCATGACTTGGCTCCATACGGCTCTGACAAAGTCCATAATGTAGCTGAGTTATTTTGCTGCTCTCCAAGCGCAAAAGCGCCCTCATCAGGAGGTACGCCATGATAAAAAACTTTTACAGAATCAAGAGTATGCTGCGAAATGTTGCTTTCAAATACTATTGTAATCACATTTTCATGATGATGAAAGTTCAAGTTCTGACTATGAGAGACACTGTCTACCGTCAAAGCGTCTGAAAGCTGAAACTGGATGCTATCGGAGGTATTTTTCATTTTAAAAAAAGAAGTTACGGCTCCCTTGATAAAACGCTCTTCCGGGTTAAGTTTCCAATAAGCTTTAACATACTTTAAATCGTAATTTGCGCCGACCGTATCAGAATGATAAAAATGCGCGGAATGGCTTTTCTGGCTGCATGAAGTGACCCCTGAAGACTGGCCGTGCAACATCAAAAAACCCATCAACATGAACATCATCAGAAAGTATCTTATCATATATGCATGTAAAAACCGTTTAAATACCATGAAGCAATAAAATTAATAAAAAACAACAAACAGGAAAATTCCGAAAGCCTCCTTTTAGCTTGGTAATATTTTATAATTTTACCCTCTCTGAATATGAACAACAATAAATACGCACATTTGCTTAAAATAAATCATTGGCCAAAAGGCAAAATCCTGTTTTTCATAAAGGCCGCAACACCGGTTTTTGTGATTGCGATGCTGATACATGCCTGTGCCACTCCCGTAGCTCCCACAGGCGGACCAAAAGACGAAACACCCCCGGTAGTTGTGGAGGCTGAACCGGAGAATTATTCTACCAGGTTTGATGGGGATGAATTTAGAATCACATTTGATGAATTCGTACAACTACAAGAAATCAATAGTAAAATGCTGATTTCGCCCCCATTAGAAAATACTCCAGAGTTCAAGATACGGGGCAGATCCATAGTAGCTCAGATTGAAGACACCCTGGCCAAAAACACAACATATAGTTTTTATTTTGATGATGCGATAGTGGATTTGCATGAAAGTAATCCGTTGGAGAATTACCGCTTTGTTTTTTCTACAGGCAGTGAGCTCGACTCAATGAAAATAAGCGGACGTGTAGTAGATGCATTCACGCTAAAACCCGTAGAAAAAGTATTGGTGATGCTGTATAAAAAGCACGCAGATTCAATCCCGCTCAAGGAAATCCCTTTTTATCTTTCGAAAACAAACGAGCAAGGACAATTTACAATTACGAACCTGGCAGATACAACCTATAAAATCTTTGCTTTAAAAGATGCAAACAGCAATTACTTGTTTGACCTGCCCAATGAAAAGATTGCTTTCAGCGATACGCTAATTACACCCACTCAAGTAGCTGAAATGAAAACCTTTTCCGAGACCGACACCCTTTCAGCAGTTACAACGGAAGCAGATACCCTAACAGTAGAATCTGATACTGCTATGCAAACTCCTGGTCTTAACGGGCAGGATTCCTTAATCATGCGCTTTTTTAAAGAGCGCGATACCCTTCTGCAAGTAACCACTTCTAAACTAAACCAAAACCGACATATTACGCTGGGATTTAACAAAAAGATAGATTCACTTAGCGTAAATCTGCTTAAGCCCGATTTAGAGCCGGATTGGTATATTGAGGAATGGCCTGATGAGAAAGACAGCGTTCTGTTATGGCTAAAGGATTTCGCAAGCGATTCATTAGTGATGGAATTAAAGGCAGATACACTTTTGCATGATACGCTGACTTACACCTATTTCCCTTCAGAAAAGGAACGAGAACAACATGAAAAACAGCCCCTCACTCTTAAGGCACAATTAGACGGGCAAACCCAACTGCTGAAACATCCTCTTACGATCAAGACCAATCATCCTTATTTAAACAGTTACAGGCAGGATTCCCTGGCGTTATACTCCAGCGAAGACACTACCAACATAAGTTTTGAAAAAACTGGACTTCGCACAATGGAAATTGATTATCCATGGAAAGAGTCTGAATCATACCGGTTAATGGTTCCTGATTCTGTTTTTACCAGCATTTACGGCAAAGGCAATGACAGCACCCAGCTGCAGTTTAACACAAAAGCTATGGAAGACTATGGCACACTTACGATAAATATTTCATGCGATACCTTGCCTGGAAAAACTCATGCATACCTTCAATTGCTCTCTGAAGATGAAAAAACGATTCATGAAACGCTTTCTGTAAAACAGGATACAACCTGGGAAATAAAGCTGCTCAATCCGGGAAAATATAAACTAAAAGGCATACTTGACAGAAACAACAATGAAAGATGGGATAGCGGCCTCTACCTGAAAGGAGAACAACCCGAAAAAGTATTCTATTACGATAAAGTGCTTGAGGTTATAGGCAACTGGGAAGTAGAAGAGGATTGGAAAATTGAGCCTTAGCTTTTGAAAGACTAAGGCCCAACTTTTTCTATCCAAAAAATTAATCCCTCACAGTAAATTGTATTCACTATGAGTTTACTCTTCGTTGCATCGGTTGATGCACTCGATTATCTCTGTAAGTGTTTGGTTCTTCAAAGAATAATAAATCTTTTTGCCGTCGCGCTTAGATACCAGTACGCCTTTGTTTTTGAGAATATTCAAGTGATGGGAAGCCGAGGCTTGCTCAATATTTAGCTTTTTGTAAATTTCCGTAACACTTTGCTTTTGATTCTCGTGCAACAAATCAATAATCGCAATTCTCATGGGATGAGCAATAGCTCTGAGTTTGCTGGCTGCAGCTTCGAGCTTTATAACATCTAATTCCAGTTTTTTCATGTCACTCATTTTTGTTCGTGCAAAACTAATAATAAATATCGTATAGAAATAAATATATCTATTTAAATCATCTTTGAACAAATAAATCTGTAAAAGCAAACCTATCACCGTTAAAAAGGCCCTTATCGCTGATTTTAAGATGAGGGATTACCAGCAAAGCCATGAAGGATAGCGTCATATAGGGCGCACTTAAACGCGATCCCAGGTTTTTTGCTTTGGCATCCAACTCAGCATATTTAGCTGCCACGTTATACCCGTTATCGTTGCTCATAATTCCGGCAACGGGTAAAGGAAGCACTTTTTCCTGCTCTTTGTTTACCCAGCTTATTCCTCCGGTTTGTTCAATCACCAAATTCATTGCTCTCACAATTTCTTCATCAGTAGTGCCAACCGAGATTACGTTGTGGGAATCATGCGCCACACTTGAAGCAATTGCGCCCTGCTTCAATCCAAAATTATTAACGAAAGCTACAGCCGGCCTGGCCGGTTCATAACGATTAAGTACTACAATCTTAAGTATATCATTTTTCGTATCGCTAATCACTTTTCCGCTCTTGACCAAAGGCTCAACCTGCATTGCCTCAGTAATCAATTGTCCATCCAGCGCTTTAAATACATTCATCTTTTTTCCGCGTGCTTCCACCGTAATATCGTCTACAGTTATTGCTGAAGCCTTAAAAACATTAGGCGTGACTTCATCAACCGGACGAATATGTGTTTGACCATCGAGGGCAACAAGCTGACCGTTGATGTAGGTTTCCAAAACATTAAAATCTTCAAGGCTGTCTACAACAATTATATCGGCAGGATCATTTTCCTGAAGCAGCCCCACATCCAGATTGTAGTGCCGGACAGGGTTCAGAGTAGCTGCGCGCAATACTTCCAGCTTGTCATATCCGGCATCTATTGCCCGCGAAATAAGTTTGTTGATGTGACCTTCCACAAGGTTATCAGGATGTTTATCATCAGAACAAAACATTACCTTATCGGGATGGTCATCCAGCAAGCTAACCAGCTCATCAAAGTTTTTGGCAGCGCTACCCTCACGGATTTGAATTTTCATGCCTGCGGCAATTTTGTCAAGAGCCTCTGCCTTCGAAAAGCATTCATGGTCTGTAGTTATTCCGGCAGCCGCATATTTTTTGGCGTCTTCCCCAAGCACACCAGGAGCGTGCCCATCAACCGGCTTGTTGTTGTCTAGTGCTACCTTGAGCTTTTCCTTCACTTCTGCGTCATCAGCCAATACACCCGGAAAGTTCATCATCTCCGCCATATACTTAACCTCATCCGTTTCCAGCAAGTGTTTCACATCCTCGGCCGTAATTTGCGCCCCTGATGTTTCAAAAGGCGTAGCCGGAACACAAGAAGGCGCTCCAAAATAAAACTTAAAAGGCACTTTTCTGCTATTGTTGATCATGTACCTAACACCATCAACACCCAGCACATTACCAATTTCATGGGGGTCAGAAACACTTGCCACCGTTCCGTGCGGAACAGCTAAACGTGCAAACTCAGACGGAATAAGCATTGAGCTTTCCACGTGCACGTGGGCATCAATCAATCCGGGTAAAATAAAGGCATTGGCAGCAACCGGGGTTTCGGTAATTTTACTAATCTTCCCGTTGCGGGCCTCCACGCGCCCCTTGAAAATGCGGCCTTTCACCACATCAACGATATTGCCTTCGAGAATAAATGTATCTTCTGGTTTCATGATTTTTATTTCATACTACAATAATAACATTTTTTCAGCATTAACAAAAATAAATAAATACATATAAGGATGATTGCTTAAGACTCATGCATTTGCCTATTTTTGTCAGCTAATTTACCTAAAGTATACAGAATATGGACAATCTATTCGTAAAATCATTACTGGATGTACTGCATGTGCTTGCTACCGTAATATGGATTGGTGGCATGTTTGTGAATTTACTTATCGTGAGGCCAACATCGGCTAAAGTGCTGGAGCCTTCTGTTGCCGGAAGATTCACCCAGGCTCTGATGAAACGGTTCAGGGTTTTTGTCTATGTTTCCATAGTGACTTTGGGCATCACCGGCATTCCGATGAAAATCGTCAGCGAGCACTATGTGAGCATCATTCATTTTGAGCATGCATGGGGAATTCTCTCGTTTATCAAGCACTTGTTATACGGTATATTAGTAGTATTGGCCGTATTAAACTTTGAGATTCTCTCTCCAAAAATAGCTAAAGCCGCAGCTAATTCTAATTATAACAACCTTGCAAGATGGAAAAAATGGCTCTCGGTAAGCGGAATGCTTGCCCTAGTCAGCGCCATTGGCACACTCGTTATTTCATCTGTGATGCGGTATCTTTGATTT
>CAYXJS010000154.1:0-6967 GCA_964465045.1 uncultured Bacteroidales bacterium | reverse complement strand
GCGGGTAAAGCGGTACCATACAACATCGCCTGCTCCATATCCGGTTCAAGCACAAAAACATAATCATAATCGTCAGAACGCCAACTGTATTTCATATTCGTATTGACCTCAGCCGTGCGCGGATTCTTTTCAAGGATGGATTTTAAGCTTTGGGCTTGTTTTTCCAGCTCATCGTAATTATAGCCGGTTAAAATATTCTCGTATCCAAACGATTCCGAAGAGCCCGGGCTATTATAAAACCCTTGACCCACGCCATAAATGCTCCACGCCATTCCCCCGAAATTCAACGCTTTTCGGGTGACATTGCCTTTCAGGATATAAGGAGAATCCATTTTATGGTTTTCACGAAAACGTACTGTTATGTAAGCAGACTGCGGACTGCTGATATAGGTGGTAAACATCTCTATTTGCTGAAATGAAACCAGGAAAGCTTCCATTTCTTTCATCACGCTGTTCAACTGGCCGATGGTTCCGCCTTTCGGTAGCCCGCCATAGATATACAGTCGTGTTTCCTGGTTATCCCTGAACACCGATCCCTCATAGACATAATTCACAAAAAGTCGCAATCCGCCGCCCAGGGTTTTCTCAACCACCGGCGCGGCTTTTTGCTGGTACCACTCAGAACCTATTGTCTGATTATAGGTTTGTGCCCACTTGCCCTCACCATCCATTTTATCAGGAAGCCAAAAGACGGGTATTCCGAAGATAAGTATAGCTGCAACGGTCAGCCATCCTTTCCGGCGGACTAAACTTACCAGGATTGCAGAATAGATACGGTTGAATCTTACCAACCGGCGTTTTCGGCGGATAAGTTTCCGGGAGTTTTGTTTAAGCGGATACTGCTGTAGCAGGGCCGGGATAAACCACAGCGAGACTACCAGAGACACGGCCAGGTTGATCATGATGATGTAAGCAAAATCGAGTAAGGTAAGCTTCAGCTTTTCGGGCAGAAACCAGGCGATGGCCAGCGATGCGATGGTGGTGAGGGTAGAGGCCAGCAGCGCCAGATACACTCTTTTGTTGCCGGTATGCCGGAGGTGATCGATCATTACTATGCTGTTGTCGATAATCAAACCCAATGAAATGGTTATACCTGCCAGCGAGTAGAGATGAATATGTATCCCGAAAAGGTAGTACAAGGAAAAACTTGCTGTGATATTGACAAATAAACTGATGAAAATAACAAACAGATAGCGAAAGCTAAGGCTTACCAAAAGGACAAACACCAGCAAAATAAAAACGGTAAAAGCGCTTCTCCAGCCTATTTTGGAGAGTTCTCCCCGGATAAAGCGGGTGTTATCTACTGTTAAAAAAATATTATATCCCTCAGGCAGGTTTTTCAGGTTGCTGACCCGGTCTTTTACCTGTTTAGCCAGGGCAAGATGATTGGCGCCGGCTGTGGGATAAAACAAAATATTTACTGCGTTCAGCCCGTTGACGCGATAATATGAAGTGGGCTGCTTCTGTTTTTCAGTAACACGGCATACCTGGGTGAGGCGTACCAAACGCCCGTTATTGTTTTTTAGCACTATTTCATCCCAGTGAACTTCAGGGGATTCGGGTTGTAACACCACTGCAACTTGTTTTTCAGTATGCTTTTGCTCCAGGGCAAAACCTACGGATTGCCGGTTCAGATATTGCCTGATGGCCGCCAGGATATCGCTTCTGTTTATTTTATGCTCATGCATCCGGCGGGTATCTGTTTCGAGGAAAAAGGCCGTTTCGTTACCTCCCTGCACCTTCATCTCTCCCAGTTGAGGTATGCCATAAAAATGCTGCCGGAGGTGCTTTTCAGCATATTGCTTTATGGCATGGCTTTCGCCGCGGCCCTGCACAGTATAAACCAATACGGGTTCCCGGGAACTTTCTTCATCCGGGTTTTGCAGTGTAATTCCCGGATATGCGGCGCTGCCCGGCAATTCCGGATAGACGCGCCGGACGACCGAAGCCACCTCATAGCGCACTTTTTCGAGTTGCTTGTCTTTATCTACATGAAGCGTGATACGAGAGCTGCTGCTGGTAGTACGGGAAGTCATTTTATCAATGCCCTGTACTGTATTAAGCGCTCCCTCGAGAGGTGTGGTAATTTGCTGCTCGGTGATTTGAGGTGTAGCGGCAGGCCAGTTGCAGCGGACATTAATTTGAGGCAGCGGCTGGGACGGGTTCCGTTGCAGCTTAAGCGCAGGAAGTGTAGCCAATCCGGCCATACTCAATGCGGCAAACACTACCAGCACTGAAAAAGCATTGCGCTGATATAAAGTGTTTTTTATGTTCCGATATGCCTTTCTCATCAGATTTTGATTATTATCTTACCCAACAACAAAACCTCAACGCAGAAATATTCTGTTGAATGTCTCATTTTTGTTTCCTGTCATAAATCAAACCATAGAAAACCGGAATAAAATACAAGCTGACCACCGTACCCAGCGTCATGCCACCAATCACTGCCACCGCCAGCGGAAGCTGCAGCTCCACGCCCAGTCCTGAAGAGAAAAACAGAGGCAGCAGCGCCAGAATAGTGGTAAGACTGGTCATGATAATCGGGTTGAACCTCCTGAACCCGGCTTCGTAAACGGCTTCTTCAACTGCCATCCCTTGCCTTCGAAGGCGGTTAACGGTGTCTACCTTTATGATAGAGTCATTGATGATAATCCCGCTCATCACAATTAAGCCGATAGCCGACATAGCATTGAGCGATAACCCGAATAAGTAGAGCAGCAACAAAGCGCCTGCAATATCGATCGCCACCTCGGTCAACACAATTAGCGGTTGAATGAGCGATTCGAACTGGGCAGCCAGGATAAAGAACAATAACAACACCGATACCGCCATGACATACAGCATCTCACGGGTCATGGCGGCGCTTCTGAGCCAGGTTCCCGACAGGGAATAAGATAATCCGGAGTGTTGTTGCATTGCTTGTTGTGCTCTTGCCAATGCCGCTGCCACTTCGTTATTTTTTACGTTCACGGCCAGCGGAACGAATATGCCCTGTTCATCGGCCAGCAGGGTTTTATAGGTCTGCCGTGGCTTAAGTGTGATTAAATCGCGCAACGGCACCGAAACCCCATCGGCATTGACCACAAAACTCTCCCTTAGAATGCGACCGATTTGCGGCGACTCAGAGGAGATGACTACCGGTATCATGCGCTGATTATATGGTATCTGGCTGAAATTATTTGACTGCAACTCTGATTTTAAGGTTTGAATCAAATCATTATAATTTACGTTATACAGCAACAGCTTTTCAAAATGCACTTCCATCATCATCACCTCTTTTTCTGTAAGCTGATCATCATGTCCGAATAAAGACGGATGCCTGTTGCGCAATGTTTTTACCGTATCGGCCGGGGGCAGGTCAGCGCTGTTTTTATTGCGTATTTTCAACATCAGCAGAGGTTCAGAAGTATTAAACAACGCCTCGAACACGTTGCGGGTGTTTTCTACTGTAAAAGAAGCTGCCGAATATTTTTTTCGTAAATAGTGTGCTGTTTTTTCTTTTAAATCCGGGATTTGCTCTGCTTCAGCACTCACCACCATTTCGAAGGAAGTCTGGTTTTTCTGTCTGTCCCGGCTCAGCAAAAACTGCTGGTTCCCCACAAAAAAAGTAACCTCCGAAACTTTATCCTCCATCTGGTTGTACAGCTCCATACAGCGCTTTTGATTTTCTGCCGTGGTAATCTTCTCATTCCAGTCAGCCACTACCTTAAAGTCGGTGTGGGTAATATCAGGCATAAGCTGTTTATGGATATCCTGGTAAAGGAAATAGCCGGCCGGTATGAGCAATAAAAACAAAACAAAGACCGCTTTTCTATGGGGATACGCGTAATGCAATCCTTTTTCATAGAGTTCCACCATCCTGAAGCGCGTGTTCAGAAAACGTTTTTCTGTGTCCACGTTTTGGTACATCAGGTGATATAATACCGGAATGACCATAATAGAAACCAACAGCGATACGGTAAGCCCAATAGCAATGGCCATGGCCTGGTCGTAAAACAAAGCCCCCGACATGTCGCTAAGGAAAATCAGCGGCACAAATACAGCGGTGGTAGTAAGCACCGAACTGATTAAGGGGCGAATCACCTCGTTGGTTCCTGCCGTGCAGGCAGTGAGCAGGGAGTCGCCCCGCTGGCGGTATTGGGTGATGTTATCGATGACGATGATGGAGTTGTCTATCATCATTCCCGCCCCCAGAATCAGGCCTGAAAGCGACACGATGTTCACAGAAATCCCGGCAAGGTAAAATACCAGTAGCGTAACGATGAGCGAAGCCGGAATAGTGATGCCCATCAGTAAAGGCGCTCTGAGGCTTCCCAGCACGACAAACATCATGGCAAAAGCCAGCAAAAATCCGTAAACAAGGTTTTGCTGCAGGTTCACCAGCGACACATTAAGTAGCTGGGTTTGGTCGCGCGAGCGCGAAAATTCCAGGTGCGGATAATCGTTGCGGAAGGATTGCAGCAGCGTCTCGAATTCGGTTTCCAGATCTTGCATGCGAGCGTTGTTATTTTTGATCACCGAAAAAACTATGCCTTCGCACTTGTTTATCATAAACGCCCCGCTGCGGGGCTGGGGCTCAATAGTTACATCAGCCACCTGGTGCAGCCTTATTAATCGTTCACCGCTGCGCAGCAGGATGTTCCCGATAGATTCGGCCGAATGCGTCCCGGCCTTAATGTTTACAGCATACTGATACCGGCCGTCGCGAAGCGTAACCGCTCCCAGGCGGGCATTGTGATTAGCGAAGGCCTGCGTCAGGTCGTCGGTAGTCAGCCCCACAGCCTTCATTTTTTCCGGGGAGGGAGTGATGACCACCTGTGGGAATACAGCGCCGCTCATATCGGCCAGCGCCACCGAAGGCAACTGCTCCATCCTGCGGCGAAGGATTTGCGCGGCAAATTCGCTCAGGGCCAGAAAATCTTTTTCTGCTTCCGCACGATAGGCGACCGCCAAATCAAAAACCGGGATATCCGAAGCGCTGGCTTTGATAACGCGTGGGCGGGACATCCCTTCAGGGAGCCAGGTCATCATAGCATCTACCTGCTCATTCACCTCCATGGCGCTGAAGTCGATATCCGTACCATAGCGGAATTTCAGGGAAATGCGGCTGTAGCCATCCGTAGTCCGGCTCTCTATATCTTCAAGTCCATTAACATGCAAAAGCTGTTGCCGCATTCGGGAAATAACAGTGCTTTCCAGATCGCCGGCGTCCAGGTTCTCATCGGATACCTGTATAGTAACCGCGGGGATATCCACCGGCGGCAGCAGGGATACCGGCAAAAGCCCCGATGTAATCAGCCCCAGTATCAGAAAAGCTACTACCGATGCCAACACTGCTACAGGACGTTCTACCAGAAATTTTACCATAAGGTTTTTAAGTTTCTAAGTTACTGTTAATGTGTTTATGCGCGTTTGTGTTTCATACTTTCTAATCTCTTCTCTGCGTCCTCTGCGGTTTTCACTCTGCGGTCTCTGCGTGAAAATCAAACTTCAATCACATCAGCATATCACCTCATTTTGTGTACCTTCTACCTTTCGTGCCTTCGCGCTTTCGTACCATCGTACATTCCTATATTCTCACCACTCATTACTCGCCTTCCAGCGTCACTTTGGCATCATGCGACAGGTTGAGGTTGTTTGTGACAATTACTTCATCGCCGGCTTGCAGCTTTCCGGTAACGGCCAACTGCGATTCGTTTTCAGCCACTACATTCACATATACCCATTTGGCTAATCCGTCTTCATAAGTAAAAACCACCTCACGGTTTGAGCGCAACACCATCGATTCTTTGGGTACGATAAGCTGACCGGGCAAGGAACTTACCACCTTCACCTTTACATTCCGACCCTCCATCAGCCAGGAGGGATTTTGGTCCAGCAGGGCTTCGGCTTCCACCAGCCCGTTGTCGTCTACCACCGGATTCATAATAGTAATGCGGCCTCCTACCGGACTTTCTGCTGAATGAAAAGGCATCACTTCTACCTGGCTTCCCCGGTTTACACCTCCAAGTTCCGACTCCATAAGGTGAAACACCACTTTCCATTGCTCGTCGTTCATCAAAAGGCAAAACTTTTCTCCTGCGGTTACCGCATTATAGCCTTGCACCGCCACATTGGCTATGCGACCTGAGAAAGGGGCTATAATAAAGCTTTCAGAATAATTGAGACGAGCTTCTTTGAGTTGATTGCGTGCTGCTTTCAGGCCGCTTTTCACGAGAAGTACAGCGCGTTTTTCCGGCGACAGCATTGCCGTATCGGCCAGTTCGTTGCCTTGCTGTGTCAGCAATAAATCGAGCAAATCGGTGCGGGCTTGTTCTACCTGAATCCGCGCCTGTTCGAGCTGCAGCAGCGCTCTGCGATTGTTGAGCGCCGCCAGGGTGTCGCCGCGCTGCACCCGGTCGCCGTTACGGACATGGAGCTGCTGCAACTGACCGCCCCGGGAAAAAGCAAGGTTTGCCTTTTCATACGGATGCAACTGTCCGTTGCTCATGGTCTCATTAAAAAAGTTGTCTTGCTTAACTGCTGCTGTTTCAACAGCCACAGCCTCTGCAACGGAAGCCGCTTTACCGGTCCGCTCCTCAGGGTCTTTTGCATCATTACACCCCGTGAACAACAAAAGCAGCATGGTAGAATATAAAAGCATATGTTGTGGAATGACTGGCATGGTTTGTTATTTTGATTTGAATCGAAAATACAAAAATTGGCGAAACTTATTCATCTAAAACAAATTTATTCAACAGTTTTAATGCCTTATCCATGTTTTGGGAATAGTCCACTTCCATTAAGGTGATGATTTTTCCATCCGAAATCTCGATTAGAAAAGGGTGTAGCCTGTTGGTGATTTGTTGTTTGTGTATTTCTTCGTTGGTATCCGTATAAAGCGCAAAAGAAGCCAGGCGCTGCCGGTAAGGCTCTGCTTCTGCTTTTAACATGGAGGTGATGATGATGTAAACCTGCCGGTATGTGT
>CAYXJS010000153.1:0-6995 GCA_964465045.1 uncultured Bacteroidales bacterium | reverse complement strand
AAATTTAACATTTTTTTATGATTTTGAGGGGGTAAGGGAGCCAAGTTGGGTTAAACTTATGCCAAATAAAGAAACGAATACAACATTATATCTGATGCCTCTAAATATTTGATAATTTATCATTAACAATACATATATAAATCACTCATTGAATAGAAAAGAACCAAAATAGATTGTTGATTTAACCCATTGATCTCAAAATTTCAATTCAACCTTCCAAAGGCTTTTCTACAATTCTATCTTGCGTTATATCAGGATTTGCAACTGATTATAGTTGGTTTACCTGGCATTCCGGAAACGTGATTCTTTTGATTCTGAAGCCTTTTTTCAAATCCCCTATTTCCTACAGCGCAAGCATAGCAAAACATTTCGTGTTTTAGAATGTTTTTCAGGTGCAAAACCAAAAACAATAAAATCATGAAATCAGACATTGCGATTGCTAAAGAAGCAAAACTAAAACCTATTTCTAAAATTGCAGAAAACCTGGGGATTGATCCCGTAAAAATTATTCCTTACGGACATGACAAGGCTAAGCTTCCCCTAAACCTCATTAACCATGAAAAAGCTAAAAAGAGCAACCTGATTTTGGTTTCGGCAATTTCGCCAACCCCTGCCGGCGAAGGCAAAACAACCATGTCAATCGGATTGTCGCAAGGACTGAACCGCATTGGAAAGAAAGCCACGGTTGTTTTACGTGAACCTTCTTTAGGTCCGGTTTTTGGCATTAAAGGTGGCGCCACAGGCGGAGGACATTCGCAGGTTTTACCCATGGAAGATATTAACCTGCATTTTACAGGGGATTTTGCCGCTATCGAAAAAGCGCACAACCTGCTTTCTGCAATTATAGACAACTCCATACATCAACGCACCAGTAACATAGACCCGCGCACCGTTCTCTGGAAAAGAGTAATGGATATGAATGATCGCTCTCTTCGGCGCACTATAGTCGGTCTGGGTGGACGTACAAGCGGCGTGCCAAGAGAAACAGGTTATGATATTACTGCAGCCTCTGAAGTTATGGCAACACTATGCCTGGCTGATAATCTTCATGATCTGAAAGAACGCTTGGGTAATATTTTCATAGGCTATACGCACGACAAAAAACCGGTTTATTCACGCGATCTGAATGCTCATGGAGCTATGGCTACTCTGCTAAAAGATGCCATCAAGCCTAACCTTGTTCAGACTACTGAAAATACTCCTGCTATTATTCATGGTGGCCCGTTTGCAAATATCGCCCAGGGAACTAATTCAGTAATAGCTACACGCATGGGGATGTCTTACTCTGATTATACCGTAACTGAAGCCGGTTTCGGGTTTGATTTAGGAGCTGAAAAATTCTTTGATATTAAATGCGGATACGCAGGCCTCTCTCCAAAAGCCGTTGTTCTGGTAGCTACAGCAAGGGCGCTGAAGTATCACGGAGGAGCTCCGGCTGACGATCTTAACAGTGCAAACACAGAAGCGCTGAAAAAAGGTTTGGAGAACCTGGAAAAGCATATTGAGAACATGAACGAGTTCAATATATGCCCGGTGGTTGCCATCAATAAATTCACCTCTGATACACAGGAAGAGATAGATTTGATTAAAGCAAAAGCGCGCGAGATGAATGTGGATGCCGTAGAAGCCGACGTATGGGCAGAAGGGGGTAAAGGCGCAGAGAAACTTGCTGAGACCGTGGTAAAGGTAGCAGAGCAATGTACCAGCAATTACAAACCGATGTATGACTGGAACTGGAGCATTGAGGATAAGGTAGAAAGCGTAGCCAAAAAAATCTATGGTGCTAAAGCCATAGATTACACCCGTAAAGCAAAAACAGATTTGAAGAAAATTGCTGCCCTGGGGCTGGACAAACTGCCGGTTTGCATCGCAAAAACACAGAAATCGTTAAGTGATAATCCATCCTTACTCGGCAGACCCAAAGATTTTGTGGTTACCGTACGCGAAATAGAAATAGCTTCAGGGGCTGGATTTGTCATCCCCATCACAGGGAATATCATGCGGATGCCAGGCTTGCCGAAAAAGCCATCAGCCGAGAAAATCGATATAGACGATGATGGCAATATTAGTGGGTTGTTTTAATTATCCCAGAAACTATCATTTCAAGGCGAAATCCTATGGTGGGTTTCGCCTTTTCAAAAAGAATGGAACTCTCAAAATTCCTTTAGCGGAAAGATTTTAAAAACAGGGCTGTAGTCAAAACATGATTTTCAAAATGCATACCCGAATCTTAAATCGAGGTTGCGTGCCACATGCCCATGAGCGAATAGGGAAATCCCAACATGCCAACCTTTTCCTGCATTAATCCATAACTGATAACGCTGATAAAAACGATGCTCTGCCATTTCTTCGGGGCGGTGCACATAGAGCGCCATCCGTTGATTGAAATCTACCCTGCCCAAACGGAAATGATGCCCGATAAACGGAGCGCTCATGGTTTTGCCGTAACTGCCATCGCTATGTTGCAAACTATAATCGCGCGACGCTTCTAAACCTGCGCTAATGCCGTTTATGGCCGAAAGTTCTCTTCCTGCGCCGGCGGCAAAAGAAACCCACAGCTTTTGCAGTTTCGTTCCGGATGGTGTGCGGCGTGTAACTCCGGTCTCAAACCAATACCAGAATTTTTGTGCCGGCTTTTTCGCTTCATAATCCGGTAAAGGCTTTTCTTCCAAAGTATAATGAAGTCCTACGCCCAATTGCGGAAAATTCATTCCTCTGTTCGGTTTTTTCTGCCCACCATTTGATATGTGATTATAATTAACCGAAACCGCCCCTCGCCATTTCTCAGAGAGTCTGATCTCCAGCGTAGGTGAAACAAAAAGAAGAAAACTTACAGGTGCGCTGAAGAACTGATTTTCAGGGTTGTTTTCTTTATCATAAAAATGCGTAAGATAGGTGACGCCGATACCTGAGGGTAAGCTTACCGATAGACTTTTGCTGTGCCACAACACAGGCTCAAATATTCCTGACAAAATATAAGCGCGCCCCAGCACATCAGATTCATCAAAGTCGAGCACAGAAAACCGAGCTCCCAAATAATGGTAGCAATTGCAAACTTCCCAATGTTTACGCGACAAATCTATTCGCTTCCATGAAAAATTCAAAGAAACCGGACGACGATCGGCAAAAGGTTTCAAATCATGGGCATGAGCAATAATAAAACCAGATTGACCTTCAATGCCAAAACGGTTCGTCGTTTGGGATGAAACCGTAAAACTACCCGTAACAAGCAAAACAATAAACAACCCAATAATTTTCATCCGTTCAAAACATTTTTTTATTCCTGTTAATATTTTAAAGCTTCGTTTTTAAAACCCGATCAATTTCTTTATGCATGATGAAGATAGAAAAAATGATTAAATTTGATTGTTTTCATCAAATTAATCTTTCTGCAATTGCTTTCGCTTACATCCATTAAAAACTGAATTAAATGCAATGGAGTAAAAAACAAATATCTGTTATTTTGGTAGTGGCTATCACTTCCTTTAAGGGTACCTTTCTTATCTCCTCCATCAATATTGCTCTTCCGGCCATAGAAAAAACCTTTGAGCTTAATGCAGTTACATTAAGCTGGATTATCAGCGCCTTTTTGCTGGCTACAGCCATATTTCTACTTCCGATTGGAAAGATAGCTGATATTGCAGGTATTCGCAGGCTTTTTAAAACAGGGCTGATTGTATTTACGACAGCCTCTTTGCTTTGTGGTTTCGCCGGCTCGGGTGGGCAACTTATCTTTTTCAGGTTTGTTCAGGGCATTGGGGCCGCATTAACCACCACTATCGGCCCGGCAATACTGGTGACATCATTTTCGCAACAGAACCGAGGAAGCGTTTTAGGGATCGCGGTAGCTGCCGTATATTTAGGTCTGGCCTTCGGACCCTTTGCCGGAGGGCTGCTTACCGAATATGCGGGTTGGCGCTCTATTTTCTATGTTTCTGTTTCCCTTGGTGTTTTAGCTATTTACTTTTCGATGATGCACTTAGGAAAGGATTCCGAAAATACAGCGCAACAAAAATTTCCTTTGCTAAAAGGAGCCGTGTTTTATATGCTTGGATTAATAGCTCTGGTTTATGGTTCTTCTGAAATACCCAAGCTGCAAGGATGGTTGCTGATTGCAGGAGGTATAACTGCCTTGATCCTTTTCTGGAATACAGAACACCACTCATCACGTCCGGTGATAGAAACCCGGCTTTACACCCGTAACAGGCTTTTTGCTTTTTCGAATCTGGCCGCCCTGATTAATTACAGCGCTACCTTTGCTATCGTGTTTTTGTTGAGTCTTTACCTGCAAAAGATACAGGGTCTGTCACCCCGCAATGCCGGATTGGTTCTTGTAGCGCAACCTGCGGTTATGGCGCTGTTTTCTCCAGTGGCAGGAAAACTATCCGACCGCATCCAGCCGCGTTATCTTACCGCTGTGGGCATGACCATTTGTACGTCCGGATTGGCCGCTCTCTCGTTTTTATCAGGGCTAACCTCTCTTACGTTTATTGTTGCTGTACTAATTTGGGTAGGATTGGGTTTTGCGCTGTTTTCCTCACCCAACATGAATACTATCATGAGCTCCGTAGATAAAACCTGCTTTGGATTGGCTTCTGGTTCTGCCGCCACAATGCGGATTTTAGGTCAAATCGCCAGCATGAGTATCGCCACCCTGTTTTTTGCTGCAATAATGGGAAAAACAGCCATTGAAAAAGTCCCGGACGAGCTTTTTCTAAAGGCCGTTTCTGTATCCTTTATCTGCTTTGCCGTAATTAATGCCGCCGGAATCTATTTTGCCTTTCAGCGTGGTAACCTACAGCGCGGAGATATTTAATTCTAAGATTACGATGCTGATCTTTCAATCAAACATTTTGATATCCAAGGAAAATATTCGTTTATAAGGCATGCATATTACTGCAATAGCTACTGCATTTTCCCGAATTAATTATCTCCGGCATACCATTCAGCGTATGATGTGACGGTTTCGCGCAACAGCATTTTTACCAGGGTCACATGTCCGGGTAACCGCTTTTTAATTTTTTCAGCAAAGTCAAGCAGCATGTTTTCTGTAGTTGGCTGATAGCTAACCAAAACGGTTTTGTCAAAAAGCTGATCGATCTCGCTCAGATACTGTGTGTCCGCTTCTTTATTCAGCAAAACAGCATGGTCTAACTTTTCAATAATCTCTTCTTTGACGATGGTTTTCAAATCCCCGAAATCCATAACCATTCCCTGTTTGGGCGAAGCAGGATCGATCTCAGGAATACCCTTAACCGTAACGAAAAGCTTATAAGAATGTCCGTGGAGATTACGGCAGCAACCGTCATAGTCTTTCAAGGCATGAGCCATATCAAATTTAAATTCCTTGGTAATCCTGATTAAACCCACAACCTAATTCTTACTAAATGGAATTCCCTTTACAACTTTTTGCTGATGTGTTACATTTAAAATATAAGTGCCCGAAGTAAGACCGCCTGTTTCAAGCTGGACTTGTTTTTGACCATTACTGCGTATTTTCATCAGTTTTTTTCCTTGTGTTGAAAAAACCGAGATCATATATTTTTTTCCTTCATCTGGCAGCACAACAGTCAGGTTTTCACGAGTGGGGTTTGGAAATACCCGAATGTCTTTTTTTTCAATTTGCTCAACAGAAGTTGGGTCTCCCCAGATTTTTGCTACAAACTCTGGATGGTCAATAAAAGGATTCCGGTTTTCCTGATAACTGTATATTACTTCATTGCGATTCATCTCAAAATCATCCGGAGGGTCTTGCTCGTGCCATTCCAGTAAAGTGCTCAGCTTGCCGTGCTCTGGAGCCGGGTAAGTGTCGACCTCATCAACAACGCTCAGATTGGGCATACCATCGCTGCCATCATACCTTATTTCCATATAAAATATCATCCGTGCCACATCGCCTTTCACTTCGTCGCGGGGTTCCCACGAATCGCTGTCAAAATAACATCCGGTAGCTTCTGGGTGCTGTGATCCTCCGTTGTCAAAATCAAGGTTCCCGCGAGAGCTGTTTACTGAGGCATCTGTAGGGCGGATGTGATGCGCATCTGTGCCGGCAGGTGGTGTATTGCCAAAATCGCCGTGCGACTTAGCCCAAACATGTTCACGGTTCCAGTCATCAGCGCCTCCGCCAAAAGTGCTCTTAGGCTGTGAGCGGCCAGTGTATAGTAAGATTACGTTATTCGAATTATCCGGGTCTTCATCCGTTTCACTCAGAATAAAATCACGTAAATCATCATAGGAATATTCATCATGATTGTCTATGATATCATGCAATGCATCAACTAACGCTTCTCCCTCAAGGTCATCAGTACCATCATAATATCCATTGGGAATCTGCGCAAAAAGCGATGTTGTAAAAAGAAAAAATAAGCTAAAAGAAAAGATAAACTTCATAATAAATAGATTTTAAGTAAATAAAATAAAAATATTGATAACGAGAATGAATAATCCCGATAAAAACTCCGAAACCATCCCTGTGTTTGTTCTCACTTTTTTGGAGCGGAGGTAAATCCCCGTTACACCCATAAAAAAGGTCAACGCGGCCAAAATAAAGATAAGATTAACCGGATTGGGCGTAATCATTCCGAAAGCAAGGCCAAAAATCATCGCATCAGTAGCTACGGCAGTAGAAACACCCATCACATCAAAAATATGAATCAGTTGAAAGTTTCTGGTTTGTTTTTTCACAGTAAATGCACGCACAATACGTTTCAATCCGGTAAAAAGCAGAATGCTGTGTAATAAAAGCGTTTCATGGCCCGTTAACATCGGGAACAGCAAACGTGCTAAACCCCAGCCAATCATAAACAGCAAAAGCTGAACAATGACAAACACTGAAGCCGCACCTATAACTTTGCTTTTCAGACGAAATTCTGCGCCTAACGACAAGGTTAGGAAATTCACCGAAAGCAAGAGCATCATAGCCATTGAAAAGTATGCCGAGTCCATTATGAATAAATTAGTTTTACGATTTCCCTAAGCCAGTGGGCATCTACATC
>CAYXJS010000152.1:3639-6997 GCA_964465045.1 uncultured Bacteroidales bacterium | reverse complement strand
GTTAATCATTCCTTCTTTTGTTAGTTTACGGACAAATTTGTAATTTTTTGTCCGCTTTTTCTCTTTTGTTTTATATGCTAAATTTATATTTCCATATCGTCTAAAAGGTTGCGCATCTTTTTTATGCTTTTGCGGCTTACCTTTGTGTAAATCTCAGTGGTTTTATTGCTTGCATGCCCGAGCGCTTCTTGAATTAATCGTAATCCGGTGCTTTTCCATATGATGCGTGGCAAAGGTATGCCGCAGCATAATATGGGGATAAACCTTCTTGTGTATACCTGCTGTTTTTGATGTAGGTTCATTCTTCCATTATTTACAGCCACTAATATAGGGAATTTTTACCCAATTTATAACAAAGCAGTGATGGAGAGCAAAAAATACATCTCCAAGTAAGGAATAACAGATAATGCTGGATGTAATAACTTGTCTATTAATACCCTGACGATTCAATCCGCCAACTGTTCAAATACTACCATAAGAATTTTTGTATGTACCTGCTATATTCTGTTTCTGATTCCGGCTATCTTTTTACAGGTAAAAACAGATTCCACCAAAAACAAAAGATTGAAAATGCACAGCTCTGGGATACGCTATCTTTGAGCTGGTTCAGCAGGATAATCACAGCAGGGTCTCTACGGATCTTACTTCCGTAAAACGGGTAAGTGTGATTGATCTATGAAGGGTATAAGCTGGCTGTTTTATTATTTTCTTTTTCCTTTGGAGTTTATAAATTGGGATTTGAACATAAAAGCCTTTTTGAGGAAATTGTAATGTTCTGTTTTGTGCAGCATATTAAACTCTATAATAAGCATCAATTATAGATGGTCGGGGCGTAATTCTGAGATTTTACTTTATGGCTCAAGGGGAAGCTACTTTTCACATAACAACCCCTGGATTAATAAAACATGGTAAAATAAACTTGAAGCACCTCTCTAAGCAGCATCAAATAATAGCATTAATAGCGAAGATATCCCTGCTGCTATTAGCACAAAAAACATCATCTTAATTATACTAAATATAATGTTCTCTGAAGATACATAGCCTGTATAAGCCCCTAATATTGCGCCAAGAAATGTGACAAATCCAATAGATACATACACTCCCTGGGTTATATTAAGAAAAACGAAAGGTATCAACGGAATAAGGCCACCGATAATACTTACTGCTCCATCTACGAATCCCCCTTTCAGAACATCTTTGGCAACTTGTTTTTCAAGAGTCGTGCCTTTGAGCGATCTAATCAGATGTTTTTCCGTGATTTTTAATTTTTGATACCGACTAACCTTCTCTGCTGTAAATGCTGCAAGTATATTTGAGAATCCGTTTGCCATTGCACCGGATAATCCTGCCGACATGATAATGGTAACATCATTAGAAATAGCAGCACCTATAACAACACCTAATGAAGATAGAGAACCATCAACAAGACCCCTTATTGCTAATTTTATCATTTGTTACCGATCTTGATGGATACTTTCTTCCTTAACAAGTTTAATTCCTGCGGCAACCTTATCAATGCTGTGAATAGAACCTCCCAATAATTCTATAACATCCTTAATTTTAATATAATCTATATCATCACCTATAATCGTTAACTTAACGGTCTCTACTTCTCTATCCATTTCAATGACTGATGTATTTACTCCATCTATTCCTTCAATATCACTCAAATCTTTTGTTAATTCAATAACTGACGGTGAATGTGGTTTAAGTACATCTAATACAAGTTGCTTAATGGCTCCCATATATCATTTTTCTTTTGATTCTTGCAAAAATATAATTTTTTCTTTTAAACCGGACTTCCCTTAGCTTATATTGATGAGGGCAAGCATATTTCGCTTATGCATGAGTTCAGTTTAATAGGTTGCTGGGTTTGTAAGTTAATATTATAAGAATCAATCACATAAATAGAAATTGTAATATTTTATAACATCCAGATAGATATTACATAATTTATTAAATTAGTGAGCTCTTTCACATTTTCCAACCTACAACCATGCGAGCTTATGAAACTGAACTAATGAATATCAAGCATAACGGAATGCCTATAAAATCGTAATGAGGTCAATCTAAAATATTATCATTTCATTCCCTGTTTATTCTGAATTACCTCTTCTATCTGCGGCACGCTGATGCGCTTGCCGATAATGGCTTTGTCTTTGTCGAGCAAGTAGATTACCGGTGTGCTGTTGATGTCATACAAATCATGAAAATCTTTGGTGTAGCTCCAGTAACCATTTACGTTGGTCCAGTTTAATTGGTGCTTGTTGATAAAATCTTTCCATTTGGATATGGAGGTATCCGTGCTTACAGCAAAGACCTCCAGGTTATATTTTTCGGCGTTTTCATTATAGAATTCGGCCAGCTTCGGTATAACTTCCTTGCAATGTCCGCATTCGCTGTCCCAGAACGCCACCACTGTATAATTTGCATCCACTTCGTGCAGTTGGTGAGGCTTCCGGTTCGTGTCCTGCATGACCAGATTTGGTGCGGTTTTCCCGAGAAGGAGGTTTTTCAGCGTTTCGCCACGTTCTATGATGTTTTCTACCACCTGATCGTTTATGTCTGAAGTGCGTCCCTTCTTAAAGTAATTCAGCGCAATGTGCGTAAAAACAGCGTCAAAGCCCATGATTTTTGACTGCTCATATTTTTGAGTGCTTTCCCATAAAAGATATTTAAACATTTCGCTGTCATCCGGCGCCTTTTCCAGTAAAAAATCTACTGCAGCAATCAGGGAATCAGGATGTTGTCTGACTACTTTATCCATATACGTCTCCCAGCGGTCATGAAAGAAAGGTGTGTGCAGCATCCTGTCGTCGTCCAGCGGGATATTGTCCCAGAAATTGGTTTTGTAGTATTCATATTGTTTGCGTTTATCCGTGATAGAGTCCGGCACGGTGATTTGGCGGGATGCTTTTACAAATGCAGCGGCAAAAGTGCCTTCGTTGTTTTCAGAAAACTCAGATTGAAAGGTTTCTACCTCCCGGTTAATCTTCCGCATCTTATTTCGCAGGGCATCCTTGTTGCCATCTTCAGCTTTTAGTTGTTGCTGAAGTTTTTGCATTCGTTTTTGCTTTTGATTCAGGAAGGATACATACTTGTAAAAAAGCTTGTTTTCAGGGCTGTTTTTAAAGGTAATATTTTTAGCAACCGGCTTCTCCATATCAAGCGAGGCTGAAAACTGCTGCTGGTCATCTATCATGAAATCCAGGATTTTGTTATTTGATTCACCGGCTAAAACATACATTCCCTGAGTCAGCGTGGTATCTCCCTTAAAAACGGCTTTGCCCTTTTCTACCATTGCTGTGTCCTGCAACAGGATGTTTTCTCCCCGGTATTGGGCAAGGTAACATACAGA
>CAYXJS010000152.1:0-3539 GCA_964465045.1 uncultured Bacteroidales bacterium | reverse complement strand
ATATAAAAGAGCACTTGTTTCTTTATCAGGAAACATTTATATTTGTACAAAAGCGAATCAATGGATAAAAGATTTGACATTGATATTTTGGGAGAGGCAATTGATTTTTTGAACGCTTTAGAAACGAAGCCTCGCAAAAAAATCTATTATAATTTGCGAAAAGCCCAAAGCGTCAATGATCCGGACTTGTTTAAGAAGTTGACTGAGTTCATATGGGAGTTTCGAACACTTTATGATAAAAAGTACTATAGACTATTGGCATTTTGGGATAAAACAGATAAAGTGGATACTCTTGTTCTGGCAACACATGGTTTTGTTAAAAAGACTAAGAAAACTCCACAAACTGAGATAAAAAAAGCAGAGGAAATTCGTAAAGCATATTTTAATGATAAATTGAAAAGACATGGAAAAGGATAAATTGCGCAGCAAAAGCCTGAATGAGATGATTGATGAACACATTGGCAAGATTGGGACAAAAGACCGGGATAATTTTGAGGATGAACTGCGCCTTGATATTTTAGGCCATACCATTAAGCGAATTCGTGAAGAAAAACATTTAACACAGGCCCAATTAGGAGAGATGGTCGGCGTAAGAAAAGCCCAAATTTCAAAGATTGAGAATAACCTGACCAATGCAAGATTTGAGACAATCCTAAAAGTGTTTAGAGCATTGAACGTGAAAATTAATTTCAACCTTGAGTTTAGCTCAACAAATATTAAGCAGCCAGTATAGTTATCAGTTTCGTATTAGTTACATTATTGAATTCAGTTTAATAAGTTCGTACGCTTTAAGGTTTATAAGTTAATACTTAAAAATTTTATAACATAAATAGAAAATCTGTTAGTTTAAAATAATCAAAAGAACAAAGAAATACACAATTTGTTATGTGAGCTATATCGGCTTTATTTTTAAAATAAATTATGCTCATACCTGCTCGAATAATCATAAAAAACAACCTATGAAGAGGTCATTTTTCCTTACCGCTGCGATTTTATTTTCTTTACTTGCCTCAGCACAATTTGAAGTAGCAGATACCGTCATCACTTTTTTTGATGAGACACGCCAGAGGGATATTGAAACGGTTATATACTTTCCTCAGGGAGAAGAAAATCAAACGGTCGGCGAAGGCGTTTTCCCGGTCATATCTCTGGGTCATGGTTTTGGCATGTCTGTAGATTCCTATACTTACCTTTGGGAGCATCTTGTTCCAGAGGGCTACATTGTAGCCTTGCCCACTACCGAAAGCAGTATTTTCTCTGTATCGCATCAGGATTTCGGGCTGGATTTGGCTTTTGTGATTGCTGCCATGCAGGAGCAGGGCGATAACCCTGAATCTGTGTTTTATGCGCATGTAGATTCTACATCAGCCGTTTCAGGACATTCTATGGGCGGAGGAGCTTCCATGCTGGCTGCGGCAGGGAGCCAAAACATCACTACGGTATTTACGCTGGCGGCGGCAGAAACATCACCTTCAGCTATTGAAGCAGCCAACAGCGTGGATATCCCCTCTTTAACCTTTTCGGGAGATGAAGATTGTGTAACGCCTGCTGAGGGAAATCAACAGGATATGTATGAAAACTTAGCTGACTGCAAAGCATATGCTACTTTGTATGGTGGAAGTCATTGCCAGTTTGCCAACAGCAATACTTTTTGTGAGTTAGGTGAGGTTGGATGCAATACAGGAGCGTTTATGGATGAAGCTGTGCAGCATGAGGTTGTGCTGTCATTGCTAACACCATGGCTAAATGCATGGTTGAAAAAAGATATGGATGCATGGGAGAACTTCCAGGAATTATACGGACAGAACAGTGATTTTTTGCTGGAAACCCAATGCAGTATGAATCCACCTTTTCCTACCAATAGCGAAGGTGCGGATTTGACCGATGATATATCTGTGGAATATGTGCAGAAGGATAGGACGTTGTATCTTCACGGCAATATTTCTACCTTTACAAATCTCCGTGTTTACGACATGCAGGGCCGCCTGGTCAAGAGTAAAGAGCTGAAATCGAATCGTATTCCGTTATATGATCTTTCTCGCGGACATTTCATTTTTGTATTATTCGGAGTAAGAAATCAGGTTTCTTTTAGAATAATCATGTAAAAACAGGCAAGTTGTTTGTTAAAAAGAAAGAATTGCGCTACTTTTACACTTGCATACACCGTAAAAGGGTATGCATTTTAAAATAAGACCCGGGGAATGGGGGTTTTCCCCGGGTTTTTCATTGACAGAACAAGAAAATGAAACATCAAACCATCATCATATTTTTATTTGCTGTGGTCTTTGTTTTTCCTGCCGGATCGCAGGAATTTGATGAAGATATTCTGATCAAGCGATTCAGAAAAAACAAGGCGCTTGACAGCCTTGAGCGTATCACGGATAAAACAGCGCCGCAACAGAATCGCATAGCAGAACTTCGCCGCGAGCTTGTTGATATTGATAACCGGCTTTTCAGGAGCTATATCAATGAAAATACCATCGAAAGCCGGGAGTCAAGGCTGCGCCTGCTGATGCAGGAGAATAACCGCCTGAAGTATACCCGCGACAATCTCACAAAAACAGCCAATGCGTTATATTTGATTTCAGCGATTTTCATAGTGGCTTTGGGAGTACTTGTATATTTTCTGATTGTATATTATCGCCGCTGGCAGCATGAGGAAAAAAACCGGCAGGCATTGCAGCAAACCTATGAAGCGGATCAGACGAGATATTATCAAATTGAAGACAGCGAAAATGAAATGGTTGAAGACCTCAAAAATGAGCTTTCCGGCTATAAAGAAGAGCTATCAAAAGCGTCCCGCTTTATTGTTGAACTGCGCAATGAAAAAATAAACAAGGAAAACGATCTTGAAGAGCTTCGCGAGCAGCATAATAAGCTGCAAAAGGACCATAAGAAGGCAATAGATAAACTCAGCAAGCTGGAAAATCAAAATGATGAAGATTTTGAAAGGCTGAAAAATCAAAAGGACGAAGCTGAGGAGAAGTATAACGAACTGTATAAAAAGTATCAGCAGAATTTCCAGGAACAGGAAAAAACAGCGACCCGTCTTAAGGAATATGAAGATCTGGTGCAAAAAGAAAAAACGGAGCGGGAGACCGTAAGGCAGGATTTGCTTAGCTGGATAGAGCAGAAAAATGAAGAAATCCAGCAGATCAAAAAGGCGCGTGTCCGGAAAGAACGAGAACTTAGGGATATTAAGGAAGCTTTGTCATCATTTCTTAAAGATATCCGGCAGAAAAATGAAACGTTAACAGAACATTTAAACCTTGATTTAGACGACAAAGACAGCATCGTAAGCAATATTAAAGCCTTGCTTGCCAATAAGGATGACGACCTTGCCCTTACCCGCCGTGAAAAAGAATCACTGGAAGTGGAGAAGGACGAATTGCAGGTCAGGCTTGTTTCGCTTGAAAACAAGCTGAAAGAAGCCAAACAGGATGCTGAGGAAAAAAATGAGCTGTTAAATGATGAATTCAGCAAGCGTCAAAAAATGGAAAAGCAATTGCACGATATGCTCAACCATCTAAAAGGCGATT
>CAYXJS010000151.1:0-7043 GCA_964465045.1 uncultured Bacteroidales bacterium | reverse complement strand
TGCGGGCATCAAAAACGTAAATGCTGCCGGAATAATCTGTAAGGATTTTCCGGAAAAGTTCTTTTGCCTTTTCGGGATTGTTAAGGTGCTGAACGTTGATTTCTGCCGCCCGCATCAGTGCATCATCTGCCAGCATATCAAAATCAAAATCAGTATATACTTTTTGATACAGGCTGTCTGCTTTATTATACTCAAAATTGTCTTCAGCTAATTGTGCTTTCTTAAAAAGGATATTATCCCGCAAAGCATTGGTGGGATATTTATTCTCAAGGCTGTCGTAGGTATTTAGTGCTTCTTCCTGTCGGTTTTGATACAGAAACATGCTTCCTCTGGCATACATTTGCATGGGCTCATGGATGCTGTCGTTCTCCAGGTTTTCCTGCAAAAGGAAGGCCATATCCATGGCATCGTTGGCGATAAGCTTTGAAGTGGCTGAGCGCAGCACATCAAATTTGGCTTTCGCCCAGTCGAACTCCCCGATGTAAAACGAAAGCATGGCGTTTTGGTACTTGGCCTCATGGCCTATGGGCTCGTTCGGAAAATCTTTTTCTACCTGCGAGTAAAGTAAAGTAGCTTCCCAGTAATCATCATGAAAAAGCAAAACATTAGCCAGCTCTATCTTGGTTTCAGCCAGGCTTTTTTTGTCAATGCTTTTCATATTCAGAGCGTCTTTAAGAAGTTGTGTAGCTTCCTCATCTTTACCCAGATGGTAAGCCTTCAGCCGGGCAAGGTTTGTGATTAACGAAAAAGTTAATTTGTTTTTTCCCATTTCGTCAAGCGTTTCATGATACTCCTGTTCCAGTTGAATAAGCTCTTCTTTTTCGGGCTTTTTTTTGTGCGTGAGTGCCTTAAATTCAGCTTTCAGACTTTCGGTGAGCGTGCGGTAGTATAAAGGCGATGATTCGGGAATAATTTCCAGTCCAAAAGAAAAAGCTTCCGTTGCAACATCGTATCGTTTGTTGCTCATCGCCACGTTTCCCAGCTCAAAAACCTTCTGTCCGCCTAAATCAAAACGTCTTTCCAGCGCCTTGGTGTGCCTCAGCGCCATGTCAAAATCACGTTGCTGGATAGCAAGCCAGAGCAGGAGTTCTGAATAAATTCGGGCATCCGGGTTGTTCTGTACCTTTTTCAGCAAGGCTTTTTTAAAGTAATTTGCTTTTTCATTGTCACGATCATTACGCAATGAGTTTTGAATGCGATACTGAACGCGCTGCATTTTGCTGTTTTGAGCCGTCAGCAACCCCAGGTATTCATCAAACATTTTTTCGTATTTGCCCATCCGGTCATAAATCCGTCCTTTTTCCAGGGCAAACTTATGGGGGTCATCATATAGCTCTTCCCCCTTTTCGTAGGTTTTTAGCGCATAATCGTTCTCGCGGCGCACCCTGAATGCATTGGCAGTGCGTTTGATCATGTTCTCGTTTTCCGGAAGATTATCCAAAATCCGCTCATAAAGCCGGTCTGCTTTTTTTGTCTTGTTGAGGTTGCGGTAAACATAGCCCAGGTCTACCTTATACCTTACCTGGCCGGGATATTGGTCTGCCTGGTTTTTGATTACCTTTTCGGCTTCCTCAAAGTCTTGCAAACCAAACAGGCTGTAGGTATAATAGATATAATTGCTGTGAGAAGGGTTTTGCCAGTACACATCTTCTAAAATCGAAATGGCTTTGCTGTATTCCTTACCACGGTAATACTCTCGGGCTAAATCTTCCTTTTCCCGTCTTTCGGATGCTGACATGGTAGAAGACTCATTGCGCGAACCTGTTGGCGTGCCAGACTGTCCATAGCCTGATACAGCAATCAGCAATAAAACCAGTATAACAATATCCGTAGCTTTTTTATGCATAGTAAGTGCAAAGATAATAAGAAAGATATCATGCTCGCCTGATAATGTTTGGGTTGTTTTGAATGAAAAAAACCGACAACCCTTGCCGGGATGCCGCTTTAAGCTTCTCAGCGCGGAGATAATCAGTTGATATAATCAAATCCGGTATAGGGAACCAAAACTTCAGGGATTCTGATGCCTTCTGCGCTTTGGTTGTTCTCCATAATGGCGGCCACAATCCGCGGAAGCGCAAGAGCGCTGCCATTGAGAGTGTGCGCCAGTTTTGTTTTGCCTTCTTTGGTTTTGTAGCGCAGTTTCAGTCGTCCGGCCTGGTAATCGAGGAAATTGGAGATGGAGGATACTTCGAGCCATTTTTGCTGACCCGTAGAATATACCTCCATGTCATAGGTCAGCGCCGAAGTAAAACTCAGATCGCCACCACACAGTTTTGCCACACGGAAGGGTAGTTTCAGCTTAATCAGTAAGGATTTAACATAATTTACCATCTCATCCAGCACTTCATAGGAATTTCCGGGATGGGCAATTTGTACGATTTCTACTTTATCGAACTGGTGAAGGCGGTTCAGTCCTCTTACATCTTTGCCGTAAGAACCGGCTTCTCTTCTAAAGCAACTTGAAAACGCCACGTTTTTGACCGGAAAATCTTTTTCTGAAAGAATCACATCACGATAAATGTTGGTAACAGGCACTTCTGCCGTGGGGATAAGGTATAACGGGTTGTTTTTCAGTTCATACATCTGGCCTTCCTTGTCGGGAAGCTGTCCGGTTCCGAAACCTGATTCTTCATTAACCAAAAGCGGCGGTTGCACTTCCTCGTATCCGGCTTCTCTTGCCAAATCAATAAAGTAAGTAATCAGCGCCCGTTGCAGCCGGGCTATTTTTCCCTTGTAAACCGGAAATCCTGCCCCCGCTATCTTAACGCCTAATTCAAAGTCAATCACATTATACCTCCTGGCAAGTTCCCAATGTGGCTGTCCTTTTTCTTTAAAAATTTTGTTGGAGTAATGCTCTTCCACAATCTCATTGTCTTCTTCACTATTACCGGCGGGGACGCTCTCATGCGGAATATTCGGGATTTCTGTAAGCAGCTCCTGTTGCTGACGCTTCAGGGTATCCAGCTCGGCTGAAAGGGTCTTGGATTCTGCTTTCAAGGCAGAAGATTTTTCTTTCATCTCGTTAGCTTCATCCTGCTTTCCTGCTTTAAACAAGCCTCCGATTTCTTTGGCTATTTTCTTTGATTCGGCCAGTTTGTCGTCGAGTGTTTTTTGTGTCGTCCTTCGTTTTTTGTCGATCTCAAGGATTTTCCGGATGGGTTCTTCCGCATCGAAGTTTTTTATTTTCAGACGTTCAATTACGCCGTCTGCATCCTGCCTGATGTGATTGATGTTTAACATGATCTGAAAATTTTTTGCAAAGATAGATTTTCTTACGGGTTCATTTTTTCTTACTCAAACAAAAATCTCCCGGTAAATGCGTTTACCAGGAGATTAAAACCATAAACTACCAATTATAAAAACGCTTATGCCTCTGGCTCGGTGTTGATGACGCTAACAAATGATTTGTTGCCGCGTATTCTTTTAAATTCCACCGTGCCGTCGGTGAGCGCAAAAAGCGTATCATCTTTACCTTTAGCAACGTTTAATCCCGGATTGTGTTTGGATCCGCGTTGTCTGACAATAATATTGCCGGCTTTGGCAAACTGTCCTCCGTATATTTTGACTCCTAACCGTTTGCTTTCTGAGTCACGACCGTTTTGGGTACTACCCATTCCTTTTTTGTGAGCCATATGTCTTTATTTTTTAATTTTTTCTAAATAATCGATTAAACAGTGATGTCGGCAATTTTCAATTTTGTAAGATCATCGCGATGACCGGTTTCTTTTTGAAAACCTTTTCTGCGTTTCTTTTTGAAGATCTTAACTTTTTTTCCGCGTGTATGTTCCAAAATTTCTCCTGAAACTTTAGCTCCCTCTACGTTGGGTTTGCCCACTTTTACATCTCCGTCGTTGTCTACCAACATTACATTTTCAAAATCCACTGTTGCACCTTGTTCTTCTTTAAGGCGGTGAACAAAGATTTCCTGGTTTTTTTCAACTTTAAATTGTTGTCCTGCTATATCTACTATCGCGTACATCACTTGTGTTTTTGTGTATTCATCAAAATTGGGCTGCAAATTTATTAAAAAAAATGGATAAACAAATCGTTTATAGAGAAAATTATAGCGCTTTTTAATCTGTTTTTTTGCTTTTTCTTTGCATCATTAACTTTTTGGTATTCACGAGGTATATCCCGTAAAGGATTAAAGCGATCCAAAGCAGGTACGAAATCCGGAACGTTTCTCCATCAATAACACCCCATATCACAGCTACTACGGGAATAAGATAGGTGACGCTGCTGGCAAATACCGTGCTTTTAAGTTTGATGAGATAATAAAAAATCATCAAAGCCAATGACGTTCCCGCGATTCCCAAAATTGCAATATATCCCAGGCCTTTTAAGGCTCCCGGAGCGGAAAAGGTGTTTAAGAAAGGAGTAAAAAGCAAAAGATAAATCAAAGTGGGGATGCCGGCGACAAAAAATCCTGCCGTGACAATGGTGATGTTGTTGAGGTCTGTGAGTTTATACTTAATCACATTAACATTGATGGCATAACATACCGTTGCGATGATAACAAAGCTGGCATAATGAAAATTAAAAGAGATGTTCCCGTCACCGCTAACGATGATTAAGCCCAGAGCTCCTGCCAGCGCAAGCGCAAGGCCGGCTACATTAAACCATTTGGCTTCATATTTAAACAGTCCGAAACTTATAATAAACGTAAAGAGCGGTGTTAGCGAATTCAGAATGCCCGCTAGGGCGCTGCCGATACCGGTTTCGGCTTTAGCGAATAAAAAAGCCGGGGCTGTACTGCCAATTAAACCTACAATCAGTAGATATGGGATATGTTTTTTCCGGATTTTTTTGAGATGTCTTGAAAGCAGCGGAATAAAAAACAGGAAAGCAATTACAATGCGCAGCGCGCCAACTTCCATGGGAGAATAATAGATCAGCCCTTTTTTAATCAGGATAAATGATGAGCCCCATGTGAGGGCCAATACAAAGAGGATCAGAAAAGGTATTCCTTTGCTATGTGCAATTTTATCCATCGGTTAATATTTTTTCTTTGTTAAAGATTCTCTGCTAAAGTACGGAAGCATGTTTTGGGGTGTTACCAGTCAATTGTCTGTGTTTACGTAATTCATAGATAAGGCATTCAAATTCACTATATTATATCAGGTTTAACAGTTTTACTTCATAATTCACGAACTTTGAAATTCAGTTAACCGCTATCATTGGTGTTCTGCAATTTGTTTACGACTTCAGCCAAAAACAATTCAAGGCATCAAAATTAACAGAAATTTTCATCACACATGGCAAAGGACCTTTTTTGTGCTTTTTTTAATTGTGCCATTAAGAATTCGATATTGTTTGTAAATTTGTGGTGAAACAATGATACATTTTGGCATGCAGGAACATTTGATTTATTGTGCAGGAAGGTTTTTAGATTCATCAGACATATTAGACGTCATTAATCCGTATAATGATGAGGTAGTAAGCCGGACTTACCTGGCAGATGATGAGACCCTCGAAAAGGCTATCGCCGCGGCGGTAGGTGTGCAAGCTGAATTTGCAGCCTGGCCTGCATACAAAAAGTCGGAAGCCTCAAGATACATATCAGAGCGGCTCAATAAAGAACAGAATACATTTGCCAAGATTATAGCCATGGAAGCGGCGAAGCCCTATAAATACGCTCTGGGCGAGGTTAAGCGGGCAGTACAGACCTTTAAGGTTGCCTCAGAAGAAGCTTTGCGTTTACCGGGAGAGTATTTGCAACTCGACTGGACTGCCGCGGGTGAAGGCAAAGAAGGCTACGTGAAGTATGTTCCCCGAGGGCCTGTAGCTGCTATCTCGCCATTTAATTTTCCACTGAACCTGGCGGTACATAAGATTGCTCCGGCCATTGCTGCGGGTTGTCCCGTTGTGCTGAAGCCAGCTACAAAGACTCCTTTAAGTACATTAGAGCTGGCTAAAATCATAAATGATACAGATTTACCCGGCGGAGCGGTATCTATAATGCCTATGAACCGCAAGACAGGAGAAAAACTGATTACCGATGACCGGTTTAAGATGCTGACTTTTACAGGCTCTCCGGAAGTGGGCTGGGCTTTGAAAGCGCGTGCTGGTAAAAAACATGTGGCGCTTGAGTTAGGTGGTAATGCCGGGGTAATAGTTGCTCCCTCGGCTGATATGAAACATGCCGTAACCCGTTCCGTATTTGGTGCGTTTGCGTATTCCGGTCAGGTGTGCATACATGCTCAGCGGTTTTTTGTTCATGAATCCGTTTATGATGAATTTATTGAACAGTTTCTTAAGCAAACCCATTCCCTTCAGGTTGGCGATTCTGTATCATTGGACACAGACGTTTCGGCTATGATTGATCAGGGAAATGCCGAGCGCGTTGCAGCATGGATTGAGGAGGCAAGGCAGCAGGGAGCAAAAGTCCTTGCCGGGGGCAAGAGGGTGAATACATATGTGGAACCTACGGTATTGACGAATACGAAAAACACGATGAATGTATGTGCCAAAGAAATATTCGGACCGGTGGTAGCCATCGAAAAATATACTGATTACCAGGATGCCCTCAACGCTGTTAATGATACGGCATATGGGCTGCAGGCCGGAGTTTTTACGGATTCGCTTTCAGAAATGAATGCGGCTCACAACCAATTAGAGGTGGGCGGTGTCATCATTAATGATGTGCCTACATTTAGAGTAGACCATATGCCTTACGGCGGAACAAAAGACTCAGGCACCGGACGCGAAGGTGTTAAGTACACCATCAGAGAAATGATGGAACCAAGAATTTTGGTAAAAAACAAATAAATCTGCACGCGTGAACAAGGAAGAAGCGGGATATAAAATTACATTGAATCAACATGATAAAGAGTTGATTGAGAAAGTACGCAATGGCGATAAGCAGGCATTTGAAGAAATGTTTAAACGCTATTACAAGAGCTTATGCATTTCAGCATTGCGTTATATCCCCGATGAAGAGTTAGCAGAAGACCTGGTTCAGGATATGTTCTTCAGGCTCTGGGAAAAGCGCGAAAACCTTTTCATTACAACCTCTTTAGAGTCATATTTGTATCGTTCAGTGC
>CAYXJS010000150.1:0-7049 GCA_964465045.1 uncultured Bacteroidales bacterium | reverse complement strand
TTTATAATCATGCGCGTGTGTGTCTATAATATCGTCATGGATGTTTCATTTTATTATTTCTTTGTTAATGAGCATAGTCTATACAGTATTAAATTTCTTATTCAATAGTGTAATATATACATTATACGGATGTTATAAAATATCACATTTTGTATTTATGTGATTGAATTTCTAATTATTAACTTACACACCTAAAAACTTACGAACTTATTATACTGAACTCAATTATTTTTAGTCAATCACACAAAATAAAATTGCCAACTTATACTCAAACACTTTATAATCTCCAAATTAACACGCTTTTTAAACTGAACTCCTAAGTAAAACTCAACGCTAAATTTGTTTTCCCTTACAATGCCCGCTGTTTCCTGCAAGTTTGCCATTTCAAAGTAACAAAATCCTGAAATGAATTCCTAAAAACAACCACAGTATTCTTTGACTTTAGCAGGTTGATATTTCTTCCTGTCAGATTTTTTGTTTTCGTATATTTGCACGGAATAATAAACAGCAAATTATGCTGTTATTAAATCAGACACACAAAGCATGAGCATAAAGCGGTTTTTATTCAGCGCCACATTTCTAAAGCAGTTGGTTTTTATTGTTATTGCCGGTATTGCAGTTATATTTGGCGCTATCAAAGCATTAGATATTTACACGCTTCATAACGAAGAGTATACCCTTCCCAATTATAAAGACTTAACGACGGATGAACTTGATGAGTACAAATTGGGAAGCGAACTTGAATTTATCATTGCAGATTCTCTTTTTGATGATAAAAAAGAACCCGGAACCATTTTGGCTCAAAACCCACCTGCCGGCTCAAAAGTAAAACGCGGTCGCAACATTTACCTTACGATTGTTACAAAAACCCCCGAAAAAATTAAAATGCCCAATCTTACCGACCTTACATTGCGGCAATCCATCTCTTTGCTGGAAACTTACGGCCTTAAAGTTGACAAGTTGGTATATGAAAAAGACCTGGCCCAAAATGCTGTTCTGCAGCAAATCTATAAGGGAAAACCCATAGAACCCGGCGAAGACATTTACAAAGGTTCTGAAATAGAATTGGTTTTAGGCACAGGACGGGATAAAGACGACGTAACGGTTCCTTTCCTTATCGGGAAAAAGCAAAAGCAAGCCATAAGAATCCTGTACAAAAATTCGCTGAATGTGGGCGAACAATATTTTCTTGACAGCGAAGACACATCCCGGCTAAGGATATACAGCACAGCACCCTCGAGTGCACAACAGGAAAATGTAGAAATGGGAACTTTTGTCGATCTCTATTACCGCTCAGACAAAAACTTTGACTTTTTTGAGTTAATACGCGAGATCGAAAAACAAAATGCAGATACTACCGAGGCTGATTCTGCGTTTATTTCTGATGATTACTTTGATGAAGATATTATTATAGAATGAAAAACAGTATAATCATATCAGTTTTTTTGTTTTGGTTTGCTACTGTGGTTTCAGCGCAGGAAGTGCTTACGGGCATTTCTGAAAACCCTGCACTGAAACAAACAGGATTGCATAAGGCTTCACAGCAAGATACAACACTCCGTTTACCTTTTTTCGATGATTTCTCAGATGGCCGGACTTTTCCTCACCCTTACCGTTGGAGCGACAGGGATGCCTTTATCAACCAGGATTACGGAAAGTTCCCTGTAACCGTGGGCGTTGCCACGCTGGATGCCATTAATGAGCATGGAGATATTCACGAAAATGCGTCTGTTTTTCCTTTTGAAGCTGACCATCTTACTTCGCATCCGGTCAGGCTCGACAGTATCTTTTCTCCGCAGCCACGTGCGCTCACTCCCGAGGACTCGCTCTATTTCAGCTTTTACTATCAACCCGCCGGTTTTGGCAACGACCCGCAACCCGGCGACTCACTTATCCTTCAGTTTTTTTCTATCCATGACAACGATACCATCATTATAGAAGGAGACGAGAACGAACAAAACGATACTACTATCCTCGAAGGATGGAACCGCGTTTGGGCTGCCGGTGGTAGTGAACTTGATGATTTTGCTGACAGCTTAAGGTATTTTAAACGGGTAATGATCCCAATAACAGACAGCGCCAAATATTTCAACAAGCACTTCCGGTTCCGTTTTGTCAACTATGCGAGCCTTTCAGACAACAGCCTGATGAGCTGGCAAAGCAATGTAGACCACTGGAATATCGACTATGTAGAGTTAGACCAAAACCGATCTGCAGAAGATACTATCCATAATGATGTAGCTTTTGTCAGCGAAGCACCCTCATTTTTGAAGCGATACTCTTCCATGCCTTTCTGGCAATATCGTGCCAATTTTGTCAATGAAATGCAAACTTCTGTCGATATGTTGATGGCCAATCTGGATGATGAACCGCATAATGTAGCCTACAGCTATCATGTGTTAAATCCCTCAGGAGACACGATAGGTGACTATGAAGGCGGTTTCCTTACCATTGCGCCTTTCCATGAACAAGGATATCCTGATAACGAAAGTTTTGCCAATCCCGACGTTGAATTGCTTTTTCCATTTACCAACGACAGCATTTCATTTTTGGTGGAACACGTGCTCAGCAGTGATGCCAGCTTAAGTCATCGTGTAAACGATACGGTAAGATATACACAGCATTTCAAAAACTATTATGCTTACGACAATGGCACTCCGGAAGCAGGCTATGGCCTGACCTCCTCTTCAGCTATGCTGGCTTATCAATTCCAGCTTAACGAACCCGATACGCTTAAAGCCGTGAAGTTCTTTTTTAACAAAACCAAAAACGACGCCAACCAGCAATTCTTCTACCTTACGGTGTGGAACGACGACAACGGAAAACCCGGAGAAATCATATACCAGTCTGAACGCGGAATTATGCCTGAATTTTCTGATAACCTGAATCAGTTTGTAAGCTATGATATTGATCCGGTTATTTTCAACAGCAAAAACACGGTATTTTATGTTGGATGGCAGCAAACCACCGAAGATATACTGAATGTAGGGTTTGACTTTTCCAGGGACAGCCGTGAACATATTTTCTACAACACCTCCGGAAGTTGGGACCCGAGCCGCTATGAAGGTTCGCTGATGATCAGGCCGGTATTCGGTAAACCGGAAACCGATAACCAACCCGATGATGAAAATACACAAGGAACGCTAAAAGTTTCCCCAAACCCGGTAAACCAGAACACACCGGTTGCCATTCAGCTTCCGCCAGAAATCAACGATGAAAAGAACCTATCCATGCATATCTACAATATGGCAGGAAAAAAGGTCTATTCCGGGGAGTTCCAAAATAAAGTAATGCTACGCAACCTTTCCAAAGGCATCTTCCTGTTGCGCATTACCGGCCCTCAGCTTCAAAAATCGTATTCCAAAAAAATAGTGATCACCCAATAGCCCATGACTTCAGAAGAGATTCAGCAGCCCGATAACCAGGAATATTATGAACATTACCGGTATGTGGCAGACCCTGGACAACAACCTTTACGTGTAGACAAATTCCTGATGAACCGGATGGAAAATGTTACACGCAATAAAATTCAAAATGCGGCTAAAGCCGGAAACATTTTGGTGAATGACAGCCCCGCAAAGTCTAATTATAAAGTACGCCCTGAAGATATTATTACGGTGGTACTTTCGTTTCCACCCCGTGAAATTGAGATTCATCCTGAGAACATTCCTCTGGAAATTGTTTATGAAGATGAGGACTTATTGGTGATTCATAAAAAACCGGGGATGGTAGTTCATCCGGGTTATGGAAACTATACCGGCACCATGCTGAATGCCCTGAAGTATCATTTTGAAGATACCGGTCAGGATACAGAGCCCTATCTTGTACATCGCATTGACAAAGACACCAGTGGTCTGCTGTTAGTGGCCAAAAATGAGTTAACACAGTCAAAACTGGCACATCAGTTTTTTGAACACAGCATCGAAAGAAAATACCTGGCTTTGGTGTGGGGCGATTTTGAGGAAGACAGCGGAACCATCAACGGAGCTATCGGCCGCCATCCGAAAGACCGGAGAGTGATGACCGTATTTCCGAACAACGAACACGGAAAAGAGGCTACCACACACTACGAAGTAGCCGAACGCTTTACTTACGTTTCACTGGTCATTTGCACACTGGAAACCGGAAGAACGCACCAGATCAGAGCTCATATGAAATACATCCGCCATCCGCTATTTGGCGATGCCACCTATGGCGGAGACGAGGTGCTCAGGGGAACTACTTTCAGCAAATACAAGCAATTTGTGCAAAACTGCTTTAAAATCCTTAACCGCCAGGCGCTGCATGCTGCCTCACTGGGTTTTACACATCCTGCTAATGGCAAGCATATGCATTTTGATTCTGAGATTCCGGATGATATGCAGCAAGTCATAGAAAAATGGCGTCATTACGCAAAACACAAAATCGAGTGAAACAAAAATTTACAAAACCTGTTTGTTTGTCATGAATCTAAAAGAGAAACTCCGTAATTATTATAAGAAAAAGAGCAAATTTTCCATAGCATCAGATATTGTATTTGTTCTACTGCTTATCGCATTGGCTTTTCCCTCCTCGCGGATGCTGGTAGTTTCTACGGTGCAGCGCATTACCTTGTTTGCCCCTTCCCCAGAAAAGGAATCTGAACGTGAAACGCTGAGCAAAGATGCTTATCAATGGCAATTCAAAACGTTAGACGGGCAACAAGTAAATCTTGCTGCTCTTGAAAATGAGGTCGTTTTTCTAAATTTCTGGGCAACATGGTGTCCGCCTTGCGTAGCCGAAATGCCTGCCATTCAGAAACTCTATAATGATTATGGTAACAAAGTTGCCTTTTTGCTTGTTACCAGCGAAGATGCAAAAACCGTCAATCGCTTCATGCGGAAGAAAGAACTCGACATGCCAATATATTTAAATCAATATCAGCCTCCCGAAGCGTTTAGTACTTCTACCATTCCAACTACTTACATCATATCCAAAAATGGTGAAGTCGTAATGGAAAAAGAAGGTGCTGCCCGCTGGAACAGCAAAAAGGTACAGAACATACTGGATGATTTAGTCGCAGAATAGCTATTCCTTAGTTTTCACTTTCAATACTTTATGACGCGAAACGCCTCCGTCAACATTCGCGTGAACCACATAAATCCCGGCAGGAAACCCTGAAACATCAATCTCCCAAGAGGTTTCTGACGTTAAAACCCCTTCATAACGATAAACCTGATTACCGAAAGTATCATACATCACAATATCTGTTTTCCCCATCTGCTCATTCCCAAAATCAAGGGTCAGCTTATCCGTTACCGGGTTGGGGTAATGCCGGGCTTTGACCCGCACATAATCCTTTCTGACAAAGGTATCGGATTTTCCGTCTGTTCCTGTCACCTTAAGGGCTACATCATATGTTCCATAACGGTCATACACGATACCTTCCGGATCAATATCATTGGATGAACCGGGCTTTCCTCCTTCAAACGTCCATTCCCAGTCAACAACAGCGCCAATGGCCATTGATTTAAACCCCATAGCATAGCCTATGGGCAATGATGTATCGCCACGCACTTCAAAGTCAGCAATTAAAATATCTTCAGGATTTCCGCCCAGTCCCGACATTGAAACCACTTCTGAAGCGTCCGGATCGAGCCACGGCTCAAGGCGTTGCTCATCCAATGTCCCGTTCTTATCCCATGAATAGGAAAACTTACCATAATAATCAGGATCATCAGGATTATCACACGAAGACAACCCACCTGTAAGCAATCCAACCACTTGGCCGCTTTCATTAAAGATTGGTGACCCTGAAGACCCCGGCTCTGTAGTAGCCTTACCATTTACTGTTTCTGACCAGTATACTTTCCAGTGCGCCTTTGTGCTGTTGGCATAAGAAGCTGTAGTAAGCGGCTCTGTATATGTGGAAATTTTCTTTACATCGCCCTCAGGATGATGGATTGTAACGCCTGACTGTGCAGCTTCTTCCTGGCGGCTCCAGCCATTATAGTAAACATCATAATCAGTTGGAATATACTGGTTCAGCTCTACCAAATAAAAATCAGAACCCTCATTGCCCTGCGTTCCGCTGTTGGCTACCTTACCTGCACCCACCATACTTTGTGAATCCGGCTCTCCGGAAGTATTATCACAACTCTGCATTTCATAATTGAAAAAGAAAATCCATTGCATAACATCACCCACATCAGCGTCTCCGCCGCAATGATCCGCCGTTACAAGATAAGGTTTGTAATCCTGTTTTACGTTATTAATCAGCGTTCCACTACACCAAAATGCACTCCCTCCTCTTCTGATAAGAATTCGCGCCACACCACGTTGCTGATCGCGCCACGCTTCGCCTTCCCCACAATTTATATTAATCTGGCAATCGCCGCTGTCACCATATCCGCGGCTTTCAAAACCAGTATACCGGTATGCATAACCTACTTCTCCAATCTTGATTTCCGGTTTTTTAAGCTCCTTACCGGAAAAATTATATTCTAAAATGACCTTATCTCCTTTTACCATTTCATTGGCAAAAACATCTCCTGAAGGGTTATTTTTATACGTGTATGCCCCAATAAGAAATTCACGGTCCTCGCTGTAAAGAAACAGTTTTCCCTTACGGGGGATAATAAATCGATTGTAATACATAATCAAAGCCTGCGCATTTTCTGCTTCAATGGCAAGCCTGCCTGTCCAGGTTTCATTATGGTAAACCCATTGAGCTTGCGCAGAAAAATCAACTCCTGCATCTACCATGACGGCCATCCTTGCCGGCTTAAACTGTTCAACACGCTTCTGGTCTTCGGCTTTTATCTTTTCCATGTCCGGAGCGGTGAGCTTCTCCAACGGAAAATCCGTCCGCAGTTTAAGCCGGAAAGAAGCCGGCATGCCTCCTTCAGAAGGTTGGCCCACTGCCGATGCGGATAAAAACAAAATACTAATTATGAGAATAATATGGTTTAATCGCTTCATAAACTTCATGTTTTTTTACCGGAAAAGGTTACCATATAAAGGCCGGCCTCCCCGTAATTTTATGTTTTCGAAGGGTAAAAATAACAACATTTTTTCAGGTTTGGATAAAA
>CAYXJS010000149.1:0-7052 GCA_964465045.1 uncultured Bacteroidales bacterium | reverse complement strand
CAAAACGGACTTATCGGATGTAAGCCTGAAGGACTTTGCCGGGAAAAAGATCTTGCTGAATATTTTTCCGAGTCTGGACACGGATGTGTGCGCCAACTCGGTACGTAAATTTAACGCTCAGGCCGGCGACCTTGACAACACAGTGGTGTTGAGTGTCTCTAAAGACCTTCCATTTGCTCATAACCGATTTTGCTCAACGGAAGGCCTCGACAAAGTGGTATCCACAACGCAGTTGCGTCCTGAAAGTACTTTTGCCCGCGACTATGGAATTGAAATTGTAGATGGTCCGATGGCGGGGCTGATGGCCCGCAGTGTTGTTATAATCGACGAAACCGGTAAAGTGAAATACACGCAGTTGGTTCCCGAAATAGCACAGGAGCCGGATTACCAGGAGGCTATTGATGCATTGAGATAACAGATTTTCTATAAAAAAAACCCGGAATAATTCGTTTTTCCGGGTTTTTTTCAGATATGGCCATTTCTGTGAACTTATATTTTCATGCTATTACCATGAAATTTTATTTTCGGTAAAGGCATTATCATCATTGACTAATTCCAGAGATTTTAGAATCGTGTGGTCTATTTCACTTATCACCTCATAATATGCTCCGATGTCAAAAATATTGCGGGCAATATGTGCTTTTAACATCGCCTTCATTGGTTTGATTGCTTTAGAGTATCCTTCCTCATCAAACTTTACACCCTGTTCATCAGCATACTCGCGGAAATCATTCATAAACGACTCTTTAATCTGAAATTCATTTTTAAAATCTTTTACGGTTTTATACTGTTTTTCCAGTATTTTCCGGTTGTTTTCAAGATATTTCATAATGAAGTTGTTAGGCACTTGTTCCCGGATTAATTCGGTATAATAGTCTGTATATGCGGTAGAATCCCAGGCTACAAAAATGTCAGGCATAATTCCACCGCCTCCGTATACTGTTTTTCCTGTAGTGGTTTCGTATTTCAATGAGTCGGGGAATGAAATGCTGTCAGCGTGGATATGTTCCTGATGTTCCATTCTTTTCTTCAGATCGTCATAATAAGTATCCACTCCTTGGTCGTAAGGTCTTTGGATAGACCTCCCTGATGGAGTGTGGTAGCGTGCTGTAGTCAGACGGATAACAGAGCTGTCGGGGAGGTTGAAAGGTCTTTGAACCAAACCTTTACCGAAAGAACGCCTGCCCACTACCAATCCACGGCCATAATCCTGCACAGCTCCTGAAACAATTTCACTGGCAGAAGCGGACCCTTCGTTGATAAGGACAATGAGTTTTCCCTCCTTGAAAGTACCTTCTTCCGTGGCATTAAAATCTCTACGCGGCGCTACGCGTCCTTCGGTGTAAACAATGATTTTATTATCATCTAAAAACTGGTCTGCCAGGTCAATGGCAGTTTGCAGGTAACCGCCAGGGTTGCCTCGCAAGTCAAGGATAAGGTTTTGCAACCCTTCCTTTTTAAGGTCTTGCATATATTCCTGAAATTCATCTACTGTGGTGCGTGAAAAGCGTGATACTTTTATCAGACCGGTTTCATCATCAAGCATGTAACCGGCATCCACGCTATTTATCGGGATTTCATCCCTTGTGATGGTATACTTGATAATATCCTTACGGCCTCTTCTTTTTATTCCCAATTCCACTTTAGTGCCTTTTTTGCCGCGCAGGTGGTCTTGAACGAACTTATTATCAATATTTTCGCCGGTGGCTTTTTCCCTGTCTATGCTAACGATTTTATCCCCGGCAAGGATGCCTGCATCGTAAGAAGGGCCTCCCGGGATGGGGGCTACCACAAGGATAGTATCATTATAAAGTTGAAATTGTATACCCACTCCTTCAAAATTGCCTTCAAGAGGCTCGTTTGCCTTTTTAAGCTCTTCTTTGGATAAATAAGTAGAATGCGGATCAAGTTCTTTGAGCATAGACTTGATAGCTTCTTCGGTAAGTTTTTCACCGTCCACATCTTCTACATAGGCGTAATTAATAATCTTAAGCGCTGAAACCAGCTTGCGCACATCCTCGTCATTGTTTTCCTGAGCAAAGGAGGGCATGATGGTTATGGTGATGACAAAAAGTAATATTAAACTTTTGAATACTTTCATAATCTGATAAATCTGAACAATTATTTTAAAATTTTCTTATGACTTTATCAAAGGTAATGTATTTTCGTCAAAGCGCATTTAATTGATATTGTATTAATAAATATTAACATTTTTGAGTACCCATAAAGAAAAACGAAAATTGGTCGGCAGCATGATTTATCCTTTCCTGCTGTTGTTACTGATGTGGGTTGTTAAAATCATTGAAACAACTACCGGATATCGCCTCTCTTCATTTGGAGTTATTCCGCTTGAAGTTTCCGGCCTTCCTGGTATTGTTACAGCCCCATTTATTCATGGAGATTTTCAGCATTTGATATCCAACAGTATACCTGTGTTTTTACTGGCCTCAGGACTATTTTATTTTTATGATAAAAAGGCTTTTCAGATTCTTTTGCTTGCTTACATTTTGCCCGGCTTATGGGTTTGGCTTTTTGCACGGGGAAACAGCTCGCATATTGGAGCCAGCGGCGTTACATATGCGCTTGCCTCATTTCATGTTTTCAGTGGGTTGATAAAGCGGGAAAAGAAGGTGCTGGCCTTTGCGCTGATAGTGTTGTTTCTTTACGGGAGTATGGTTTGGGGGATTTTCCCGGATTTTTATCCGAACAAAAACATTTCGTGGGAGTCGCACCTGATGGGTGGCATTGCCGGTTTATTGCTGGCGCTCTATTACCGGAAGGAAGGGCCGCAGGAGGAAAAACAGGAATGGCTGGAGCATGATGAAGAGTGGGAAGACCGCATCCGGCGTTATCATGGAATCAGCAGTGATGATATTGAGCTTCATTATCATATCAAAGAGAAAACAGACAAAGACAGGCAGGATTAGGATTTGCTGCGGGTCATCCAAAAATTATAAAGAATGAGCGCAAAGCCGGTAAAAATCCCGATGGAAGCCAATACTATCCAAATTTGCTGAGGATTATGCTGTTCCCAGAGATAAAGGGTTAGTTCATGGCTGTTCATGCTTAGCTTTTGCATGGCATCGTTGAATAAATTCGTTTGGGTATATTCTGCGCTGATTTCGGGCAGTTGGATATTGCGAGTGGCAAGCTCTTTTTTTAGAAGTGTTGTTTTGTCTGACATCGAGCCATAAACCGTACCTGATAACACCCCTGCCAGGTAATTTCCTCCTGACATTGGCAAAAAGGAGGCTCCCATGTAAAGACCCACTTTATCCTTAGGGGCAATGATTTTTCCGATGTATTCTGTAATCTTGGGCGATGTAGACATTTCTCCTACAGCAAAAACCAAGATGGAGGGCAACAGAAACAAAGCGTTATTTGTAGAAAACATAAGTCCGATGCCTAATGCGGATACAAATATCCCGCCAATCATCGCGTAAAGCGGTTTAAAGCGCATGACTAAAGAAGAAATCAATACCTGCAAAAGTACAATGTATAATGCGTCGGCATTGGTGATTATTTCAGGACTTACCGTGCCTTGTTTTGTGCCAATGGCTTCGGCAAGGGCAGGTGAAAGGGAAGCTAGAAAGTTATACACATTGGATGTATCCATCCATTGGTCAATGAAAACGGGTAGTGTAAAAAAGAGCTGTAGATACATCGACCAAAAGCCAACGATCAGTATCAGAAAAATCAAAAACTGTAGGTCCTTTAGCGCTGTCAGAATGTTTGCAATGGCTTGTCTGAGTAACTGAGGTAGTGGAGTATCGGTTTTTGCCCTGTCAGGTTCTTTGTAGAAAAAAATAACAAGGATAATATTAATGATTGTAACGGCTGAGGACATATAAAAAACGTAAATCCAATCGAGTTCCCGCAACTTGGAAGCAAAAATCGGCCCGATGAAAGCGCCGAGGTTGACCATCATATAAAAAATTCCAAAACCGATGGAGGAGGTTTTTTCTGTGGTAGTTTTGGCAATGGTAGCTGAAATAACCGGTTTGAAAAGGGCGCCGCCCACGGCCACAAACAAGAATATCATAAAAATGGCTGCATAGCTTGTGAGGTATCCCATCATCAGATACCCAGAGGCCAATATGCCGAATGAAATCAGCAATACTTTTTTGTAGCCTAGCTTGTCGGCAATGCTCCCTGTGATAATCGGCAGGAAATAAAGGATGGCAGAAACAATACCCATAATATTGCCTTTTTGTTCCTGCGTAAACCCGAGGGCGCCTACGTCTTTCGACTTGGTGAGGTAAAGCGCCAGCACCATAAAAAGGCCATACCAGGCCCAGCGCTCAAATAACTCCATCGTGTTTGCAACCCAGAAAGTGCGTGGGAATTGCTTAAAAACATTCTTTCTTCCTGCCATTTTCAAAAATTTGGGCTAAAATAGAAAAAGAATAGAAGAAAAGTTTGTAGGTTATTAAGTTTTTAGGTTTGTAAGTTAATAATTTGAAATTCATTTACATGAATATATGAATGGCTGTTTTTCAGACCAGACTCACAGAAACAAAAACAACATTAGCGGGTTGTTCGCCACAGTATAATAACGCCACCAACAAAAAGTAAAATACTTATGATTAACAAGATATTATAATTAAAGCCCTGGGCGGGTTCTTTGTGCTCAATGCGGGCAATTTCTGCTTCTATATTTTTTAACCGGGTGCTGTCATCAATAGCAGAGAAGGCTTCAATATATTTTTTAGATTTAGCATAAGCTTCATTGCGTGCATGGGCAATAATAAGTTTTTCGTAATTAGCTTTTACTTCAGGTTTGGCTCCTATTTCCCTTGCTATTTTTACACTTTGATTATAATAAGATATACTCTCATGTATTAATCCTTGCTCCAAAAGGTTATTTCCAAGAAGAGTATAGGTGTTGGCCATTATTCTTTTGGCTTTGATTTTCTCTTGTATTTTTAAGGCTTTACGGAAATACTCATCTGCTACTGTATAATTCCCATTCATTTGATGCAGCAATCCGATATTCGTTAAAACAGTGGCTTCGCCTTTTTTATCCTGTAGCTTATCGCGAAGCGCTAAAGATTCCTCAAAAAGGCTTAGTGCAAAATCTGTATTGCCTATTTCTGCATGTGTTTGGCCCATGTTGTTGAGGCTTATAGCTTTAGCATACAGGTCGTTATGTTTTTCGGCAAGGTTAATAGCCTGGTTTTGGTATTCAAATGCCTGCTCATAAAGTTCATTTTCAAGGTATAATTGGCTCATGCTGATGTAGCTATCCAACATTTGTTCTTCATTACCGGCCTCTTTATATTTTTGCATAGCTTGTTTCAGAAGGTTAAGAGCGGTGTCATAATTTCCTTTTAATGAGTGCAGATTGGCAATATTTCCAAGTGTAGATGCTACTCCGGTTGGGTTATCTAATTGTTTTTCAATCTCCAGGGATTTATCATACAAAATTAAAGCGCTATCCCATTGATATTTACCTTTATATAATAGTCCGAGGTTATGCAACAGATTACTTTGGCCTTGCAGGTGATTAATTTCTCTGTAATTTTCTAGAGCTAACCGGTAATGCTTTTCTGATTTAGTGAGTTTGTTTGTAAAATAATATACAATCCCGATATTTTTTTGCGAGCGTGCAATTAAAATAGTGTCTTTCATGTTTTTTGAAAACATCAGTGCTTTCTTAGCATAATCCAATGCTTTGTCCCAGTCGCTGAAGCGGCATTCTTCCGAGGCTTTGAGCAGAAATTCTACTTTTTCAGGTCCAATGCTTGATTGGATTTTCTGATTTAGTTCTGATAGATTGTTCTGACTGTAGACACCTTCCTGAACAAAACATAAGGTGAAGAAAACCAAGGTGATATGTTTAATCAGTTGTTTTTTCATTGGAGGGTAAAGTATGGTTTTATTTTATTGTAAAGGTCATCATAAACCAGGGAGATGTTTTTTAGCTCCGCAAGGTCTTCTATGGGTCCATTATCCTGACGATATTTAATGATGGCTTTCACCAAGTATTGGTCGAGATATGGATGAGCAGCCATTTCTTTATATGTAGCTGTGTTAATGTTGATGGTTTTTATTGCAGATGTATCTGTGTAAAAGTGGTCTTTTATTTGTTTATATTTTGCACTGTCGATACCATACACTTCTAACAATTGTTCAGGGCTGTAGAAGCCGCCTAATAGATGCCGGAATTTTACGATACGCTTTGAGAATACCGGACCTATACCGTAAACCTCCTGCAAATCTGTTGAATCAGCAGAGTTTAACTCAATAGTAAGGGTTTCTTTCTTCGGTTTTGGTTTAGATGAATCCGTTTTTTGCTCTTCAATTCGCCTGGCCGGTTTTTTGTCATCGGGGATGTGAATATAAGGTTCCAGTTGCTCATACTCTTGTTTATCAATACCGTAAATCCGTTGCAGGTCTTCTTTTTTTCTGAATGTACCTCCATTGGCCTCATAGTTTTTAATTATGCTGATCTGCTTATCGGAAAAACCGATGGCTTTCCATTTTTTTTCAGGCAGGTTGTTGGGATTAAACCTGAAAGGAGTTAGCTGCCGTGTTTCGTATATACTGTGTTGTTTTTCCTGATTATCCTGGCTGTCATTATTTTGATTCTGAATCTTGTCTTGTTTTTCTTTCTTTTCCCGTGCAGCTACAAATCTTTCTACTTCTTTTTCTAACTGTGCCGTGTTTTGCTGCTCAAAAGAAGAAAAAAAGCGGGGTAAAAAAAGATATCCTGATACAATTAGAATTAAAAAAACTATCAGCGCTATGACGCCAATTCGTTCTTTCTTGTTAAAACCGAAAAATTGATTCCATCCCATTTTATGCCTGACAGCTTTAAAGCAAATATATGAAAATATTTAGAGACAGAGCAATTAACTACGAAAGTATCTTTTTCCCAACCGGACACTGCAAGCACTTTTTAGGAGTACAATATTGTTTTTTCAGATATATCAATGCTTGCGTCTGAAAAGCGCTTTCGGCAGTTATGCCGGTATTTTTCCATTTTGTGATGATATGGTTGCTTTCTGCCGGGATTTCTGTCAGGAAGTGAAGCGCTCTTTCGCGCAGCG
>CAYXJS010000148.1:0-7086 GCA_964465045.1 uncultured Bacteroidales bacterium | reverse complement strand
TTTTGAAATTATTTTAACGAGTGTGTTCATGAGTGTGAGTGTTTACAAACTAATTATTAAAATTTTTTTGAGTTATAAGTGCTGTCATATTCTCAAGCAATGCTTTCCCCTCATCAACCAGGTTTTTTCTGTAATTGGATAGTTTCCATTCCATAACCACCATCCTCATACTGCCCAGGTACATCAGTGACATTTGATAAGGGTCTGTTATCGAAATGAATTCTTCTGTTCTTTTACCATTTTCTATAATCTCCTGGATATATAGTTGTATAGTATTGATAATGGAGTGAATTAGCATTTTAAGGGCATGATTCGAGTAGAAGTAGTCTTCTGCAAACAGCATATTGGCCAGCGCTGGCTGTTGGTGGAACATAGTCAATTGGATTTCCATAATCCGCATCAATTTTTCTGTGCTGGAAACAGGTTGACTGGTAACGGCAGAAATATTGCCTGCTGTGCGAAGAAACAGATCGTTGAGTATCTCCATCAGCAAATCATTTTTTGAATTGAAATGCCTGTAGAGTGCGCTTTCTGATACTCCTACTTTGCCGGCAATGTTTGCCATCGTAAGGGAATGAAAGCCCTGCTGACTTACAATACTTATGGCTTCCTGCATAATTTGTGTTTTTCTTTTTGATATCATAGTATGTAAATAATCACTTACAAAAGTAATACAAAATATTTTGCTACGCAACTCTTTTGAAAATTTTTATTTAAATCGGGCAGGGGATTGCTTCATAAGCACCTAATGCCAGTCCTTTCATGAATTGATAGAGTTAAGTTATAGTATAGGTGTTGAACGGAATAAAACCGAACAGGGTATAAATTCTGTTCCAGTATGAGCGTGGCAACAATACAAATCTTTATTGATGTTTTCTGCAAAGGCGAACAGGATATAGCAGGAGGTTAGGCTTCAAATGAATGACAAATTTATCAACATTTTCTACAACGCTTTGCTCGATGAGAAATGCAATTATCGTGGTTTAGTGGGAATGGTCAACGATGTTTGCTCCATTCGGAATATGGATAGGGGAAGAATTTACATCTACACTTGCTAAATGGATCAGAAACAATTATATTTGTGCAATAAAGACCTAAATATCTTTAATTAAAATTATAATATGATGAAATTCCAGAAAGTATTTTTATTTATCGGTTTGAGTCTATCAGCAGTACTGTTCTCATTCAACAGTTCTGCAAACTCAGAAAAAGAGACATATGGACATCACACTGTTAACAAGATATCGCAGACAATCGAAAGTGCGCAAGCAAAGGCGCTGAATGAATCAAAGGGTTTCCAGTCAAATGCTGGTGCTGACACCGTGAGGTTGGAAATCACCGGGGATGACAAGATGCAGTTTAACAAAGAAGAGATGCGCGTAAAGGCAGGTCAGGTAGTCATACTTACGTTAAAACACGTCGGTGAAATGTCCGAAAGCGCTATGGGGCATAATTGGGTATTACTAAAGCAAGGCGTTGACATGGCCAGTTATGCTAATGATGCTATTATGGCTAAGGATAATGGTTATATTCCATCCAACCGGTCAAATGACGTCATTACCCACACAAAAATGCTTGGTGGTGGTGAATCAGATACCATCATTTTTAAGGCGCCAACTAAAGGTACCTATCCCTTTTTGTGCTCTTTCCCGGGACATTACTCTACGATGAATGGTAAATTTATTGTTGAGTAACAGGGTTTATAAACATTTTGATCCGCGGATTATTGTAGCATTAAAAGGTAATTTTATTGTTGTGCAAGGGGGTCAAACCGTTTATTGATTTTGAACAAAATGGTGTCCTTCCTGACGGAGCAAGTGAAAGAGCATTGCAACCCAACATACTTTACGTTTATCAAATTTACTTCTTTGAATGAAAATATTTTCAATACATGCTATTTAACGGGCAGGTGCCGGCACCTATGATACGTGTACGCCAGGGAGATACCATTAATTTAACAATTACAAATTCTGATAATGCAACGCATCCCCACAATGTAGATTTTCATGCCGCATATGGCCCGGGCGGTGGTTCAGAAGCCACTTTGGTGGGGCCCGGACAAACGAAATACCTCCGTTTTAAACAATATATCCGGGAGCGTTTATATATCACTGTGCTGTTCCAAATCTCGATTATCACATCAGTGCCGGTATGTATGGCTTAATTTTGGTAGAGCCGCCACAGGGGCTTCCACGGGTAGACCATGAGTTTTATTTTGGGCAAAACGAGTTATATGTCAACAACAAGGATGTGAAGCCGGAAGAACGGATGCCTTTCAATTTCCAGACATTAGCCGGTGAAAACCCGCAGTATGTAGTATTAAACGGAGTAAGTCAGGCTATCACAAAATACCGTTATGGCTCCTTAAAAGTAAAGAAAGGTGAATCGGCCAGGATATTTTTTGTAAACGGAGGTCCCAACCTGATAAGCAACTTCCACGCCATTGGTAACGTGTGGACTAAAGTATGGCGCAAAGGGGCCATCATAAATATTTAAGCCACGCCTTTTAACAAGACCCCAACAACGTAAGCGGCGGCAGCAGCAATACCTCCGACAAGCAGCATTTCCAATCCGGCGCGGTACCACTTTTGGTTGGTGATACGCACCTTCAATGCGCCCAGGATAAATAGTGTGGCACCGGTCATTACCGAAGCAATCAAAAATGTGCTGTCCTGAAGGGATTGATAGAGTTGGGCTATGGTAAAGGCAATGAGCGGAATAAAGCCGAATACGGTAAAACTGCCGAATGTAACCAGTGAATTTTTAAGCGGCGAGGAGTTATCTTCGATGATTTCCAGTTCTTCTTTCATCATGATATCTACCCAGCCTTCTTTGTTTTTGGCAATGATATCGACCATTTGTTGCGCATCTTCTTTTGAATATCCTTTGCCTGTGTATAAGTCGACAAGCTCTTGTTTTTCCCCTTCGGGATAGACATCCACTTCCCAGCTCTCACGGTTTTTTTCGGATGTGTTGTATTCCTGCTCAGCTTTTGTGCTTAGGAAATCGCCCACGGCCATCGAGATGCCATCGGCAAAAAGGTTGGCAAATCCCATGATAAGAACAACTCCGGCGCTGAGTTGCGCACCGGCCACCCCGGCTACTACAGCAAATGTGGTGATAATTCCGTCAAGCCCGCCATAAACAGCGCTTCCGATATACTGGCCGGAACCTTGTTTGTGAGGCTCTGAATGCACGTGGCCCGCATGGGCTTCTTTGGCGGCTTCAGCGTCTTTGTTTTTGTAAGCTTCTCTCGCTTTGTCCAGATTTCTTGATATCATAGTATTTGGTTTTGATTTGCTATCATGTTTTACCAGTTATCGCTGGAAACAATTTTATTTCTGTGGTTTACGTGACAAGAGATACATCCCCGCTCCATTTCCAGGAATAATTCTGTGGTCACATCCAGCTTTTGCTTATCAGCCATTTTTGCTATTTCGACCGCTTTTTTATGTACCCGTTGATCGGTTTTTACAAAATTTTTGAACTGGTCGGGCCCGAGAATGGCTTTGATAAGCTTTATCTGTCTTGGAGGAATTTTAGGATGATGAGCAATATTTTTGGCTCCTTTTTTTATCATCTGAAAGTCATGTCTCCATATCCCCGCACTAATCTTGTTTACATCATGCTCAAGCTTTGTCATGATTGAAAGCAATGGCAGGGTGTCTGGTGCTTGGCTATTAGGATTGGAGTTTTGTGCGGCTGGCAAATATATCTTTGAATCATGTTGTTTTTTACCAGTCGTGCTGGAACTCGTGATAAAGGCTATGATAATGCCTAATGATAGAATAACAATTATGGAGCCTTTTTTGGTTTGCATTGATCTGTGTTTTTCTCTTAGCATAGTTCATATTTTTTTAATGATATTTGTATGTAAGTAAACACAAACCCCGTACTTATTGTTTAAAAGAACAAGGGTGAGTTCATAAGCAGATTAGCCAGTTTTTTTAAACGGGCTTATGGTTAGGGTTATCTTACAAAGGGGACAATATTGTACTAAAATACACTGTCAAACGCTTTGTTTCATCCTGCAGGGAATACCTAAAGCCATTGAGTTTCCATTTCTTTACGGTTAACCTGAAGGCTCCCAGCAGGTTGGTGGCGGCCAGCGTGGGGTCTATATCATTCCTGATTTCGCCATTCTTCTGTCCTTGCTTTATCAGGTTGTGCAGAAACATCTCATTAGACTCTATGATTTCAGTAAGCCTTTCAGTAAGAGATGCTTCATTCTGAAAAATCTCTTCAGCAAATATCACCGAGACGATGGCCGGATTAGCGATGAAAATATTGCTGTAGTCAGAAAAAATTTGGGTCAACGCGGTTAATGCAGATTTTTCTTCTTCCTTTTTTTTGCTGATGATTTGGGAGGACTGTGTTTTGAAGAGATCGATTATGGCTGTAAGGATATTGGCTTTGCTCTTGAAGTGGCGATATACGGCGGCTTCTGTAAACTCCATGCTTGTCGCCAGGTTTTTGATAGTTAATCCTTGTATCCCCTTTTCATCTATTAAATGAATGGCGCTCCATACGATTTCTTCCTGGCGTTTGGTTAGCGTGCTCATATTTATTTTTTTGGCAAAAATAGTAAATTATTACTCACTTTTGTTAAAAAGATAGGGACCGTAAATGTTTCGACCTTATCATATTTGCTTAACGATGGGGTATTTATGTCAGTTACAGATGATTTTTCTAAGATAAATAGTACTGAAAATATTTATATTTACAAAATAGCTATGGAAAGGACAATAAATGCCTGCATTTTAGCAGGCGGACAAAGTAAAAGGATGGGGGCAGATAAAGGGCTGATTAAGCTGGGAAGCAAGCCGATGATTGAGCATATAACCGAAGTGCTGGAAGGTATAGTTTCCCGGATTATTATCAATACAAATAATCCTGCCTACAGGAAGTTTGGCTATCCGCTACTTGCCGACGAGGTGAAAGGGGCTGGTCCAATGGGCGGATTGTATACTTGCCTGAAGTATTCGGTTACCAGGCAGAACCTGGTAGTGGCCTGCGATTTCCCTTATGTCAATAAAGGTTTAATCCGTCATTTGCTATCGGAAGCTGATGACAGCTATGATATTGTGGTGCCTTCATATCAGGGGCGATTACAGCCGTTGTGTGCTGTATATCATAAGCGGATGCTTCCGGTAGTGGAGAAGCAGTTGGAAATCCGGAATTACAAAATGATGGATCTATTGGATTTGTGTACAACCCGAATTGTGAATGTGGTCTCCGCCAAAAGTTATTACAACACTCACTTGTTTAAAAATATCAATACGGCTTCAGATTTTCCTGACTTCGATTAGAAATGTGAACTAAAAGTGGATGATCAATGGGGTCCGGTTTAATAAGTTCGTAAGTTTTTAGGTTTGTAAGTTAATAGGTTGGAAAACAAAATTTCAAAAGATTAACTGAGGTGATCCTGACTAATTTTAAACATAGAAGGAGGATTTAAGTAGCTGACTGACCGTGGTTTGAATCAAAGCGAGCGAAAAATAATTACGACAAGGTAATAATCCGATCATCAGATTTTTTTTTCGAATAAGTATTGTAGTTGTCATCAAAATGTATATATTTGCGCAAAGAAGACCTAAATATCTTTAATAATAAAAAAATATTGAATTATGTTACAACTAGATACAAAACAGAAGATTGCAGATATAGTGAGTTATAACCTGAAAGCTGCAGACGTTTTTGAGAAATACAATATCGACTTTTGCTGTGGTGGGCAAGTCTCCGTTGAAGAAGCCTGCCGGGAGCGAGGGCTTGATCACAATCAGATTATCGCAGAGCTGGAAGATAGCATGAATGGAGATGCGGACGCTAAATACATTCAAAGTCTCAACTCTGCAGAGCTGGCTGATTATATTGAGCAAAAACACCATACTTATGTAACCGAAAATATTCCTGTTTTGAAGCAATATCTTGAAAAGGTTTGTTCGGTGCATGGAGATAATCATCCCGAGCTTTTTGAAATCCGGGAATTATTTGAAGCTTCAGCAGGGAATCTCGCTCAACACATGAAAAAGGAAGAACTGATTTTATTTCCTTTTATCCGGAAGATGCAAAAAGCACAAGATTCTGGAGTTACGGTTGAGCAACCTCATTTTGGTGATGTTAACCAACCCATCGCATTGATGAGGGAGGAACATGCAAATGAAGGTGCGAGGTTTGAGGAAATTGATTCCTTATCTGAAAGCTATAATACACCTCCTGATGCCTGCAACACTTTCAGGGTATTGTACCACAAGCTCTATGAGTTTGAGAAAGATTTGCACAGGCACATTCATCTGGAGAACAATATTCTTTTTCCGAATGCCGAGAAAATGTACCAAGGCTTTTTCGGAGAATAGTTAATTTTGCGGAAGAAAACCTGAAAATAAGATTATGTTATCCAAAACCACCGAATACGCCATACGCGCATTGGTTTCTGTGGAGCTGAACAGCAGGAAAGGGCATCGGCCCGGCTTCAAAACCATTGCCAGGGATATTGATGCCCCGGAGCAGTATGTGGCTAAAATTATGCAAACGCTGACCCGTTTCAAGCTCCTGAACTCAGTGCGCGGGCGCGGCGGTGGTTTTTTCTTTACAGAAGATAATCAACAGGATATCTTATTATATGATGTTGTGTGGATTATGGAAGGAAAGATTTTCTTTACCAAGTGTGGTTTTGGGTTTAAACATTGCGATGCCAATAATCCCTGCCCGTTGCATAACGAATACGAGCCTATTAGGGAAGCTTTTACACAGCTCTTAAAAAAGGAGACCATTCGATCGCTGGCAACAAAAATTGAAAACGGAGAAGCTGTTTTAAGCAGACTGAGTATTTGATATTCAGCATGATTTTCTTTCGCTATCAACCAACTGTGACTGATCCCTAATTGCTTGTAGTTTTTATTCTATCAATCTATTTTTCAAGTCCATTCTTTCGTGCAATATTCTAATAACCTCGATTTCTTCTTCTGAAATCATATGGTAAAATATTATGTGCTTTCCGGATTTGAGTCCAAGTAAATTTCTTTTAATTTCCGTATATTCTCTCCCAAGGTCAGGGTTTTCTCCAATTTCTTTGCAAGCAAATTT
>CAYXJS010000147.1:0-7104 GCA_964465045.1 uncultured Bacteroidales bacterium | reverse complement strand
TTTAGTAGTATAGTCAGGCTTTTTAGGGATTTTTATGAATGAACTTCCGTTATAAAGTTGCATTTTCATGGATGTAATGCCAATGATATCGAAAAACTATCTTTGCAAAAAAAAATGGCATGACGGAAAAAAAGAAAAATTCAGCGTTAAATGTGAACGACGGCATACCGCAGCCACCGTCTATCAATCCCGGTTATTCCGCGAAAGCGAAAAAGAGAGGAAAAAAGCTTTTAGATACAAAACAATATGTTAATGGCCTTTTGTCGGGTGACCGGTATATGCTAAGCCAGGCTATCACATTAGTGGAAAGTGCTGCGCCCCGTCATCATCAGAAAGCACAGGAAATCATAGAGCAATGCCTTCCTTATTCCGGAAATTCCATACGCATTGGCATTACAGGTGTTCCCGGAGTTGGTAAGAGTACCTTCATAGAAAGTCTGGGTTCCTATCTAACCCAAAACGGCCATAAGCTTGCTGTTTTAGCTATCGATCCCAGCAGCAGCCGTTCTAAAGGAAGCATATTGGGTGATAAAACCCGCATGGAAAAGCTTTCTTCTGATGAACGGGCCTTCATCCGTCCTTCTCCTTCAGCTGGCTCTTTAGGTGGCGTAGCGCGTAAAACCCGCGAGTCTGTAATTTTAGCTGAAGCCGCCGGATATGATGTTATCTTCATAGAAACCGTAGGCGTTGGACAGTCTGAAACTACGGTGCATTCTATGGTTGACTTTTTTCTGTTGTTAATGCTGGCCGGCGCCGGAGACGAGCTGCAGGGTATTAAAAGAGGCATCATGGAAATGGCAGACGCCCTGATGATCAATAAAGCAGATGGCGAAAACAAGCAACGCGCCATGCAGGCAAAGAATGAGTATCAAAATGCACTTCATTTGTTTCCACCGCCAGAGTCTGGCTATACGGCCAAAGTGGACGTCTGCTCTGCAGTAACGGGAGAGGGCGTTGAAAATGTATGGAAATATATTATGGATTATAAAAATCATACTACAGCCAACGGCTATTTTATGCAACGAAGAAACCGGCAAGCCAAAATGGTAATGTATGAAACCATCAATCAACATCTAAAAGACAATTTTTATCATAATAAGTCTATTCAGGATAAGCTAAAGCAAATGGAAACAAAGCTGCTGGATTCTCAAATCAGTCCGTATAATGCTGCTCGTGAGCTGCTTGATGCTTATTTCGGGAAGTAGCCTTAGAATCAGAAAAAACCGTTACATCGTTGGTGTCTAATCGTATTGGAAAATGCGCATATTATCAGAAACCATCTTTTTGTTTCGAAACAATATAAATAGCAGCTGGGTGGATTTGTCATGAAATACCTTCCTGTAAAAATTGATATATTTGACGACATTTTATGAATTTTAACTTTTAAAGTATGAACAGAAATATTGAGATGCAACCGAATCCGCTGGTTCAGTACCTAAATAAACCGACCAGTGAGTTTACGAAAAATGACTTAATAAAATATATTGAAGATAACGACATAGAAATGATAAACTTCAGGTATGTAGGCCAGGATGGCCGGCTGAAATGCCTGAACTTTGTCATCAACAGCAAAGAACATCTTGACAATATCCTTACTTCAGGGGAACGCGTGGATGGCTCCAGTTTATTTTCGCATGTGCAGGCCGGCGCCAGCGATTTGTATGTAGTGCCTCGTTATAAAACGGCATTTCTGAATCCGTTTACGGATATTCCTACGCTGGATATTCTGTGCAGCTATTTTGATGCTACCGGTAAGCCTTTTGAAGGAGCGCCTGAGTATGTCTTGAAAAAGGCACATGATGTGCTGAAAAAAGAGACTGGCTATACGTTTGAAGTGATGGGTGAGCTTGAGTATTACGTTATTAGCGAGGAAGAACCGCTTTTTGAGGCTACTGACCAAAGAAACTATCACGAAGCAGAGCCGTTCGCCAAGTTCGGTGACTTCCGCAGGGAAGCGATGCTGGCGATGGCCCAATGCGGCGGAAACCTTAAATATGGCCACTCTGAAGTGGGAAACTTTACGCAGGAAGGGTATGTTTATGAGCAAAATGAGATTGAATTTTTGCCTGATACAGTTGAAGATGCAGCTGACCAGCTTATTATAGCTAAATGGATTTTGAGGTCGCTGGCTTATCAATATGGCGTAACGATTACTTTTGCGCCCAAAATAACGGTTGGTAAAGCCGGAAGTGGTATGCATGTCCACACAAGATTGATGAAGGGGGGTAAAAACGCCATGGTAGATAAAGATGGCCTTAGCGATACAGCCAAAAAAGCCATTGCAGGATATCTTGATCTGGCTTCTTCATTAACGGCTTTTGGAAATACAAACCCTACTTCTTATTTGCGCCTGGTTCCGAACCAGGAGGCGCCTACGAATGTGTGCTGGGGAGACCGCAACCGTTCTGTACTGGTACGTGTGCCCCTCGGTTGGCATGGCAACGTGAACATGTCGGCTATAGCTAATCCCAAAGAGCCGGACACTAAGATTGACTTTACGGATAAACAAACCGTTGAGTTCCGCTCACCCGACGGTAGCGCTGATATTTATCTGCTGTTGGCCGGTTTGGCTGTTGCCGCCCGCCACGGATTGCAGATGGACAATGCCCTCAGTCTGGCCGAAAAAACATACGTGGATGTCGATATATTTGACAAGGAACATAAAAATAAGGCTGCCAATCTCGAGCACTTGCCAGCCTCGTGCGTGGAGTCGGCCACTAAACTTCGCGAAAAAGCTGACGTGTACCGCTGCTACGATGTTTTCCCGGAATCATTGTTGAATGATTTGGCTAAAAACCTTGAATCATTTGAGGATGAGCATATCCGCGAAGAAATAGAGAAAGAGCCTGAAAAACTGATTCAGCTCATGGAAAATTATTTCCACGTGTAGTTTTTAACTGGAACAATATGAAATGTATACCCTGCCTTTGTAGGCGGGGTTTTTCTTTTTGAAGTTTTTAAATGCAGAAGTCGTCTTAGTTTCTTCTCAAATATTAATGAGTTCAGTTTAAAAAGTTCGTGAGTTTCTAAGTTTGCAGGTTAATTATTTGATTATAAACAATTTAATTATAAAAATGCACTTCTCATAACATCCTGATAAAAGGCATATTACGTCATTCAATTGAAAAAATAGAGCATTTTTAGACCAGCCTCATTAATCTTTTCCATTTTGCTTATAAAATCCTCTGGTTCTTTTCTATTCAATGAGTGATTTATATAAATGTCATTGTTGTCCGATAAAAATAAAAAAATGAATTATGAATTAATATGATTTCTCCTTTCAGTACCAATGACAACATTTTGATTGGCGTTGTATTCCAGAGTTTTACTATCCTTTGCCCCCGCAATACTGCGGGGCAGGCTGTTTGGCTTTAGCCAACGGTTGGAGTAATTGCAATAGACTAATTTGCCTTTAGCCCCAGCAATCGGAGCAGAATACGGGGACTAAAGTCCCGGCAAGTTGTGGTATAATTTGCACTCCGTCGGCTGAAGTCCCGAAGCTTCGGTAAGAAATCTCAATTGTTTTACCGGACAACAATGTATAAATGTATTGTTAATGATAAATTATCAAATATTTAGAGGCATCAGATATAATGTTGTATTCGTTTCTTTATTTGGCATAAGTTTAAGATGAAAGTTGGCAGTTGGCAGAATGCAGTTGGCAATGTGACCTTTTATGAATTGTATAACTGCTGGTATTGATGAAAAAATATCGCCAACTGCCAACTGCTTTTTGCCAACTGAACTTAACGACCTAAATAATTGCATTATGTGAATACATTATATTTGACACTAAGACCTAAATCACCTAATACAAATCATTTAGCTTTTCACATTCAATAATCAGAACAGAGCCAATCCTCTTAAAAACCGTATGGTTTTCTGGCTTATTTTAGTTCCTAAGCAGCCAAAATGACACGCAATCAATTTAAAAACAGACAAAAAGACATGTAAATCTGAGTTTTTGTTTTTGGCATTTCAGTTGATAATGTTTATAAGACAAAGCAATTAAAGAACAAAAATTAGGGAGGACCAAAAAATGACTTTAGTTAAATATCATTACAACAATCCGATGGACAGCTTTTTGAATACACTTTTTAATATGGAAGATGAGGATGTGAATCAAGACCAGTGTATGATTCCGAAAGCCAACATCATCGAAGAAGAAGGAAAATATGTGATGCAAGTTGCCTTACCGGGTTTTGACAAGACGCATATTTCCATGAAGGTAGAAAACGAAGAGTTGACTGTTAAAGCAGAAAAAGAGGATCAAGACAAGTCTTATCGCTTGCGTGAATTTGGCGCTGCCAGAATGGAACGCAGCTTTGAATTAACCGATGAAATTGACGACGAAAAAATTTCGGCTTCTTTCAAAAATGGAATTCTTACTATTGAGTTGCCGCTGAAGGAAGAGGTTTACAAGAAAAAAGAGATTGCCATAGCCTAAGCGATCCAACTATAAAAAGCATCAATGCGGCCGGTAAGGTAAAACTTTCAGGCCGCATTTTCATTTATTGGCTTACCCGGAATCAGACCACCGATTTGTAATTTCAACTTTCATTGCTATCTTCGTGTGCTTATTGTGAAACATGAGTATTGAATTGTTTCGCATGTTTTTGATGAATTTTTCACTGTAGGGGAATTTTCAATATGATATGTAAATTCAATGGTTGTCAAAAACCAAAAGTGAACACATGAAAAACGTCTTAGCTGTTGTTTTTTTTCTCATTGCCAGCACCCTGTTTTCTCAGGAACTACCCGAGACAACGCAAGATAACTTCCAATTGGAAGAGCCGGAAATAAAAGTAGCCAACGTAGCGCAAACCTACCAGATTATTCTTACAGACCCTGAACTGACGGGATATTTCGAGCAACAGAATATCTTAACCTATATCAACGGGAGAACCGAATCGCTGGTTTTTGAAAATGGTGCTGCAGAGTTTGAGATGAAATTAAAACCGAAAGACCGATATCAAATCAATTCAGACAAATTCACTTTTTCAGGAGAAACCCGTGGAATACCTTTATGGATGTCTGTCTTGCCTCCTTTAATTGCTATTTTGATGGCATTGGTACTGAAGGAAGTTTTCACAGCGCTTTTCACGGGTTTATTGGTTGGAACCACCATAATTTACACTTATGCCGGGAATAACATTATCATCGCATTATTCAAAGGTCTTTTTGCTATAGCCGATGAATACATTATCGAAGCGCTTTTTGATAGCGGCCATCTGTCCATTATCGTTTTCTCAATGCTTATAGGAGGTATGGTAAATGTAATCACCCGGAACGGTGGAATGAAAGGCGTGGTGAAAAAGCTTTCCAAATATGCCAGTGACACACGATCAGGGCAGTTTGTAACCTGGCTGCTGGGCATAGCTATATTTTTTGATGATTATGCCAATACGCTGGTTGTGGGAAACACCATGCGCCCGGTGACCGACCGTCTGCATATTTCACGTGAAAAGCTGGCTTATCTTGTAGACTCTACAGCGGCTCCCATTGCAGCTATTGCATTTGTGACTACATGGATAGGAGCGGAGCTCAGCTATATTCAGGATGGAATCAATACCATTGGACTGGATAAAAGTCCGTATACCATTTTTCTGAATTCGCTGGTTTATTCTTTTTATCCGGTTTTTGCACTGATTTTTATTTTGTTGCTGGTTTGGAAGCAAAAGGATTTCGGGCCGATGTACAAGGCCGAATGCAGAGCACGAAAAACCGGCATTACAGAATCAACAGACGGGGAAGGGTTTTCCAACAAACTTAACGAACTGGAGGTGCCTGAACATATTGTCCCGAAAGCGTTTAATGCGATTATTCCGGTTGTGATCATCATAGTTGGAACGATCACAGGGTTGCTTTATACGGGGTGGGATGCTGCTGTTTGGGATCAGGATATCTCTTTTGCCAAAAAGCTTTCGGCTACGATTGGAGCAGCTGATTCATATAAAGCCTTACTTTGGTCATCATTATTGGGAGTTTTAGTTGCCGTTATTCTCACCCGCGTTCAGAAATTGTTATCCTTAACGGATGCGGTAAATAGTCTGATAAATGGTTTCAGAACAATGCTTACCGCTATTGTTATTTTAATCATGGCCTGGTCTATTGCTGCTGTTACACAACAAATGCACACCGCTGATTTCATCTCTAAGATTTTGATTGAAATGCAGATGACCCCTTATCTTGTTCCGGCGCTTACATTTGTAATGGCCGCTTTAGTTGCATTCAGCACCGGATCAAGCTGGGGTACGATGGCTATTTTGTATCCGCTAATCCTTCCGGCCAGTTGGATGATTACGGTTGAAAACGGTTTTGATACCGCCCAGAGCTATGAAGTTTTCTTCAATGTAGTCTCTTCGGTTTTAGCCGGTTCAGTTTTAGGAGACCATTGCTCGCCAATATCCGACACTACTATTCTCAGTTCTTTGGCAAGCTCATGTAATCATATCGAACACGTCAGAACACAATTACCTTATGCCTTGGCTGTTGGCGCTGTTGCGATAATTGCCGGTACAATTCCGGCGGCTTACGGCATTCCACTCTGGCTGCTGTTTCCGGCAGGAATTATACTGATGTATTTTGTGGTAATCATTTTCGGGAAACCTACCGATTCAAAATCTGCTTGTAAAGCCAAACTATGACGGCAATTGAAGCGGCTGCGCTTATCATTTCGGGTTTCGCTGTATGCTTTTTCGATACATTGGCCGGTCAGGATTTGATAAGTCGCATGCAACCTAAATTATCCCGCTAAGGAAACCTTTTTTAGGTTTAGCTTCATAACCGGCGGCAGCAAAAGCATCGATCACTTCTTGCTGCTTAACATCGCCTTTTACCGTAACCAGGCTTTCCTTGTCGCTTAGATTTACATTCCAGTCGCTGATATTCAGTTTTTCGAGATGCGGTTTTACTTTGCTTATGCATCCCTGGCATGTAAGATTGCTTTTAAATTTAAGTTTATTCATCATTCCTCCTTATTTTTTAGGCTTCCAGGGCAGGGCTTTAAAACGAACCCTGACCGGATGCTGATTTTAACACTGTTATTTATAGTTTAATTCGCTTTAGCATCAGGCTGTTCGTGACTACCGATACTGAACTGAA
>CAYXJS010000146.1:0-7116 GCA_964465045.1 uncultured Bacteroidales bacterium | reverse complement strand
ACAATGCCGGATTTAGAAAACTTCCGGGAACTGAATTGAAAAATTCTGCAACAGGTGAAGTAGTTTATACTCCTCCGCAAGATTACAAAGATATTGAGCGATTAATGGATAATCTTGAAAAATTTATAAACAGCCACGATAAATATGAATTAGACCCATTAGTTAAAATGGCAATTATCCATTATCAATTCGAGAGTATCCATCCTTTTTACGACGGAAATGGCAGAACTGGCAGGATTATCAATATTTTATACCTTATTCAGGAAAAATTACAAGACCTACCGATTCTGTATTTGAGTAGCTTTATCATCAAAAATAAACCGGATTACTACCGTTTACTCCAAAAAGTAAGAGAAACAGATTCGTGGGAAGAATGGCTATTGTTTATGATTAATGGAATAGAGCAAACATCGAGAGAAACAATAGACTTGATTCTAAAGATTAGTGAGCTTATGATGAGCTATAAGCACAAAATACGAGAGCATTATAAATTTTATAGTCAGGATTTGCTAAATAATTTATTTAAACATCCCTACACGAAAATTGAATTTGTAGTTAACGATTTGAACGTTTCACGGATTACGGCAGCTAATTATTTGAATAAGTTAGCAGATGATGGATTGTTGACTAAGAAAAAACTTGGGACTGGAAATTATTACATCAACGAACCATTGTTTAATTTATTAACGAACAGATAGCAATAATGCACAGGCGGCAACATGCTATATACAAAAACCCCTACTCAACCTCGTGCAGGAGTTCTTCTTTGACCCATTTAAAACCGGGCGCCATTTCCAATACCTTTCGGTAAAGGCTAACCGCTTTTTCGCGGTTTCCATTTTTTGCGTGGGACTTGGCCAGCCAGACCAGCGTATTCATTCTCAGCCACTCAGGATATTTTTTACTGCGATCCTCGTACAGATCCGCGCTTTTTGCATAATGTGTGATGGCCTTTTCATAGCTCCCGCCAAACATGCCGGGCATATGGTAGAAAGCATTTCCTTTTTCCATCCAAACCATGGGATTGAATGAGTCCAGCTCCATAGCCTTATCGATAGCTTTTTGATTTTTTCGTCCGTAAAACACCGCCCTAAAGGGCGCCATGCTGATTTTAAAGCCATATGTACCGGCTAATATGGCTTGTGACTCTGATTTGTAGGAAGTTTCAGCCAGCTTTTCGTTGAACCGGATGGTATTATCTAAAGCCTTCTCTGCCCTGTCCTCCTCTTTATGGCCAAGCAAATAACCTGTTAATCCATAAGAGGCCGAGGTGAGATGAAAAAGCATATCGGCATCAGGATTCTCACCATATTGCCGCTCCATCTTATCTACGATGTCTTCCCATTTCCTCATGTCACCCTCAAGAAAAGCCTCTAAAACCAGGCTGTCATAAACGGCTGTTCTATCCTGCGAAGTTTGTGCTGTAAGCGCAGTTGCTGTAAAAAGCAAAAGCGCCATAAAAGCAAAACGAAATTGTATTTTTATCATGATATTTTTCTTCCTTTCCATTGATGTGATTTCTGTATCGAGTTTTTGAGCGATACGATTAGCATTACCCACAAAGCAATAATTTGTAACGGAAACAACAGCACGTTTAGTATAACCGGCTGCTTTGCTGATGCGGCTGTAAATGCTTTTACTGCGGCAGATATCAGCAAATAAACCGCTAAAAAATAAGCTCCCAGGTTTAGGCCAACCACAAGAAATCCGAAGGTTACAATCAGTGCAAACCCAAACGCAACCGCATAACTATTACCGAAATACGCATTTACATTTTTTGAAAATCCTTCTATGGCGTCATGGTATCCCGAATACATCCGGCACCGTACGGACTTGTCGCCCAGCAGCGTTTGTCCGCGATAGCCTTTCCTTTTTATCGCTTTCATAATGGCGATATCCTCAGCCTTTTCTTTCCGGAAGGTTTTATGCCACTGATGCTGAAAGTAATTCTCTTTTTCGAAAAGCATAAACTGTCCGTTTGCCGCCGCTAGCGAAGGCTTCTTGCTATGCAGCACCATAGGCAGCGGCAGCAGGCTGGTCAGAATCCAGTTCATCACCGGCACGGTGATTTTTTCTCCGAAGGTTTTCATCTCCTGCGTCGGAAAAATGGAAAGCAACTGCAGTTTGTTTTTTTTCGCCATACTCAATGCATTCCTGAAAAGCCCGTTGCCAATCCGCACATCAGCATCCACAAAAAGAAGGTAATCACCTCGTGCATTTAGCGATAGTAGATGACAGGCATGGTTTTTTCCATTCCAACCCTCAGGCAGCGGCTTGCCGGAAAGGCACCTTATGCGGGGATCTGCCTGTGATTTCGCTTTCACCATATCTGCGGTATTATCCTCCGACAAATCATCATAAACCAGGATTTCAATGCTTTGATAATCCTGAGCCGTCAGATCATCCAGCACCGTACCGATGTTCTGCTCCTCATTCCGCGCCGGAATCAGTACCGAAAGCAATGGACTGGATTTTAGTCCGGCGTATTTAGGATAGGATTTGCTGAGAAAGTTTACCACAGAAATTACTAATCTGAGGCTAACGAAAACCACAAAAAACCATGTTAAGTAAACCATCCAATGGGATTTGAGTAAAATTGTTTTTGGTTAAACAAGCAAAAGGGTTACAGGTTCATGAAGCTGGATTTTTCGTGTAAACTGTTTAATGGAAGTAACAATTTATTGTATTTATGTTTATTATAGTTAACAATTTTAGCTTATTTTTGTAATGTATAAGAAACATTTTATCTAATATGGACAAGCTGATATCAAGACATGTTGAATTACTAAGGAATACAAACCTTAAATTTGAACGTTATGCTATTGATGATCTACCCTGGAATCAAAGGCTCTTGGGTATCAAAGGAGCCAGAGGTGTAGGTAAAACAACCTTACTTTTGCAATACATCAAAAAGACGTATGGTTTTGATGAGTCAGCGCTTTACATTAAGCTGGATGATGTTTATTTTTATAACAACAAGCTGATTGATTTAGCTGATGACTTTGTAAGCCGCGGAGGGAAACATTTATTCATTGATGAGGCACATAAGTATCCAAACTGGGCTGCTGAGCTGAAAAACATTTATGACTATCATCCGGATTTAAAAGTAGTTTTTACAGGCTCTTCTTTACTTCAAATACTTACGGCTAATGCTGACCTAAGCCGCAGAGCACTTGTTTATACACTCCCAGGGCTTTCTTTCAGAGAATTTCTGATAATGAAAACCGGGCAGTTTCTCCCTGCTTTTCCTTTAGAAGATATTCTTTTTGATTCTGTGAGGATTGCTGTTGATATCAATGATAAGATTATACCTTTAAAGTATTTTGATGAATATTTAAGGATAGGATATTTCCCTTTCTTTAACCAGGAAAAGCATTTTTTTTATCAAAGATTGCAAGAGGTTATCAACCTGATACTTGAAGTTGAGCTGCCTGGATTACGTAAAACAGGCATTGCCAAAGTTCATAAGATGAAACAATTGCTGTTTATAATTGGTAGCTCCGTTCCTTTTCAACCGAATATTAGTGCACTGGCTGATAAAACACAAACATCAAGAAAAGTTATCTTAGAATACATACATCACCTGAAAGACGCAAGAATTCTTATGCCCCTGTATCGTAACTCCTATGGAGTTAGCTTACTTCAAAAACCACAAAAAATATTTTTGGAAAACACCAATTATATTTACTTGTTAGCCGAAGAGAATGCCAATAAAGGAAATTTACGCGAGACTTTCTTTCTCAACCAATTATCTCATAGCCATGCTGTTACTTATGCTGAGTCAGGTGATTTTGTGGTAGATGAAACATACAGTTTTGAGATTGGGGGTAAAAACAAATCCTCACGCCAAATAAAAAATCTGGATAATGCATTCTTGGTTTCAGATGATATTGCAACCGGAACAAAGAAAAGAATACCCTTGTGGTTGTTTGGGTTTATATATTAAGTTCACATTTACCGCTCCCGCTCATTTTCTGCAATCTTGCGTCTGAAAAAGTCATTATACTTTTCTTCCAGCTCCCGGGTGCTTGTTTTTGAGCTCAGATCAGCTTTTTCAAGATAAATATCCAATCGGGGCTTTTTTTCAGAGAAATAATCCACCAGCGCTGCGCTAAAAATGACTTGAGGAGGTTCATCGGTGTTTTTTAGAATCGTTTCCACCCCCTTTTCAAACTCAAAACTGCATTTATGATGCGTCTGGATTTTGCCCTGCGGAAACATCAGCATCAAATTATCCTTATCAGAAAGCACCTGCCCCGCGTATTGCAGCGAGGGTATCAGCGAGCGACTTCCCTTACGGATCGAAAATGCTCCGGCTTTGTTTAAAAACATCCGCGATTCAAGCTGGTCCTCGAGCATCATCACGTGAAAACGTTTTTTCCATAACCTCCGGTTAACCTCTACGATGAAAAACCCATCCCACCAACTGAAGTGATTTCCGATAATCATTATGGCTTTACCTTCATCAGCGGGATGACCATGAATTTCCATCGCACGAAAGTGCCTCTTAATCATCCAGCGGCTGTACACATTAAAAAACCAAACATGAAACGGAACATGACGGGCTTTCATCATGACTTTTTGGTTTTGTAAAGCTGCCACCAGGGGGTGTGCGGAGCATCATGGTGTTCATAGTGATACCCGAAAAAGTAGCAGGAAAGCATGGCCCACAGGTGATTTTTAGATTGCGTGCGGGCTTTATGCGGTTTCATGGTATTGGTATGTGGTTCGCGGTGTGGCAGATAAGTGCCGAAAAAGAAAAGCTGCAAGGTGCCCAGAAATGCCGGGATAATCCAAAAAACAATGATGGCAGGCTCCTCTACTCCACCTAAATATTTGAGAGCATTATATACCGCAGCCATAATCATGATTTGCGTAACCGTTAAGTAGCGCCACATAAACATGGCCCACCACCTCCAAAAATTTTGCGATTTTACATAGTAATCCGGGTCTTTTTCCGTAGCCGGGTATTTATGATGCTTACCATGATTTACTTTCAGCCTTTTGTAACTCAGTCCGGCAAACAAAAACACGGCAATGTTACCAATGATCTCGTTGACTGTGCGTTTACCGGGAGCCACAACGCCGTGCATGGCGTCATGCCCTGTAATGAAAAGTCCTGTATAAAAATAGGCCTGAATTATAAGGTGCACATACATCCATGGATTATCCAGGGCCACTTCCACGCCAGTTAAGATGTAGTAAAGGTGTGCGCCCCAGGCCAGAATTACCATTATTGCTATTAAAATTCCCATATCAAAAATGCTTTAAAGTGTCAGATTTAAAATTAAGAAAAAACTCAGTTGCGTTGCCAGCAAGGTATTCGAAACAGGGTTGATGGTTTTGGCTTTCGCCAGATTCCATATCAGCAAAAACACAAAAGAAATCACGAACCAAGCCAGGTAATTTTGTAACGGAATGGCGCCCCCACCCCACTGCCAGAAATCAAGCCGGATGGCTACCGGCTCCAAAAGCAAATCGTAAGCCACCATCATTAGCGCCCCGATAGTAGCTTTCAGGAAAAATGAAGTTCTCAAATCCTGCAGCAGATGGTACACCATGTAAATCAGCATAAGCCAGTTAAGGCCTATCAGCAAGGGCGTCCCGGCTATTTTCAGTCCAAGCGCTTCGCCATATGAATAGCTGCCGAATACCAAACCGGTATGCACCCCGGCCACTTCCACCCCAAAACCACCCAAAAAAACCAACAGGAACAGCAAAGCGGATTTTAAACTAAAAGGCCGGTGAAACAGAAAAAGCATAAAGCCTGCGAAAAGCAGGTTCACGGGCGTTAGTTGCTGAAACAATTCTCGTGTTTCAGGAAAGGACATCCCCAAAATTCCAACAAGATAAACGATGCCAATTACGGCCTTAGCTGTGTTACTATACTTTGATATCATGGTTTTTTTGCTTTTCTTCAATCCGTTCATGCATGATTTTTGCCGATGACAAACACAGCGGAATGCCACCACCGGGATGCACACTGCCCCCAACAAAAAACAGATTCTTAAACTTCGGTGTTTCGTTTTTATGTCTTAAAAATGCGGCAAAGGTATTATTGGAGCTGTTGCCATAAAGCGAGCCTTTATAGGAACCCGTGGTTCGTTCAATCGCTTTCGGATTTAATTGCTCCTCAAACAAAATATGTTTTTCTATGTCCGTTTCAAGCATCCGGTTGATTTTCTGAATAATCCTTTTGCGCACTTCTGCAATTTCATAGTCCCAGTTTTGTCCCTCGTCAGCAGGAGCATTAATCATGACAAACCAATTTTCGTGGCCGGCAGGGGCATCTCCAGGTACCGCTTTGGTGCTGATAAAGATATAAACAGTAGGGTCAGAAGGCAATCGCTTTTGCTGAAACAGCTCTTCAAATTCTTTCTGATAATTTTCTGAAAAAAGTATGTTGTGCAAATCCAGTTTTGGAAAAGTAGCGTCTATACCCCAGTAAAATATTAAAGCAGAACTGGACCGTTCCTGACGGGCCTGCACTTCAGGCAACGTAACACCCTGAATCATTTTACGATATACCGTAAAAATATCCGCATCGCTCACAACCAGATCAAAGTCCTGGGTGCGTTGAGTGGTTTGTACTGTTCTGATTTTACGCTTATCGCGAATCAGTTGCAATACCCGCTCTCCGAAGTTAAATTGAATATTTTCTTCTTTCGCCAGAATGTAGAGGCCTTCCACAATCTGATACATACCCTTTTCGGGAAAATAAGCGCCGGCATTATGTTCAAGGTGCGAAATCACCGTCAATGTTCCGGGTGTTTTGTAGGGATCAGAGCCATTGTAAGTAGCATAGCGGTCGAAAAGCTGCACCAGGCGTTTGTCTTTGAAGTAGGAAGCATTTAACTGGTGCATCGTTTTGCCTACCTTAAGCTTATGGATGCGCATAGCAGCCCGCCAGAACTCAGAGGTGAAAAAAGTATGCAGCCCAAAAGGCTTAAAGATAAAATTGTTTGCCGTCAGCTCATAAATCTGCCGGGCATCATCAAGATATTTATGAACTGCCCTGGCCGAATCAGATGTTTTTCCGGCCACTTCTTCAGCAAAATGGTTTGGGTTTCCATACGCATTCAGCACTAAACCGTCTTCATAAAAATAGCGGGTGAT